>JBIOJK010000172.1:0-5947 GCA_044450765.1 Myxococcota bacterium | reverse complement strand
CGCGCAGCAGGTCACTCTGGCTGCGGACCAGATTTCGCTGTTCGCTGGCTCCGCCAACGGTTCCGACACGAAGTCGCGGGTGATTCTCGACGGCAATGTCCTCTTCAGGAACGGGACCACCGACACGACGTCCGCCCCCGCGTCTCCGAAGAGATTCGTGCTCGAGCAGGACGCGGCGATCGAGGTGAGCAGCGGAGACACTCAGGTGCCGGGCGCCGCGTTCTTCGCCGGCGGCATCGGCAACATGGCGCTCGGACTGCACTCGATGGGCGCGGGCGTGGAGATCAAGGACCCGGCTTCCGTCAGCGGAACGGCGCTCGAGCTGACGGGCAAGACCAGTGTCACCGTGGACGGCAGCCTGACCGACCTGGTCTCGTTCCAGAGCACCGGCGCGACGACGCTCGACGGCGACATCACCGCGCAGACGGACATCGTCCTGAACGGCGCGACGACGCTGGCCGCGGGCAACACGACGGCGCCGACGGATCAGACACTCACCGCGACGGGCGGCAAGCTCACCGCGCTGGCCGCGATCACCCGCACCACCGCCGGAAACATCAAGCTGCAGGCAGGGGGCGATCTCACGGTCGCGACCGTGACCAACTCGCACCAGGGCGGATCGCTCGAGATCGACGGAGCCAGCTCGGTGACCACCGGGGTGCTCAACACATCGGGCGGCTCCCTGCCGGTCACGCCGTCCGCCGGCGGCGCGGTGACGATCAGCTCGAACGGCGTCGTCAGCGTCGCGAGCGTAGACAGTCACGGCGCCGGTGGCCTCGACGAAGTGAAGGGCAGCGGCAACACCGCGACCGCCGGCAAGGACGGAGGAGCCATTGCGATCACCGGCTCGCAGATCACGGTCGGCACCCTCTCGGCCGTGGCCGGCCCGGGTGGCACGTCTCTCGGCAATCCCGGCACCGCGGCCGGCGGTACGGGCGGCAAGATCGCGCTCAACACCACGGGCGGCACCGGAGTCATCGGGCTGAGCGGCAACCTGATCGCCGACGGGGGCGCGGGCGGAGCGGGAACGTCGAATGACTCGACAGTGCCGGCGACGAGCGCGCCCGACGGCGCTGCCGGCGACGTCATGCTGAACGGCGCGGTGCAGCTGCTCGAGAGTCGCCAGACCAGCGACGAGACCGACAACGGACCCACGAACGTGATTCGCGGAAACAACGTCGCGATCAGCGGCGGGGTCACTCCAGGCAGCGTCGCCGGCACGCCGATCGCGCCCGGCTTCACCGGGCTGACGGTCGTCGCGGAGAACTCACTCACCGTCGGCGGCAACATGCAGGCCGGCAAGCTCGATCTCGAGGTGCACAACGGGAACCTCACGCTCGGCGACACCATCGCGGGCCAGACTCAGCTCTCCGCCGACGTGATCCGACTCGCCGCGACCGACGGCCCGGGAAAGAACACCACCGGCACGGTCGATCTCCCCCTGTTCACGTTCACCGGCGCCGACGGCGTTGCGCCCGTGCAGCAGTTCACCGTCGAGCAAGACGCTTCGATCGGCGCCTCGGAGGGCGGCAGCCCCATCATCCAAGTCGCGCGGCTCGGCGGAACGCCTCCGCTCTCGACGGAGCAACCGCTCCAGCTCGGCCTGATCTCGCAGGACGGCTTCGTGATGCTCGGCGCGGACGACATCGTGAACGTGCAGGGCACCGATCTGCTGCTCGCGGCGAATGTCGCCAAGGACGCGACTCACTCGCCGGTCGAGATCAACGGCACGCTCGACGTCCACAAGCTCACGCTCGGCACCGCGACCGGGATCGGCGGTGTGGTGGTCGGCGGAGAGACCGTCGTCCATGGATCGCTGGTGATCGGGACGGATTCCACGCCCCCGACGGACCCCAACAACCCCGACACCGGCCTGCCCGGCACGCTGTCCGACACGGTGCTGACCGCGCTCGGGAGCGTGTCCATCACCGGCGACGCGACCATCCTCGGTCAGGCGAGGTTCGGCGGCTCGGAGACACAGACGCTGCACAGCGACGGCACGCTCGAGCTGAAAGGCGACCAGATCTCCAAGACCGGAACGGGTGACTTGGTGCTCGACTCGCAGAGCATCGACCTGAGCAACACGAGCGTCCAGACGATCCAGAACACCAATGGCGCCGTGCTCGTCAACTCGCCGCTCGTGAAGGAGCAGGGTGACTTGTTCCTCGCCGGCGTCACGCCGGATGCCACCACCTCCGGCGTCGTCGTCAAGGGCACCGCTCCGGTCGTGGTCGACGGCGTGACTCTCAGCGCTGCCGCGGCGGTCGCGACGAAGCACGGGAACCTGGGGATCTCCGCGACCACGCAGGGGACGGCGGCGGCGGGCCAGACCCCAAACACGGCGCAGAAGGGCGTCGGCGTCTACGAGGTCGGCGGCGATCTGATCGCGAACACCGGCAATCTCACCCTGACGGGCGGCGCCAAGCTCGACGGCAGCAAGCCGACTTACACCTTCCAGGCCACGCAGGATGCGAACCTCACGGGCGGCGACCTCGTGGTCGGCGGCATCGCGAGCACGGACGGCGACGTCCGGCTGATCGGCGAGAGTCAGCTCCCGAACAGCGACGTAGCGCACCCTGCCGCCATCCACTTGAGCGGGAACTTCAATCTCGTGAGCGCGAACTCCGGCCCCGCTCACGGCCTGATCATCGACGGCGACACGGAAGTCGCGGGCGACACCTCCATCGTCGCCGACGGAGACGTCGTGTTCGGCGCGCTGGATCCCGGCACGGACCTCGCGGGCGGCTCGCTCGTTCCGGGCACGGCGCTCGCGTCCGGCTCCCGGATCGAGGGCGCGAAAAACCTCGACATCACGAGTCACCATACGGTCGTGCTGGGCGACGACGTGGCCATGACCGCGGGCTCGTTCGCCGCGCGCGGCGACAGCGGGGTCCGCTTCGTCTCGACTTCGGACTCCCAGTCAGTCGCGGCGGGCAGCATCTCCCTGGGCAACGGGGCGACGAGCCCGCCGAAGGGGAAGGGCAGCCTGCTGCGCGACGGCGACCTCCAGCTGCGCGCGTCCGCGGGCAGCGTCGCCGTCGGCTTCGGCCAGCGCATGATCGTGAACGGCGCGCTGAGCATCCAGGCCACCGGCGTCACCTCGCTCTCGGACACCGCGGCGCTCAGCATCGCGGCGACCACCGGCGAGCTCGCGGTCTACGGCGGCTCGACGATCGTGTCGAACTCGATCCAAGTGACTGCGCGGCCGACGGTCGGCGGCAGTGGCCAAGTCACCTTCGCGGTCCCGAACCGCACCGAGATCTCGAACAACGTGCCCAGCGACGAGGTGCTCGTGCGTGCGATCACGCCGACCGGCGCGCCTCTGGCGTTCGCGCCGACCCCGCTGGGCGAGGACTTCAACCCGGACTTCCCGATCGTCAACGGCGCGGCCCTGTTCGACTACGCGCGCGTGATTCCGCAGTCACAGCCGCGCGCGGCGATCACCCGGCCAGAGGCCGACGCCTTCGAGCTCGCCGCTGCCCTGCGGGACCGCCCGCTCTGGGCCGAGGAGCTGGTCTCGTATCTCGAGACGCGCTCGCTCGAGTCACCGAACGGGAGCGGCCGCCTGCCCGATGCCGAGCGCCTTCCGCCCGTCGGCGCTCGGCCCGGTGAGGAGATCGCGCCTTCCGACGCGCGGGTGCGCAGCGCAGCGGTCGAGAGCGCGCTCGCCGCGTATCGAGATCTGTTCCGCGCCGAGCTGCGCCGCGATCCCGAGTCCGGCGTCGTCGAGGCGCCGAGCCAGGCGCCGGCGATCCGCGCCGCGTTCCAGGCGCCGATCGACGCGATCCGGCACCACCAGTCCGGCTCACACGCGATTTCGGGTGCCGAGCTCGCGAAGCTGGTCGAGAGCAGCCCGAACTACACGGCGTCGCGCAAGTACCGCGAGCAGATGAGCACGCTGCTCGACTTGGGCGCGCGCGCCCTGGTCGAGGACCAGCGCCCGCGCTTCCGCGCGCTGGTGCTCGCGGAAGTGACTCCCTACGGCATCAGCCCGGCCGAGTTCGACTCGCTCTTCGCCTCGAACTAGACGGCCCGGCGAGCGGAACCGCTACGGCGTGCTCGGACACGAGGCGTTGGGGTCGGTCACGCACGACTTCGCGAGCGGATGGGGGCCGTAGAGCGGGAGCCGGGCGAGCATCTCGAGCTCGCTCTGCGCGTCGTCGCGCAGCTCGTCGGTCGCGCCGAGCTCGAGCGCCCGGCGCAGCACGCTTTCGGACTCGAGATACTGGTGCAGTCGCGAGAGGCAGTATCCGAGCCGCACCAGCGTGCGCACCCGGTCGTCGTGCTCGGGGAAGTCCTTGAGCGCACCGCGGTAGCGGCGCGCGGCCGCGAACCAGGCGCCCTGCGAGTAATAGTAGTCGCCGATCTGGATGTCCTGCCGCGCGAGCCGGTCTTCGCACTCGCGCAGCCGAACCGCGGCGTCCGGCGCCATCTCCGAGTTCGGGTAGCGCTCGATCAGCGCCTTGAACTGTGCGACGGCCTCGCGCGTGGGCGCCTGGTCGCGGTCGCTCGCGCGCATCTGGTTGTAGGAGCACAGCCCGTTGCGGTAGAGCGCGTACGAGACCTTCGCGTGGTTCGGGTGCAGCTCGACGAAGTCGTGGTAGTAGCTCGAAGCTTCCTCGTACTCGGCGCGCTCGAAGTGGATGTCCCCGATCTGCAGCTCCGCCAGGATCGCGTAATCGCTGTACGGGTAGTTGTCGATGACTTCCTGGAAGTACTCGATGGCCTTTGGGTAGTCGACGTCGTGGAAGACCAGGAACGAGCGCTTGCCGCTGAGTGTCTCGACCCCGTGTTGGTAGTAGGATTCGGCCGAGGGGAGCTCTTCCTCGCCCGGCGGTGCAGTTGCGCAGCCGCAAAGAAGGGCGATCGTCAGGACCGCGCCGCCGCCGAGCGCTCTAGCAGCGCGGCCGCGATGTTCGCGGATGATCTTCGTAAGTAGCTGTTTTTTCAAGGATTTCGCAGAGTAGAGGGGCGCCCGCGAGCTGTCAAACGAGGCGCGCCCGAGGAGATGGAATGGCTGGTAAAGAGGTTCCCGACATCCGCATGGTGGAGCGCGCCGCGCGCAAGACGATGACCGCCGCGCCCGTGATCGCGCCCGAGAGCTTGCCCGATCTATCGGCGAGCCTCGCGCCAGTGAGCGCCGAGGATCTCGAGAAGCTGCGCGCGGATCTCGTGTCCGAGCACGAAGCTCGGACGCGCCGCATCGAGCGCTTCATCAAGGAAGGTCCGCTGCGCCCCGCGCCGCGCGCCGTGATTCCGGTCTCGGAGAACGATCTCTAAGCGCGGAGGCGCGCGTCGTGATCAAGTCGCGACTCGGTGAAGATCTCGACGCGGTCGTGCACCGGCTGTTTCCCTTCGTGCGCGCGATCCGCGTCTCACCGGACTCGCTGACGCTCGCGGGCGCCGGCGTGTCGCTGCTGGCCGCGTGGGCGTTCTCGGGCGACCGGAGCTTCGTCGCGGGCTTGCTGCTGATGGTCGCGGGCTTCTTCGACTTGATCGACGGCGTCGTCGCGCGACAACAGGGCGTGTCGTCGTCGGCCGGCGCGTTCTTCGACTCGTCGATCGACCGGCTCTCCGATCTCTTGATCTTCAGCGGCATCGCGATCGCGCGCGCACGCGCCGCCGACCCGCTCGGCTCTGCGCTCGTGCTGTGGGCGATCACGGCATCCGTGATGACGAGTTACACCCGCGCGTCGGCGGAGCGGCGCCTCCACTCACTGCGCGTCGGCTTCATGGAGCGCGGGGAGCGCTTCGGGGTGCTGATCCTGGGCGCGCTCAGTGGCTTCGTCATGACGGCGGTCGTAGTGATCGCCACGGGAGCCACTTGGACCGCGATCCAGCGCATCCTCGAGGGACGCCGCTTGCTGCGGGCGTTCGAAGAAAGCGGCGTCGATCCGACGCGGCCGGAGTCTGCACATGGCGGGTGAACAAGGGGGGCCGCGCGGCT
>JBIOJK010000171.1:0-6041 GCA_044450765.1 Myxococcota bacterium | reverse complement strand
GCGTCGAGATCCTCGCCCTGTCCGACGTTGCCGACGTAGCAAACCACCTCCGCGGCGTACGTCTCGATCAGCCAGCGCAGAATCACCGAGGTGTCGAGCCCGCCGCTGTACGCCAACACGATCCGCTTGATGCTCTTGCTCGTCATATGGCGCGCATCATAGCGACACTGAGATCGCGCGGAAGTCTGGCGAGGTGAGCGTGCAGCGCGAGCCGCGCAGCGAAGCGCAGCCGAGCGAAGCATGGGGGGCACCGCTTCGCGGCGCCGCGCCCTTAGCTACTCGACGACGCCGTCGCGGATGAGCTTGGCGACGATCTCGAGCGTGCGCACGCGGTCGGCGGTGGAGAGCGAGATCAGGTCGGCGATCGACATGCGGCCGTCGATCTGCGACAGGATGAAGCCTTCGTCGGGCTGCAGGCGCAGCTTCATGATCTGCGCGGTCGTGACTTTGAGTCTTAGGATGCGGCCCTGGTCGCCGATCTCCTTGGCCCACGACTGCGCGCGCTCGGTGCGCACGAGCTGCAGATACCCCTGCACGTCGAGCCGCTCCGGCTGGTCCTTCGCGAGCTTGCGCAGCTCGGTCCAGGCGTCGTCGTAGCGCCCCTCCTTGTACGCCGCGAGCGCCGACTGGATCTGCGTGTCGGGATCGTCGTCGGCGTCGAACTCGATCACCGGGCCGCTCTTCGGCGTGTCGTCGTCCTCCGTGACTGGTCGAGCCGGGGCGCTCTTCGCCGGCGCGCCCGGCGGCTTCGCCGTCTTGGGCGGCGCGCTCTTCGGAGCCGCGCTCGGCGGCTTGGGGGCGCCCTTCGCAGCCGCGGCCTTCTTGCGGCCGCCGCCCTGCTCCTCGTAGGCGGTCTCGAGATAGTCGTGCACCGCCTGGTTCTCGGGGTCGAGCGCGCGCGCCTGTTCCCAGCACGAGATCGCGGCCTCGAGGTCGCCCAACCCGTAGTGGTTGAGGCCTCGCTTGAGCAGCCGCGTGACTTCAGCGTGTCTCGCGTCGTCCACCGGCTAGCCCTTGACGGCGACCTCGTCGCCCTGCTGGTACATCCCAGCAAGCCGCTCGATCTCTTCCGGCGTCAGCGTGCCGCGCGGGTTCACCTGGATCGACTGCGCCCGTCCGGTCGCGAGGTCGCGAGCCGAGACGGACACGATGCCGTTCGCGTCGATGTCGAAGGTGACTTCGATCTCCGGCTGCCCCTTCGGTCCGGGCGGAATGCCGGCGAGCACGAATTCGCCGAGCAGATCGTTGTCGTCGGCGCGTTCGCTCTCGCCCTGCAGCACGCGGATCTTGACCGCGGTCTGGTTGTCCCGCGTGGTGGTGAAGATCTCCTGGCGCGAGGTCGGAACCGTGGTGTTGCGCTCGATCAGCTTCGCGAAGTGACCACCGAAGGTGGCGATGCCGAGCGACAGCGGAGTCACGTCGACGAGGAGCGGTCCCTCCTTCTCCTCGCTGAGCATCGCGGCCTGGATCGCGGCGCCGACCGCGACGACTTCGTCGGGGTTCACGCCCTTGTGCGGCGTCTTGCCGAAGAAGCTCGCGACGAGCTTCTGCACCATCGGCATGCGCGTCTGCCCGCCGACCAGCAGCACCTGGTCGATCTGCTTGACCGTCAGCTTCGCGTCGTCGAGCGCCCGCTGCACGATCGGCTGCGTGCGCTGAACCAGCTCGCCCACCAGCTCTTCGAGCTTCTCGCGCGTCAGCAACACACTCATGTGTAGAGCGTTCTCTTCCGCGTCCGCGGCGATGAACGGCAGATTGATTTCGGTCGAAGCGAGCTGCGAGAGGTCGCACTTCGCCTTCTCCGCGCCGTCCTTCAGCCGCTGCAGGGCCATCGTGTCGCCGCGCAGAGAGACGCCTTCCTTCTCCTGGAAAATCGCGAGCAGGTGCTCGACGATCTTCCGGTCGAAGTCCTCGCCGCCGAGCTGAGTGTCTCCCGAGGTTGCGAGCACCTCGATCACGCCCTTGCCCATCTGCAGGATCGAGATGTCGAAGGTGCCGCCGCCGAGGTCGTAAACGGCGATGTTCTCGGTCTTGTCGCGGCCGAAGCCGTAGGCGAGCGCGGCCGCCGTCGGCTCGTTGATGATGCGCAGGAGCTCGAGGCCCGCGATGCGGCCGGCGTCGCGCGTGGTCTGGCGCTGGGGGTCGTTGAAGTATGCGGGGACGGTGATCACGGCCTGCTGCACCGTGTCGCCGAGATACTCCTCGGCGACGCGTTTCATCTCGCGCAGCACGATGCCGGAGATCTCCGGAATCGTGTAGACGCGCCCGGCCACGCGCACGCGCACGTCGTTGTTGGGGCCCTGCACCAGCTCGTACGGCAGGAGCTCCTTGAACTTGCTGACGTCCTGAGAGTCGAAGCTGCGACCGATCAGGCGCTTCGCGGCATAGACCGTGTTCTTCGCGTTCGTGACGGCCTGGCGCTTCGCCAAGTGACCGACCAGGCGCTTGCCTTCCTCGGTGACGGCGAAGATCGACGGCGTCGTCTTGTAGCCCCCGGTGTTCGGGATCACGACCGGCTGGCCATCCTCGAGGATGGCCACGCAGGAGTTCGTGGTTCCCAGGTCGATTCCAATCACTCGGCTCATGGCATTCCCTTCGCGGCGTCCGACACCCTAGAGTGTCTGGAGCGCCTGGCGGATCTCCTTGTCCATCGGGTCGAGCTCCCAGGCGCGCTGGAGGTGCTTGCGCGCCTTCTGTGCGTCGCCGGCCTTCCGGTAGATCTCGCCGGCGCTCTTGCGGAAGTGGAGGTTCTCTTCGTCGAGTGAGATGGCGCGCTCCACGTACAGCGCCGCCTTCTCGAGATCGACGCCGAGTGCGGCCAGCAGCTCGGCCAGCTTGCTGGCCAGCTCCGCGTCGGTCGGGCAGAGCTGAGCGGCTTCCTCGAGCAGCTCCGCCGCGCCGGAGCGATCACCGACGAGAAGTATCTCGGCCTTGCGGCGCACTGCCGACGCGCGCTCCGCGTTCGCGCGCGGCAGCACCTCGGCGAGCTCGTCGTGGTACTGCTTCTCGCGCGGATCGAACGCGAGCGCGAGCTCGACGAGCTGCGCCGCGCGCGCCCAGTCGCCGTTCTGCTTCTGCAGCATCGCGGCGTCGAAGTGCTTGCGCGCCCGCGCGCGACTCTGCTCGAGCTGGCGCTGGAGCGACACCAGCATCAGGCCCGGTGACTTGAGGCCGAGCCGGCTGCGCAGCGAGGCGCCGCGGCCCGAGGTCGGCGCGCGCGACACCGGCACGGCCGGCGGCGGGAGCACGACCTGGCGTGACTCCGTGGTGGTGGGCGAGAGCGAGCGGTCGTAGGCGCCGCGCAGCTTCGGGTCCCGCAGCACGTCGTGCGCGGCGACGATGCGCTTGTAGACCTCGTTCAAGAGCTCGCCGAACGGACCCAGCTCCTTCTTGAAATATCGATCCGGGTGGTACGTCTTCGAGCGCTGGAAGAACGCGTCGCGTATCTCGGCCGGCTCCGCCTCGCGCGCGACGCCGAGCACGTCGTAGTAGGTGAGCGTCGGAAGCGCGCGCGCGAACTCGCGGATCTCGCGCTGGAACGCGTCGGGCAGGTCCACGCGAGCGCCCGCTCGAGCCGCCTCGTTCGAGGCTGCTTCGCCGTCGGTGCTCGCACTCATCCCGCCTCCACGCCGATGCGCAATTCGCCCCCCAAGCTATCGGGGTGACTCGGCGGGAAATTGAGGGGGCGCCGGCGAGACTGGCGGGCCTGTCGCGCTAGGGGGCGATCAAGAGCTCGAGAATCGCTTTCTGCGCGTGCAGGCGATTTTCAGCCTGGTCGAACACGATCGAGCGCTCGGACTCGAACACCTCTTCGCTGATTTCCTCGCCGCGGTGTGCCGGCAGACAGTGCAGGATGTAGGCGTCGGGTGCGGCGGCGACGAGCTCGGCGTTGAGCTGGAACGGGCGGAAGACCCGGCGGCGTGTCTCGGCCTCGCTCTCCTGTCCCATGCTGGCCCAGACGTCCGTGTAGAGGAAGCGTGCGCCCTTCACCGCCTCGCGCGGGTCGGCGACGAAGCGGATCTGGGCGCCGCTCTTCGCGGCGCGCTCGAGCGCCCCGCTCACCAGCTCGGCGTCCGGCGCGTACCCGCCCGGCGTCGAGACGACCAGCGACATGCCGAGACACGCAGCGAGGTTGAGCAGCGAGTGACACATGTTGTTGCCGTCGCCGACGTAGGTGAGCTGGTCGCGGCGCAGGTCGCCGTGTTCGAGGATCGTGAGCGCGTCCGCCATCGCCTGACACGGGTGCAGGAAGTCGGTCAGCGCATTGATCACCGGCACGCTCGCATGAGTCGCCAGAGTCTGCACGACGTCGTGGCCATAGGTGCGCGCGACGATCCCGTGACACCAGCGCGACAGGTTGCGCGCCACGTCTTCGGGCGGCTCGCGCTCGCCGATCTGCACCTGGCCCGGCGGCAGGTACACCGGGAAGCCGCCGAGCTCGACGACCCCGACTTCGAAGGTCACGAAGGTGCGCAAGCTCGGCTTGGCGAAATAGAGCAGAACCGAGCAGCCCTCGAGCGAGCGCACCGGCACGCGGCGCCGGCGCAGGTCCTTCAGCTCGAGCGCGCGCGACAGGATCTGCTCGATCGCGTCGCGCGGCCAGTCGGCGATCGACAGGAAGTCCTTGGGCAGCCGGCGCTCAGGCCTTCGAGCGGACAAGCTTCGTCCCCACGCCGCCGTCGGTGAAGATCTCGAGCAGGAGCGCGTGCGGCACGCGGCCGTCGATGATGTGCGCCGCGGTGACTCCCCGCTCCATCGCGTGCACCGCGCACTCGAGCTTCGGGATCATGCCGCCCTTCACGACGCCGTCGGCGATCGCGCGCCGCACCTCCGACTCGCACATCTGGTGGATCAGCTGCTTCGCATCGTCGAGCACGCCCTCGACGTCGGTCAACAGGATCAGCTTCTCGGCCGTGAGCGCCTCGGCGATCGCGCCCGCGGCGGTGTCGGCGTTCACGTTGTGGGTGTTGCCTTCCGCGTCGACGCCGACCGGTGCGACCACCGGAATGAAGCCGTCCTTGGTCAGCGTCTTGATCAGCGAGACGTCTACACGCTCCGGTGTACCCACGCGGCCGAGGTCGCGGCCGCCGGGGCCGTACAGCCGCTTCACCCGCAGAAAACCACCGGCGTCCTTGCCGGTCAGCCCGATCGCTTGGCCGCCCGCGTCGCCGATCAGCGACACGATCTCGGCGTTGATCTGCCCTCCGAGCACCATCTCGACGACTTCCATGGTCTCTTCGTCTGTGACTCGCACGCCGTCGACGAACTCGGATTTCTTGCCGAGCCGCGCGAGCAGGTTCCCGATCTGCGGCCCGCCGCCGTGCACGATCACCGGGCGCAGGCCGATGAAGCGCAGCAGAGTCACGTCCTTCGCGAACGAGGCCTTGAGCGCGTCGTTCTCCATCGCGGCACCGCCGTACTTGATCACGACGGTGCGCTCGAAGAACGCGCGGATGTAGGGCAGCGCCTCGACCAGCGTGTTCGCCTTGCGGATCAGCTCTTCCATCATGCCCTAGAGGATGAAGCGCGCGAGCTCGCGGTCGCCCGCGATCTCGGACAGGCGCTCGCGCACGCGCGCGGCGTCGAACACCTCGCTCGAACCACCGCGGTCCGGAGCTTCGAAGAGCGCGTCGTCGAGGAGTCTCTCGAGCACCGTGTGCAGCCGGCGCGCGCCGATGTTCTCGGTCGAGCGATTCACTTCCGCGGCGATGCGCGCAATCTCGCGGATCGCGTCCGGCTTGAACTCGAGCCGCACGTTCTCGGTCGCGAGCAGCGCCTGGTACTGCTTCACGAGCGCATTGTGCGGCTCCTCGAGGATCCGCACAAATGCCGCCTCGTCCAGATCTTCGAGCTCGACGCGGATCGGGAAGCGCCCCTGCAGCTCCGGGATCAGGTCCGACGGGCGCGAGACGTGGAAGGCGCCGGCCGCGATGAACAGGATGTGGTCGGTGCGCACCGTGCCGTGCTTGGTCTGCACGCTGGTGCCCTCGACGATCGGGAGCAAGTCGCGCTGCACGCCCTCGCGAGATACATCGAGGCCT
>JBIOJK010000170.1:0-6044 GCA_044450765.1 Myxococcota bacterium | reverse complement strand
TCGCGCGGTCTGTACCGCGTCCACCAGTTCACCAAGGTGGAGATGTTCGCGATCACGAGGCCCGAGGCGTCGGAAGCGATGCACGAGGAGCTGGTCGGGATCGAGGAAGAGATCTACCGCGAGCTCGAAGTTCCGTTCCGCGTCGTCGACGTGTGCACGGGCGACCTGGGCGCGCCCGCCTACCGAAAGTACGACCTCGAAGCGTGGATGACCTGCCGCGGCGAAGGCGGCGGCTGGGGCGAGATCACGAGCACGTCGAACTGCACCGACTACCAGGCGCGGCGACTCGGCGTGCGCTTCCGCGACTCGGAGAGCGACAAGACGCGCTTCTGTCACATGCTGAACGGCACGGCCGTCGCGCTCTCGCGCGCGCCGATCGCGATCCTCGAGAACCACCAGCGGGCCGATGGCTCGATCGCGATCCCGAAGGCGCTGCGCCCCTACACGGGGTTCGATCGGATCGGCTGAGTCACTGCGCCCTAGCGAACCAGCGCACGGCGTCCTCGAGGACCTCGCGTGCGGGGCGCGGCGCGTAGCCGAGCTCGGCGCGGGTCTTCGCGAGGTCGAACGGCGTTGCGTCGCGGGCGTGCAGCGCGGCCTCGCGCGCGACGACCGGCGGGCGATGCGTCACGTGGTCCGCGAGCCACTCACTCGCCGCGCCGACGGCGAGCACGAGTGAGTTCGGCAGCGCGAAGCGCGGCGCCGGGATGCCGGTGATCTCGGAGAGCAGCCCGACCAACTCGCGCATCGACAGATTGTCGCCACCGAGCACGTAGTGCGCGCCCGGGACCCCGTGCTCGAGCGCGAGCGCGTGACCCGCGGCGACGTCGTCGACGTGCACGACGTTCTGCTCCATCTCGATGAACACCACCATGCGCCGCGCGAGAAAGTGCACGATCAGCGTGCCCGTCGGCGTCGGGCGGCGATCGCCGGGACCGAGCACGGTCGTCGGGTGCACGACCACGGCCGGGAAGCCGCTCGCCGCCGCGTCGAGCACGAGTCTCTCACCGGCCGCCTTCGAGGCGCGATAGTGACCGCGGAAGCCGGCGCGCTCGGCCGCCAACGTCGCTCCGGTGCTCGTGTACACCAGCTTGCGCAGGCCGAGCGAGCGCGCGGCCGCCAGCACGTTGGCCGTGCCGTCGACGTTGATCCGGTAGAAGTCGCGCGGGTCGGGCAGCCAGAACGAGTAACACGCCGCCGTGTGAATCACCGAGTCACATCCCGCGAGGCCGGCGCGCACCGATTCCGGGTCGAGCAGATCGAGCGCGCGGGGCTTCACCGGCACGTCCGCCAGGTTCTCGCAGCCGACGTCGGCGCCGATCAGCGCCGCGACCTCGTGACCGCGGCGGAGCAGCTCGCGCACCACGTGCGAGCCGACGAATCCGTTCGCGCCCGTGACTGCGACCGCGGCCAACCCTACACCACGCGGTGCAGGAGCAGGAGCGCGACCGCACCGGTCGCGGCCACCGACATGAGCGACGCGGACACGCGGCGCGCGAACGGGCTGCGTCCCACGGCGGCCAGGATCCCGATCTTGCCGAGCGTGGTGAAGACCGCGACGACCACGACCGCGAGGGCCCCGGTGTCGACGCTCAGGTGGCCGTCGCGCACCAGCCGCGCCAGTGACAGCGCGGGCGCGTCGGCGCCGACCAGCGCCGAGACCGCCGAGACCGCGTAGATCCCGACGTCGCCGAACTCCTGGCGCGCGTACGCGAGCAAAAGAGTCACCGAAGCGTAAATCGCCGCGAAGGTGACCGCGACCCGCATCGTCAGCGGGTTCTCGAACTTGTGCCGCTCCGGCGCCTTCTGCTCCGGCTGATGCCGCGTGAACCCGAGCGCAAGGCCGACGCAGATCATCGCGGTGAGCGGGATCAGCACGCGCCGCGCGAGCTCGGGCGCGACCACGAAGAGCATCAGCTCGATGCGCAGGAACGCGGTGGACGCCGCCAGCGCGATCAGCGCCTCGTAGTGTCTCGCGTGCGCGACGCCGCGACCCGCACGCGCGTAGGCGAGCGTCGCGGCCGTGCTCGAGACCAGGCCGGCGAGCAGCCCGGTCGCGATGTAGCTCGAGTGACCCGCGCGGATGCGCATCAGCACGTAGCCCACGAACGAGAGACCCGAGATCATCACGACCATCCGCCACACGTCGCGCGGGTGCAGCACCTGGAACGTGGGGTCGATCGCGGTGTCGGGCAGCAGCGGAAGCACGATGCCGGTGATCACCAGGAAGCGGATCAGCGCCTCCATGTCGGCGGGCGAGAGCAAGTCGGCGGCGCGGTGCAGCGTGCGCTTCGAGCGCAGCAGCACGACCATCGCGATCGTGACGACCGTGGCGACGAGCATCTCGCCGCTCTGCGCGAGCGCGCCGATCGCGAACGTGCAGAGACTCGCCGTCTCGGTCGTGTAGCCCGGATCGGAGTTCTTCTCGCTGTCGAAGCGGTAGCGCAGGATCAGGAAGACGGCGTCGGCGGCGAAGATCGCGACCGCCAGCAGCGGGTGCACCGCGTTCGCCACCATGACCGCGAGCGCGCCGAGCAGCGCGGTGAACGCGAAGGTGCGTACCCCCGGGAAGTCCTTCTCGCCCTGGCTCTCGGTCTGCGCGACCTGTCGCTCCAGGCCGACCAGGGCGCCGAGACACAGCGCGACGAATGTGGGCAGCAGAGTGGGCAATACGTCCGGAATGGCTTCTCCCCGGTTCAGGCGCGACCGCGAGCGGCTCCAGGTTGCCGGATCGGCTAGGGTGCCGCCATGCTTCAACCCGGCCTGCGCGACGAGCAGGTGAAGGCGAACGGCCTACGCTTCCACGTGTCGGCCGCGGGCAGCGGCGACCGCCTGGCGCTCTTCCTTCACGGCTTCCCCGAGCTCGCGTACTCCTGGCGACTTCAGCTGCCCGTGCTCGCCGAACAGGGCTGGCTGGCGTGGGCGCCGGACCTGCGCGGCTACGGCGCGAGTGACCGGCCGGTCGGGCGCGAGGAGTACGCGCTCGAGCGCCTGATGGATGACGTCGCCGGACTCATCGACGCGTCGCACGCGCGCGAGACACTCCTCGTCGGTCACGACTGGGGCGGCGTGATTGCGTGGCTGTTCGCGCTGCGCCGACTGCGCCCGCTGTCGCGCCTCGCAGTGATGAACCTGCCGCACCCCGCATGCTACGAGCGCGCGCTGCGCCGCGGGGTACGCCAGTGGCTCCGCTCCTGGTACATGCTCTTCTTCCAGCTCCCGTGGCTGCCCGAGCAGGCGCTCGGCGCGCGCGGCGCGGCGATGATCGGGCGAGCTTTCCGGGACATGGCCGTGCACAAGGAGAACTTCCCCGACGAGGTGCTCGACGTGTACCGGCGCGCCGCGCTGCAGCCGGGCGCGCTCACCGCGATGCTGAACTACTACCGCGCCCTGCTCTCCGGCGGCGGCGCCCGGCGCCAGCGCAGCCTCGGCTATCCGCTGATCGAGGTGCCGACCTTGGTCCTCTGGGGCGAGCAGGACACCGCGCTCGGCGTCGAGACACTCGGCGGCATCGAGGAGTTCGTGCCGAACCTCACTCTGCACCGCCTGCCCGACGCGTCTCACTGGGTCCAGCAAGACGCGCCAGAGGAAGTGAATCGCCTTCTGGTCGAGTGGCTCCACTCAGAGCGGACCGGCTAGCACTCTCGGCAGTCCGCCGGCCGCGGCGAGTCACGGGCCGAGCGAAGCGGCCGCGTCGCTGGCGAGCTGCAGGACGTTCACGTCCGGCATGTGCAGGACGGAGGCGAGCAGCGGCAGGGCGTCCTGCGGCATGAGTCCGAGCAGCAGGATCGCCGCGGCGCAGGTGAACAGGACGATGCGCTCGAACGAGCCGGGCGCGCTCGACTGCACGTCTTCGCGCGGCGCGTGGAAGAACATCAGCGCCGGAATCCGCAGGTAGTAGGCGAGTGACAGCGCGCTGTTCAGCACCGCGATCACCACCAGCCAGACGAGCGCCGAGTTACCCGTCGCGAGCCCCTGCTGCACCGCCGCGCTGAACAGCAGGAACTTCCCGATGAAGCCCGCGGTCGCCGGCATGCCGAGCAGCGAGAACATGCAGACCGACATCACGACCGCGAGGAAGGGTCGCGTCTGCGCGAGCCCCGCGAGGTCGTCGATCGCGTCGTATTCGCGGCCGTCGCGCGCGAGGACCGCGACCACGGTGAACGCGCCGATCGTCATGAACGTGTAACTCAGCAAGTAGAAGAGCACGGCGCGCGTGCCCGCCTCGCCGCCGACCAGCACGCCGATCAACACGTAGCCGGCGTGCGCGATCGACGAGTACGCGAGCATGCGCTTGGTGTTGCGCTGGATCAGCGCCATCATGTTGCCGACGGTCATGGTGAGCACCGCGAGCAGCCAGAGCGCAGGGCTGATCGAGTCGGACGCCGGCTGCAGCGCGACGGACACCACCCGCACCAGCGCGCCGAACGCCGCCACCTTCACCGTCGTCGCCATGAAGCCGGACACGGGAGTAGGCGCGCCTTCGTAGGCGTCGGGGGCCCACTGGTGGAACGGCACCGACGAGATCTTGAACGCGAGCCCCACGAGCAGCAGCCCCGCGCCGCACAGATCGAGCGCGTTCTCGGGATCGAAGCTGGTCGCGATCTCCGAGAGCACGAGTGACCCGGTCGCGCCGTAGAGCAGCGCGGATCCGTACAGGAGCAGGCCCGAGGCGAACGACCCGATCAGAAAGTACTTCACCGCGGACTCGTTCGACCGCAGCGACGCGCGATGGAAGCCCGCGAGCGCGTACACGGGGATGCTCATCAGCTCGAGCGAGAGAAAGAGCATCAGCAGGTCGGACGCCGCAGACAGGAACATCATGCCGATCACGGACGACAGCACGAGCGTGTAGAACTCGCCCCAGTTCGAGTGCACGTGCTCGAGATACTTGGTGCTCGCGAGCACGGTCAGCAGCGCGCCGATCAGCACCGTCGCGCACAGGAACAGCGCGACGCCGTCCATGCGCACCATCGGGTTCTCGGGGTTGAATACGCGGATCGGCTGCGAGAAGGCGTTCAGCGTCACCAGCAGCGAGGCAGCGAGAAACAGGCCGCTCGCCGCGGCGAGATACGTGCTGCGCCGCGCCGCGCTGAGCGGCTGGCCGAGCAAGCTGCCGCGCCGCACCAAGAACACGTCGAGGAGCGGAAGCGTGAGCACTCCCAGCCCGACGGGGATCATCGGCGCGACGGCGACCACGTCGATCTGCGGAATCACTCTTTTCTCTCCGGGTCGAGCGCCCGCGCGGGCTCGGCCGCCTGCTGGGCGAGATCGGGCGCGCGGCGCGACATCGTCTCGATCAGCTGAGTCACGGCGCGGTCGAGTGGATTGGTGAACGTCGACGGGTGCACGCCGATCCAGATCATCGGAATCACCAGCGCGACCGCCACGAGCTTCTCGCGCGCGGACAGGTCGCGCAGCACGCGGTTCGCCTCGTGCACGACCGGCCCGAAGAACACGCGCCGCACGGCCCACAGCATGTACACCGCCGAGAGGATGACCCCGCTCGCCGCGATCACGGCGGACCAGCGCAGGTGCTCGAAGGCGCCGAGCAGGATCAGGAACTCACCGACGAAGCCGTTCAGCCCGGGCAGCCCGACGGAGCTCATGGTCGCGATCAGGAAGAACGCCGCGTAGACCGGCATCGCGTGCGCGAGGCCGCCGAACGCATCGAGCTCTCGCACGTGGCGGCGCTCGTAGAGCATGCCGACGAAGATGAAGAGCGCGCCCGTCGAGACACCGTGATTCACCATCTGCAGCACGGCGCCCGAGATGCCCTGCGGGTTCAGCGCGAACAGACCGAGCACGATGAAGCCCATGTGCGACACGGACGAGTAGGCGACGAGCTTCTTGATGTCGCTCTGCACCATGGCGACCAGCGCGCCGTACACGATGCCGATCAGCGCCAGGCCGACGATCCACGGCGCGTACGCGAGGGCAGCTTGCGGGAACAGCGGCAGCGCGTAGCGCAGGAAGCCGAACGTGCCGAGCTTCAGCAGCACGCCCGCGAGCACAGCCGAGCCCGGGGTCGGCGCCTCGACGTG
>JBIOJK010000169.1:0-6046 GCA_044450765.1 Myxococcota bacterium | reverse complement strand
CGTCGATCCCACCGGAGCGGCGACTGGCGCCTTCACCTACGGCCTGATTGGACTCAAGGGCTGGTTCCTCAACCCAGGCGTCGGTGACGTCTCGGTGCTGGGGATCTTCTTTTTCATGATGGTGTTCATGGACACCACCGCGACGATTCCGACGGGCGCGATGTGCGAGCGCTGGGCGTGGAAGAACTTCTGTCTCTACGGGCTCTGGGTCGCGCTTCCCTACTGTCTCTACGCAAACTGGCTCTGGGGCGGCGGCTTCCTCGCGCAGGCTGGCGTCAACTGGGGCCTCGGGCACGGCGCGGTGGACTTCGCGGGCTCGGGCGTCGTGCACGGCATGGGCGGCATCATCGGGCTCGCGGGCGCGATGGTGATCGGGCCGCGGATCGGGAAATACGTCGGCGGAAAACCGCAGGCCATCCCGGGTCACGACGTCCCGATGGTGGTTCTCGGCACGTTCATCCTGGCGTTCGGCTGGTTCGGGTTCAATCCGGGCTCGACGTTGGCCGGCACAGATCTGCGCATCAGCTTCGTCGTCGTGAACACCATGCTGGCGAGCATCACCGGCGCGCTCGGCGCGATGATGGCGCTCTACATCAAGGGCTTGAAGCCCGACCCGACCATGTTGTGCAACGGCATGCTCGCCGGCCTGGTCGCGATCACTGCTCCCAGCGCGTTCGTAGATCCGTGGGGCGCGGCGGTGCTCGGCGGGATCGCCGGCATTCTCGTCGTGTACAGCGTCTTCTTCTTTGAAGCGCGGGGCGTCGACGACCCGGTTGGTGCGATCTCGGTTCACGGCGTGAATGGTCTGTGGGGCGTGCTGTCCGTCGGCATCTTCTCGACGGGTCAGTACGGCGCGGGCTGGAACGGCGTCATACGACCGGACATGGTGGCGAAGTACGGTTCGGACGGAGTGCGCGGCTTGCTCTACGGTGACTCGTCACAGCTCGTCATGCAGGCGATCGATTGCGTGATTCTCACCGTCTTCGCCTTCAGCATGGCCTACGTCTGGTTCAAGCTCAGCGACATGATCACACCGATCCGTGTCAGCAAAGAGACCGAGCTCGAAGGCCTCGATGGTCCCGAGATGGGCGCGTTCGCCTATCCGGACTTCGCCCTTCACTCGGGAGGGAAGCACCTCTCGGGCTGATTCACACGACTGTCTGACAATCGCGGCGGGAGAGACTCGATCTCGAGTCTCTCCCGCTCGTGTTTCGGGCGGAGAGAGACGCGCGGGTACCGGCTTCGAGTTGGCCTCACGAAGCCGGCGCGAGAGACTCGAGTGATTCGAGTCTCTCGCGCACGCGCTCGAGCACCCGGGGCGACTGCAGCGCTGGATCGGTCGCGAGTGCCTCGCGCAAGGTCGCGGTCGCGGCAGCGAGCTCGCCGCCCGCGATCTGCACGGTCGCGAGCGCCTCGAGCGCGGCGGCATCGCGCCGCCCGCTCGCGGCGACCGCGCGCTCCGCGAAGTCCCTCGCCCGCGCGACGGCGGCCGGGTCGCCCTCCGCGCGGCGAATCGTCAGCAGCGCGATTCGGCGCAGCGCGTAGGAGTCGTCCGGCGCCCGCTCCAACGCCTCGCGGTAGAGCGCCTCCGCGCGCTCGGGCTCGCCGCCGAGCTCGTGCGTCGCACCGAGATCGACGCGCGAGCGAACCGGATCTGGCTGGAGCGGCAGCACGCGCTCGTAGAAGTCGATCTCGGCGCGCACGGCCCGGGCCATCTCGGCGTGCGCCTCGGCGACGCGGCCCTCGCGCTCGAGCGCCTTGGCCAGGTCGTAGCGCGCGCGCTGATTCTCCGGCGAGACCCGCAAGTCACTCTGCCAGAGCGCGATCTCGCTGGCGTAGTCGCCGGCGCGCGCGAAGGCCAAGACGGCGAGCGCGACCGCTGCCGCGCCGGCGAGCCACGGCGCGAGGCGCTGCGCGCGCCAGCGCGCCAGCACGAGCCAGCCGGCGCAGACGGCGAGCGCGAGGAGCGCCGCCAGCGGCAGCAGCATGCGGCGCTCGGCGCCCACCTCGGAGGCGACCGGCACGACGCTCGAAGACGGCGCGAGAATCGCGAAGCACGCCACGCCGACGAAGCCGGCAGCTGGCCAGCGCCAGAGCGCGACCAGCGACAGCCCGAGCAGACTCGCGAGGAGGAGCACTCCCGGCCAGGCGTCGGCGAGCGAGAGCGGCTGAGGGATGCCGTAGTCGAAGAGCAGCGGGTGCGGGACGGCCACGAGCCACAGATAGCGCGGCAGCACGCGCGCCTGGTTCGCGAGATAGATCGCGGGAGTCACCCAGTGCTGGAAGCCTGCCGACTCCGCGCGCGGCGCCTCGGCCACCAGGAACGCGAGCACGCCCCAAGTGAGTGCGAGCCCGAGCCACGTCGCGGCTCGCACGCGCCGCCGCCGGCCCTGCGCGGGGCCCCAGAAGACGGCGTCGTGCAGGGCGACCACGAGCGGCGCGCTGACCATCACCTCTTTGCTCGCCATGCCGAGCGCGCAGCTCGCAACCGCCGCCGCGATCCAGCCGCCGGGGCGCGCGGAGTCGCGCGTGCGGATCGCGCAGTAGAGCGTCGCGAGATAGAGCACCGCCATCAGCGACTCGGTGCGCGCCGAGACGTAGCAGACCACCTCGCTCGCCAGCGGGTGCACCGCGAAGAGACCGGCCGCCGCGAACGCGAGCGCGCGCGCGCGTGACTCGAAGCGCGGCGCGAGTCGCGGCGACAGGAGCGTGCGCCGTACCACGCCGAACAAGAGCAGCGCGGCGAGCCAGTGAATCAGCGCGTTGGTCGCGCGGTAGCCGCGCGGGTCCAGGCCGCCGAGCGCGTAGTTCAGCGCGAGCGAGAGCGCGACCAGCGGGCGACCCGAGATCGTGAGGTCCGGCGGCTGCTGCAGGACGCGCCCGAGCGGGACGAGCGAGCGCAGCGTCTCGTTCCCGGCGATCGCCGTCTGGTCGTCGAAGACGAACGGCGCGGGGAGCGCTCGCCCGTAGACGATCGCGATCGCGAGCGCGAGACACAGCGCGGCGAGGAGATTCGTGCGCAGATCCGCTGGCCGCATCGCGTCGTATAGTGCCGCCGTGCCGGAAAACCGTCTCGCCCGCCTCGCACTCGCCCTGTGTCTGGCGGCGGCTTGCTCGCGCGACCGCGCCAGCGCGCCCGCTCCGTACGACGTCGGCTTCAGGGGACCGGGCCGGCTCGTGGTGCTCTTCGAGAACGCGGACCCCGCCGTCCCGCGCGTGCTCGTGGTGCACGATCGCGACGGCGCGCGGGCGCTCCGCGTCGAGCGCCCGCGCGCGGCGCGCTGGATCTCCGCGCGCGCGCTGATCGTGAGTCAGGAGCTCCCGCCCGACGAGGAGTACGGCCTGCCGAGCACCCAGCTCTTGCGCGTCGATGCGGACTCCGGCGCGGCCGAGCCATTCGCGTCGCCCGCGCGCTGGTTCGACGTCGAGCCGGATCCGCGCGGCGAGCGGCTCGCCGCGGGGGTCGAGACCGACGACCAGGGCGCGAGCGAGCTCGTGCTCTTCTCACTCGCCTCGCGCGGTGAGAAGCCGCTCGCCGACGCTCCGCGCGCGCTCGACCCCGCGCGCAGGTGCCCCGACGGCGCCGCCCACGGAGTGCTGCAGACGATCGGCGACCCCCACGGCCCGGACTCCGAGACGGGCATCTCGTTCGGCGGACAAGAGGTCGCCTTCCCGCGGCTGTTCCGGCTCTCCTCGGCACTCGACGGAAAGCTCGCGCTGCTGCGCGACGGCGACCCGGGCGGCGCGCTCGCGCCGGGCGGCAGCCTGCCGCTCTGGTGGGACGCGCGCGGCGTGTACGCGCGGCAACGACGCGGTCTCGTGCTGTGCGATCCATCGGGCAGCGGCTGCCGCCTCGTCTTCGCGCCCGGCGGCGAGCGGCGGGTCTTCGAGGGCCGCCCCTCGGGTCCCAATCAGGCGCTACTCCTGATCCGCGACCACTCCGCGGAGAGCGACGCCGAGCTGCCCCAGGACTTGGTTCGCGTGGAATTGGATTCGGGGCGCGGCGCGTCCATCTACCGGGCGCCCCGCGACGTATTCATGTCGGAACTCGATTGGGTGGCGGGGCCCTAGACCGTCTCTGTGCGCGCTATCCACGCACCCGTGTTTGGGTCTATGATGTCGCGCCGCTCGCCAATCGACCGAGGCGACACCAAGGAGGGATTTCGATGCGATTTACGGTTCTGGCGCTTGCGCTCTGCCTCTCGCTGCCGACTTCGCTGTTCGCGCAGGAGAAGAAGGGGCAGGACGTGCTGCCGACCACGCCTTTCAAAGAGGGCGACACCATCAGCTTCGCGGACGTCGAGAAGCTGAAGGACTTCCTGCCCGAGCAGTTCTGGGAGAACCGCGAGTTCTTCTTCTACGAGGGCATGCAGCTCGAGATCGGCCCGTCGATGCGGAAGTACGGCGCCGCCGACGCGTACAACGCGGCGACCGAGAAGAACAAGGGCACCGCGAAGATTGGCGAGGACGGGGCGCTCGAGAACTACAAGAGCGGTCTCCCGTTCCTGAACGAGCAGATCGACTGCAAGGGCGATCCGAACGCCGGCACCAAGATCATCTGGGACTTCCTGAAGACCTGGAACGGCGACGGCGCTCGGTCGACGTGGTCGTACACGTACTGGGATCGCGGTGAGCAGCTGCCGCTGTACTACGAGGGCACCGCGAAGGTGATCAGCCTCGCGAACCGCGTCGAGCCGCAGTACGCGGAGAACGACGGCGACATCTTCCCGCAGGAGAAGCGCAGCTCGGCGTTCGGCATCGAAGTCGACGCACCGTTCGATGCGCGCGGCATCCTGGTGCTGACCTACCGCTACAAGTCGTCCGACGGCCCGCTGAAGCAGATGAAGAACGACGACACCTGGGTGTACGTCCCCGATCTGCGCCGCGTGCGGCGCATCTCGTCGGCGCAGCGCACGGACTCGGTCCAGGGCACCGACTTCACGATGGACGATCTGCGGAGCTTCTCGGGCATTCCGCCCCAATACGAGTGGAAGTGTCTCGGCGAGAAGACCGTGATCGCGCCGATGAACACGAAGACACTCGCCTACCCCTACACGGACACGTACAACTTCGGACCGTACGGGTTCTCGTACGCGAGTGACCGCTGGGAAGTGCGCAGCGCGTGGATCGTTCGCTTCATCCCGAAGAACGAGGACCACCCGTACCACCACAAGGACATCTACATCGACAAGGAGACCTTCGAGCCCCTCTACAGCTTCGCGTACGACCGCAAGAAGGAGCTCTGGAAGGTCATCTGGCACAACCACCGCTACAGCGACGACTGGGACGGCAAGGTGAACAAGGATCCGAAGGCGGAGAACGGGATCTGGTATCCCGGCTGGGAAGGCGTTCCCGATCCGAAGGACAACCGAATCGTCTCCGACATCATCGTGAACGTGCAGACCGGCACCGGGAACCGAATCGAGTTCTGGAACAGCGAAGGAACTCCGTTCTCGACCAAGGGCAAGGTGCGCGGATACATCGACATCGGGCGACTGAACAAGGGTCGCTGAGGAGCCTCGGCAGGGCGCCCGCGCGACCCTGAGACCGCTCCGCTCACTCGGACGCCCGCCGGCGGCTCACGCCCCGGCGGGCGTTCTCCTTTCTGACACGAGTGACTCTCGTGTCGCACGCGCTGCAAGATCGCTTGCTCTGTGCCTTCTCCACTGCGCAGCCGATACATGTAACGGCGTTACAGCGAGGTGGGGTCGAGACGTGGGCGATCGTTCGAAGTGTTCGACCCGTCGCGCCATCCTGGAGGCGACCCAGTCTCTGCTCTTCGAGCGGGGCGTGGACCAGCTCACGATCCGGCGCGTCGAGGAGCGCTCGGGCTTCAAGGCGCCGACTATCTATCACTACTTCCGCGACAAGACCGGCCTGATCGACACCCTGCTCGAGGAGCGCTGCGCAGAGCTCTACGAGCGGCTGACTCGGGTCCCGAAGCGGGTGGACGCCGGCGAGTATCTGCTCGCGCTCGCGCGCGCCTATCTGGAGTTCGGGCTCTCGAACCCGACTCACTATGCGCTGATCTCCGCGCCGCGGCGCG
>JBIOJK010000168.1:0-6103 GCA_044450765.1 Myxococcota bacterium | reverse complement strand
CCCCGCCGGCGTCTCGAGGTCGAGCACGGCGCTGCGCTTGCCGCGCGCGTACGCCCAGAACCAGAGCGAGCGCTCGCAGCCGGGCTCGTCCTTCCAGAACGGCGCGCGCCGGCGCGCGTCGCAGCCGCCCGGCGGCTCGATCAGGACGACGTCCGCGCCGAGGTCCGCGAGGATCTGCCCGCAGAGCGCGCCGAACGAGTCGGTGAGGTCGAGCACGCGGAGGCCGTGAAGCACGGCCGCAATCTTACGCTACGGGCTCGCGGCTTTTTTCCGGCCTGCGAGCTCGCGCGACTCGAAACGCGCGCACGCCTCGCGCAGCGCCGCCTCGGGATCGATCCCGCGCCCGCCCGCGCGCGCGGCCAGCGCGAGCAGGAATTCGCCGAACCGCTCGGCGCCGCCATCCGAGAGCTCCGCGTCGACCCGCGCCGCGAGCGCGTCGGGCGCGGGCTCGGCGACACCGGAGCGCGTCGCGCGCCGCGCGAGCTTGGCCGCGCGCAGCAGCGCTGGAAGCGCGAGCGGCACCTCCCCGCGCAAGTCCGCCCCGCGCGCCGCGCGCTCGGCCTGCTTGTGCAGCTCCCACGCGCGCAGCACCTCGTCGGCGTCGGCGACCGACGCGTCGCCGAACACGTGCGGGTGCCGGCGCACGAGTTTCTCGCACAGCGTCTCGACCACGTCGCCGAACGCGAACAGACCCGACTCGCGCGCGAGCTGGGCGTGAAACACGACCTGCAGCAGGAGATCGCCGAGCTCTTCGCGCAGGTCCGGCCAGTCCTCGCGCCGGATCGCGTCGTCGACCTCGTACGCCTCCTCGATCGTGTACGGCGCGATCGTGCGAAAGCTCTGCTCGAGGTCCCACGGGCAGCCGCCCTCGGGCGAGCGCAGCTTCGCCATCAGCTCGAGCAGGTGCTCCAGGCGCGCGTGTGTCACGGCGGCATTCTAGGATAAGATCGCGGCGCGACGAGCCAGGGAGATTGCGCATGAGCAGCGCGCCGATGCAGCTTCCACCAGCGCCACTCACGGTGCGCGATCAGATCCGCGTGCGAGCCGAGCACCCCGAGTCCGCCGACAAGGTGTTCCTGATGCACGACGACCGGCGCTGGAGCTACCGCCGGTACTGCGACGAGGCCTCGCGCGTGGCTCACTTCGTGCTCGGGCGCGCGGGCCGCTCCGGCGGCGACGCGCCGCACGTGGCGATGCTGCTCGAGAACCACCTCGAGCTCCTCTCGCTCTACGGCGGCTGCGCGGTCGCGGGAGCGACACTTTTCGGTGTAAATACGGGCCTGCGCGGCGAGACCCTCGCCGGCGTCCTGAATCAGTCGCGCGCCCAGCTGCTCGTGGTCGAGGAGAAGCTGCTGCCCGAGGTCGAGCGCATCCGCGGCGAGCTCCGGCACGTGCCCCGCGAGAACCTCTTGACCACGAGCGAGTTCGCCGCGGCGCTCGAGCGCGAAGCGGGACCCGCGGCGAAGTCTCTGCCCTTCCCGGACGTGAAAGTCACTCCGCAGACGAACCTGATGGTGATCTACACCTCGGGCACGACCGGCTTGCCGAAGGGCATCAACAACAACCACTTCAAGCTCTGCGCGACCGGGATCGGCGTCTCGCAGAGCACGGGGCTCGGCCAGGACGACGTCGGCTACGCGTGCATGCCGCTGTTCCACTCGAACTCGATGTTCGTGTGCCTGATGCCCTGCTTCTGGGTCGGCGCGTCGGTCGGCCTGCGCGAGCGCTTCAGCGGCAGCCGCTTCGTGCCCGACTGTCTCGAGTACGGGGCGACCGCGTGGAACTACGTGGGCGAGCCGGTCCACTACGTGCTGGCGGCGATCGAGCGCGAGTACGGCGGCGACGAGGAGCGCATCCGGCGCGAAGTCACCGAGCACCCGCGCAACAAGCTGCGCTTCGCGGTCGGGAACGGCGCGTCGCCGGTGGACATCGACCGCTTCGTCCGCTGGCTCGGGCTCGAGGACATGTTCGAGCTCTACGGCTCGACCGAGGCCGCGATCAGCACGATGCGCCGCAAGGGCGATCCGCGCGGCAGCGTCGGCGAGATCACCGACCCGTCGGTGCGCATCCTGCGCGAGGACGGCCGCGAGTGTCTCGCTGCCGAGCTCGACGCCGACGGCAAGATCGCCAACTACGACGCGGCCGTCGGCGAGATCTGCCGGGTCGCGACCGACACCGGATTGTTCCAGGGCTACTTCGAAAACCCCGACGCGAACTCTTCGAAATACCGCGACGGCACGTATCACTCCGGCGACCTGGGTCACGTGCTGGTGCGCGACGGCAAGCGCTTCCTGTTCTTCGACGGCCGCACCGACGATTGGATCCGGAAGGACGGCGAGAACTTCTCGGCGCTGCAGGTCGCGCGCCTGCTGTCGGAGCATCCCGACGTGCCGCTGGCCGCGGCCTACGGCGTGCCCTGCTCGGTCTCCGACGAGCTCGTGATGGTGGCGCTGAAGGTCCGCGAGGGCGGGGAGTTCGACCCGAAGGCCTTCTTCGACTTCTGCGAGCGCCAGGTCAGCGAAGGCGGCATGGACCGCAAGTGGTTCCCGGACTTCGTCCGCGTCGTGCGCGACTTCGAGTACACCGGCACGCAAAAGGTCCTGGTGCGCGAGCTGAAGCGGGTGCACTTCGATCCGCGCCGCGTCTCCGATCCGATCTGGTTCCGCGAGCGCGGTGACTCCGCGTTCAAGGCGTTCCGCGCCGCCGACTGGGAGCAGCTGCGCGAATCGTTCCGCGCCGCCGAGCGGCTCGCCCTGCTCGACCGCTAGAGCTGCTTGAACCCCAGCAGGCGAGTCACCGTCTTCCCGATCATGGTCTCGGACCACGAAGTGACTCGCTGGACCACGTCCAGCACGTCTCCGTGGCCCGGCCAGTGCGAGTTCACCAGATCGGGGTGCACGTGGTTCACGATGCGCGAGACCGCGGCCGCGACCACCAGCAGGTCGTCGACGAAGCCGAGCGGGCCGAAGAAGAGCTCGGGGATCAGGTCGATCGGCGAGAGCGCGTAGCCGACACCGAAGAGCGCCACCGCCTTCGAGCCTGCGGGCACGCGCGGGTCCTGCGCCAGCCGCAGGAGCAGCACGATCAGGTCGGGCAGGAACAGCAGCAGGTCGCGCACGCCGGGCCGCGCGCCCGGCTCGACGGTCGCGATGCGCGCGCGCAGCCGGTCGTAGATCCGCTTCTCGCGCGCGCGCAGGTCGATCTCGACGCGGTCGGACACCGCGCGAGGATAGCGCCCCCCGGCGCGCGATCAGAAGCTAGGGCGGCACCGCCCCGCAGGTTCCCGCCGTGCCGGCAGCGAAGCTTGCGGACGAGGCGCGCGCCGTCGGATCAGCCGAGCTCCGCGCCGACGTTCCGCGCCCAGCGCTCGCGGCGGAACGACCAGGTGAGCCAGAGCGCGCGGGTCACGTGGTCGAACACGACCGTGGCCCAGACCCAGACGATGCCGGCGTGGAGATAGTGCGCGACGAAGAGCGCGAGCGGCACGCGGAAGATCCAGTTGCCGAAGATCGCCGACCAGAGCGGGGTCTTCGTGTCCCCCGCGCCGCGCAGCGCGCCGGAGAGCGTGAAGTGCAGGCTGAGGAACGGCTGCGCGATGCCGAGCAAGAGCATGAAGGGCTCGAGCGGCGCAATCACCGCCGGGTCCTTCGTGAAGCTCTCCGCGAGCGGAATCCGCAGCAGCGCGAAGATGACGAAGAGCGGCAGCGCGGCGAGCAGCGACAGCCGCGCAGCGCGCCAGCCGGCGCGCGCCGCGAGTCGCACATCGCGCGCGCCGAGCGCCTGGCCGACGAGCGTCGACGCCGCGATCGAGATGCCCGTCGGCGCGATCCACGAGAACGCGAGCAGGCGAACCCCGACGGTGTACGCCGCGATCACCGGAGCGCCGTAGCCGGAGAGCACGCGGAAGTAGATGAAGAGCGCGCTGTTCACCAGGATGCGCTCGCCCGCCGCGGGCCACGAGATGCGCGCGGTCTCGCGAAGCAGCGCGCGCGCGCCGGCGAAGTCCGCGCGCGTGATCCGCACGGCGGCCGTCTCGGGGCCCTCCCACAGGCGAGTCATCGCGCCGAAGAGCGCGAGTCCGAAGACCTGTGCGGCGAGCGTGGCGATGCCGGCGCCCGCCAGCTCGAGCCGCGGAAATCCGAGCCCGCCGAAGATCAGCACCGCGTTCAGCGCGAGCTTCACACCGGTGACTCCCGAGGCGATCAGCAGCGGCAGGGCCGTGTTTCTCGCCGCGCGAAACGCGCTCTCGATCGTGAGCGAGAGCGCGAAGAAGACACTCGATCCCAGAGTGAGCCGAAAATACGGAGTCGCGCGCTCGACGATTTCCGGCGACGCGCCGAGAATCTCGAGGAACGCGCGCGGGAACGCGAGCGACGCCGCCGCGATCACCACCGCGGCGGCGAACGCCAGCATGAGCGACGCCGCGAACGCGTGGCGCGCACGCGCCGGCGCTCCCGCGCCGAGCGCGCGCGACATCAGGGCGACGCACGCCACCGACAGGCCGAGCAGCGCGGCCTGCGCGAGCTGGAAGTACTGCGAGGTGTAGCCCGCCGCGGCCTGCGCCTCGGTGCCGAGCCGACCGAGCATCCACAGGTCGATCAGCGAGACACTCGTCGCGAGGAACTGAGAGACGACCGCCGGCCACGCCAGCCGGACGATGTCGCGGTCCGCGCGCCGGCGCAGCTCGGAGCGCGTCGGCGCGCCCGCCTCGTACGCAATCGCGGCCGACGGCAGCACCGCCCCGAGCTCGGGCTCGTAGGATGCCCCGAGATCGGAGTCGTCGCGCGCGTCACTCACGGGTCGTGCCGGAAAGAGCGCGCGCGGGCGCGCCTCGGTTCTCGCCCTTCGGGCTTGCGGGGTTCGCTCACTTTCTCAGCTGAAGTGTGCCTTGCGGTACATCGCCACCACGGCCGCGCCGCCCAGACCCAGGTTGTGCTGGAGGGCGACCTTCGCGCCGGCCACCTGCCGCTTCTGCGCGTCGCCGCGCAGCTGCCAGGTGAGCTCGGAGCACTGCGCGAGACCGGTTGCGCCGAGCGGGTGACCCTTCGAGATCAGGCCGCCCGACGGGTTCACGACGACCTTGCCGCCGTAGGTGTTCGCACCGGAGTCGACGAACTCACCGCCCTTCCCGACCGGACACAGGCCGAGACCCTCGTAGGTGATCAGCTCGTTGCACGAGAAGCAGTCGTGCAGCTCGACCACGTCGACGTTCTCGGGCCCGAGCCCCGACTGCCGGTACACCTTCTGCGCGGCCTTCGCCGTGAGATCGAAGCCGACCAGCTTGATCATGCTCTTCTCGTCGAACGTGCTCGGCAGGTCGGTCGCCATGGCCATGCCGAGTATCTCGACCGCCTTCGCCTCGAGCTTGTGCTTCTTGACGAAGTCCTCGCTCGCGAGCACCGCGGCTGCGCCGCCATCCGACGTCGGGCAGCACTGCAGCTTCGTGAGCGGCCCGTACACGGTCGGGGCCGCGAGGATCTGCTCGAGCGTGTACTCGTCCTGGAACTGCGAGTACGGGTTGTTCACTGAGTGCTTGTGATTCTTCCAGCCGATCTTCGCGAACTGCTCGGCCGTGGTGCCGTAGCGCTCCATGTGCTCGAGACCGGCGTTGCCGAACATCTGCGGCGCGGCGGGCGCCTTGGCGAAGCCGCGCTCGGCGACCATCAGCTTGAAGTGCTTGTCCATCGGCGTGGTGCGGTCGGTGTACTTGATGCCGAGTGACCCCTTCTCCATCTTCTCGAAGCCGAGCGCCATGGTGCACTCGGCCAGTCCGCCCTCGACGAACTGCTTGGCCATGAACAGCGCCGTCGAGCCCGTCGAGCAGTTGTTGTTGACGTTGTAGATGGGGATGCCGGTGAGTCCCAGCTCGTAGAACGCGCGCTCGCCGCAAGTCGAGTCACCGTAGCAGTAGCCGACGGCGGCCTGCTCGACGGAATCGAACGGGATCCCGGCATCCTCGAGCGCCTTCTTGCCGGCCTCGCGACCCATGTCCGGGTAGTCCCATTCCTTGCTGCCCGGCTTCTCGAACTTGGTCATGCCGACGCCGACGACGAACACCTTCCTGCCCATGCCGAGTGACTCCTACGCTCGCAGCGTGATGGCT
>JBIOJK010000167.1:0-6126 GCA_044450765.1 Myxococcota bacterium | reverse complement strand
GGAGCAAAGCGCGGCTTGCCATGACATCGGCGGGCCCTTTTGGTACAAGGCCCCCGGGAGTTGGGGAGACGTCATGGCGTTCTCGTGCGCGCTCTGCGGAAAGAAGCCCTCTTCGGGCAACAACGTGAGCCACGCCAACAACAAGTCGCGCCGCCGCTTCATGCCGAACCTGAAGAGCGTCCGCGCGATCGTCTCCGGTCGGGTGCGGAAGCTGCGGGTCTGCACGCAGTGCATTCGCTCGGGGAAGGTCACGAAGGTCGCCTAGGCGGCCGTGCCTGAGTCACCCCGAGCCAAGGCTGCCCGACCCGCCCTGCGACTGCTCGGCTACGCGCGCCCGTACGCGTGGCTGGTCGCGATCACGATTCTGTTCTCGCTGATCTACGGCGGAGGAATCACGGGCCGCGCGTTCATCGTGCGCATCCTGGTCGACGACGTCGCGATGCAGTTCGAGAAGGCCGACTCGCTCGGCGACCTGATGTCGCTGGCCAAGACGACGAAGCTCGACCTCGCGAAGCTCAGCGAGAAGCGCCACATCTCGAAGGAGCGCGCGCGGCACAACCTGGAGCGCGCCGCGATCGCCGCCGCGATCCTCGTCCTGGTGATGGTCGTGATCCGCATCGTGCGCGACTACGCATCGGAGTGGGTCACGACCCGGCTGCTCGTCGACATGCAGAGCGACCTGACGAGCAAGCTCTTGCAGATGCCGCTGGGAGCGCACCAGAAAGGAGCGCGCGGCGACGCGATCTCGCGCATGACGAGCGACACCGGCGTCGCGAATCGGCTGCAGTCGACGCTTCTCGGCGACGTCCTCGAGGACTTCGGGGTCGTCGTCGCCGCGCTCGTCGGCGCGTTCTACCTGTCGTGGCAGCTCTCGCTGGCGCTGCTGCTCTCGGGGCCGCCGATCGGCCTGGTGCTCTCCGTGTTCGGCGCGCGCATCCGCAAGGCGAGCCGCCGGCGCCAGCAACAAGTGAGTGAGGTGATGCAGCGCTTCGTGCAGATCCTCTCCGGCATGAAGGTGATCAAGGCCTTCGGTGCGGAAGCCGCCGAGAACCGCGCCTTCACCGACGAGGTCCGGCGCTACTTCAGGCGCGCACTGAACGTCGTGCGCAACCGCGTGTACTCGCGCGCGCTCGTCGACTTGGTGAGTCAGTCGATCATGTACGCGGTTCTCTTCCTCGGCTTCTGGGCGGCGGTCGGCGACTTCTGGGGACTGACGCTGGGCACGACGGTCGCGTTCCTCTTCGTCGCGGCGAGCCTGTATCGGCCGATGAAGTCACTGACTCAGGTCTGGAACGCCATTCACGACGCGATTCCCTCGGCCGAGCGGATCTTCGAGGTGATCGACGCCGACCTGGAGCCGCTCGACGCCGAGGGCGCCCTGCCGATCACGCGCATCGAGCACGGCATCCGCTTCCGGGACGTCGTGTTCCACTACGGTCGCGAGGAAGTGCTGCGCGGCCTGGACCTGGAGATCCCCGCGGGCAAGACCGTCGCGCTGGTCGGCCCGACGGGCGCGGGCAAGACCACGGTCGCGGACCTGTTGCTGCGCTTCCACGACCCCGAACACGGCTCGATCGAGTTCGACGGCGTCGACGCCCGCAAGCTCTCGCGCAAGTCGCTGCGCGAGATGTCCGCCGTGGTGACTCAGGAGCCGTTCCTGTTCGACGCGTCGATCCTCGAGAACATCCGCTACGGCCGACCCGAGGCGAGTCACGACGAGGTCGTCGCCGCGGCGCGCGCCGCGAACGCGCACGACTTCGTCGAGAAGCTCCCGGAGGGCTACGAGACGCCCGTGGGCGAGCTCGGCGGCCCGCTCACGGGCGGCCAGCGCCAGCGCATCACCGTGGCGCGCGCCATCCTGCGCGACCCGCAGCTCCTGATCCTGGACGAGCCGACCTCCGCGCTGGACGCCATCTCCGAGCAGGCCGTGCAAGAGGCCATCGGGCGGCTCATGGAGCACCGCACCGTGCTCGTCATCGCCCACCGGCTCTCGACCGTGCAGTCCGCCGACATGATCGCCGTGCTCGAGGACGGCGTCATCAGCACGACCGGGACTCACGAGGAGCTGGCCTCGCGCGGCGGGCTCTATCAGAAGCTCGTGCGGCTGCAGCTCAGTCCGACGGCGTAAGAGAGCCGCTGCACGCGGATGCGGTCGCGGGGCTCGAGCGCCGAGCCCATCGTCATGCTGAACCGATGAAGTTCCGCGCCAAGTCACTCGACGGCGACGGCAGCGGCTGGATGCCTATCTTCTACAGTGCCCACGCCGTCCGCCTGCGCGGTCGCGCTCGGCCCGCTCGCGGAAAGGGACTGGGACTACGCCGCGCTGGTCTGGTACCCGCGTCCCGCCGCGTTCCTCGACAGGATGATCTCGTCGGACACGCCGTCGGAAACGTCCACCGCGAGAACGGTGTCGAGCGTCACTTGATCCTCGACTCACCCCTCCTACTCGAAGTTCGCCCCGAGTCTCAGTCCGACGGCCTGACTGTTCGGGCGTCGGCTCCGGTCGCGGAAGGCTGCATCGCCGCAAGCTCGCGCCGGACGGTCAGCGACCGCTGCACGGCGCCGCCGTGCAGCGTCACCAGACCCCGGTACTCGCTTTTTGGGTCCAGCTTCAGCGGCTCCTCCGCCACCATTCGGTCGAGCAGCGCGGGCGCCTTCGAGACGTCGAAGCCAGCGCGGGTGGCGATGTGCAGCCCCAGGACGTCCGCCGGTGGCTCGTCCGCGAAGCTCGTCAGCAGCGCGCTGCCGAGCTGCTGGTGCGCGATCTGGTGTGCCAGCGCGATCGCCAGCTCGTCGTCGTCGCGTGCAAATCGCAGCAGGCCCTCGGGCACCCAGATGTCCTCGCCGTCGCGATTCGCCCAGGGATCGTAGGAGCCGTTCACCACGAGCATGAACTCTTGCGGGCAGCCCAAGAGGCGCGGCAGAGTCGCTTCGACGCGCGCTCCCGAGCGCAAGAGAACGAGCTTCGGCGGCTGGTCGCGTTCTGCGCGCAGCGCTGTGTAGACCTCCTCGGTCCTCGAGATCTTCTCCCCGTCGACCTCGAGCACGAGGTCGCCCGGCGTGACTCCAGCGGAAGCGGCCGGTGAGTCTGGAATCACGGCCAGCACCTTGACCTCGTCGACGAGGCCGAAGATCTCCGCCGCCTCCGCCTCTTTTCCGAAGAGCGCATCGCGGCGGCGCGCCAGTGCCGCGCCGAGCACGGGCGCCGCCTTGTCGCCACAGAGCTGCACAGCGCGCGTGCGCAGCGCATGACTCACTCGCAGCAGACGTTCACGCTTTTGCTGAAGCTGTTCGAGCGCGCCCGCGCGCATCTCCGTGCTCTCTTCGGTCCCTTCGTCGCTCGCGGCGGGCTCGTCTCGCTCCGTGACAGGAGCGGGATCGAGTGGCGTCCCCGCCGCCTGCTTCGCGGCGATTTCCGCGAGCGCGGCCCGCAGCGCGGTCGAGCGTTGCGCGGACGAGGGATGCGAGAAGAACCCCCATTGGATGTTGCTGTACGGATTCGCGCGCCCCATGCGCTCCCACAGATCCGGCGCGCGGGTCACCTCGAAGCCCGCGCGCGCAGCGACGTAGAGACCGACATAGTCGGCGTCGGCCTCAGTCCTCTTCGTGCCGCCGCTGTACAGGATCAGGTGCCCGAGCTCGTGCCCGAGGACGATCGCGAGGTCGTCGTCGGAGGGAAGAAACTCGAGCATCCCCCCGAGCACGTAGCTCCCCGATCGGTTGCCCATGTGCCCGGCAAACGCATTGATGTCGTTGCCGAACCACGACTGCGCCGGATAGCTGCAGCCAAGCTGGGTCTCCACCGGCACGTCGAGCTCTCTGCCGTCGCGCTCGACCGTGAGGGTCAGAGGCGCGCCGCCCGAATCGACGTGCAGCGCTTGGAGGTGATCGCGGCGACCGGCCTCATGGCCAGACACTCGAGTCACGACGTCGCCAGGACGAAGGCCGGCCTTGTCGGCAGGCAGACCCGGAACCACGATCAGGATCCGTTCGCGATCGTCGAGCGGAAAGCGCGCGAGGGCGGCGCGCTGCATTCGATTCTCGAACTCGAGATCGGGCTCGACGAGCTTCAGCAGCGTGTCTTTGCTCGCCGTGAAGATGCCGAGAACGGCGCCCACCTGCCCGCCGCAATACGGTGCGCCCGCGATCCGGATGCGGTCGCCGACGCGCATCACCCGGGCCGTTCCCTCGAGCATGTGATCGAGGATGACTCCGCCCAGTCGATCCGCTTCACCATCGAGCTGCGCAGCCGAGAACTCGGCCACTGCTAGCGTCTCCGCGGACGCTGCCAAGGAGAGCAGCACCAACGGGGCGACAAGCCAGCTTGCGGTCCCGAGCCCGATCCTCAACGTACCTCCTCTGAACCGCCGAGATCGTATTCTGGCCCGAGTCAGAGAGAGACTCAACGCGATTCCGTACGGGCGCGATTCCTTGCCCGCAGGTGAGTGATTCCCTGTAAGGTGGTGGCCGTGAACAAGTGGGGCGTGGTCGCGGCATTGACTCTGGCGGTCTCCGCCCGAGCCGAGACCCCGATCCCGGGCGTTCCACCCGGAGCGGTGCTGGCCGATCTGCCCTTCCTCGACTGGCCCGAGGCGAATCGGATCGCGCTGAATCTCGCGCCGGCGGGCTCGCGATCGTTCCAGCTCTTGCTCGACACCGGCGCGAACGACAGCGTGCTGACCCCGCGCTACGCGAAGGCACTGGGAGTCAGCATTCGCCGGGCGCGCGATCGGCCGTACGAACACGAGACGGTGCTTGGTCGCTCGCTGCAGTTCTGGGTCGACGTCGAGTCGAGCGACACCGCTTCGCGCACCGGCTGGGAGTACGGCTTGCTCGGCGGGACGTTTCTGGCCGACTACGTGCTCGAGCTCGACTTCGCGCATCGCCACGTGCGCTTCATCGACCCCGACAAGTACCCGGTGCCGAAAGAGGTCTCCGCCCCGCGAGAGGCGGTGATCCCGCTGCGCGTCGTCGGCAACCGTCTGATCGCGGAGGTCCAGCTCGAGGGAAAGCCGGTCGAGGTCATGGTCGACACGGGCGCGCCGAACACGGTGCTGCTGTCGGGGGAGAGCGCGAAGCGGGCCGGCTTCGACAAGCCCTACCTCGCCGACATGCGCGCGGGCGGCGTGCTCGGCTCGACCGAGTCACACCTGGTCGAGGCCGACACACTCGCGATCGGGCCGTTCAGCTTCGCGCACGTGCCGATCGAGCTCGCGCCGAACGGGTTCTTCAACCAGGGCAGCTCTTCGGACTCTCTCCTCGGCTACGACGTGCTGTCGCACTTCACGGTGCGCATCGACTACCCGCACAAGCGGATGTGGCTGCGCCGCGAGGACGAAGAGCCGCTCGGCTGGGAGGGCCAGCCCTGGGCCGCGGTGCGGCGGGTCGGCGTGCTCGCCTCCGTCGGTGACGGGGGAATCCGGGTGAACGCGGTTCTGCCCGATTCACCCGCGGCGAAGCTGGGGCTGCGAGCCGGCGACCAGATCGAGTTCCACGGCGAGCAGGCGAGGGCCAAGGCGCTCGAAGAGGCGCTCAGCACGATCGAGCTCGGCGAGCGCATCACGGTCTTTCGCCCGCAGAAGGAGAACGAGCCTCCGGTGCAGATCGAGCTCGGGGGCGGCGAGCGGCCAGTCACTCCCGCCAACTGAGCGCGCCGACGCCGCCGGATCCGAGCGCGGTCCCGGGGAGCACGCGCAGGCGCCAGGGCTCGAGCCGCAGCGCGGCGAACGCCTCGACGGTCGGGCTCGTCCAGCCCGGGATGATTGCCGGGTCGTAACCGACCGGCGCGGGTGCGGTCTTGAAGAGGTGCCAGACGGCGGTGCGGGTGGCGTCGTCGAACGCCCAAGTGACTCGGCACTCCGCCTGGCAGGTGTCGTGACTGGCCGTCCAGTACGAGAGCGACAGGTTCGGGCTGTTCGCGAGGTGCGCGCGCTTCAGCTTCGTCGGCCGGGTCGCGATCCAGCCGTGCAGCCGCGAGCCGTTCCAGATCCAGACCGGGTGGAGGATGCGCGAGAACGGGCGACCGCGGGCGTCGACGGTCGCGACGCTGCACCAGACGATGCGGTGCGCCATTTCGATGAACGTGGGCGCGATCTGCGCGAGCTCGGTCACGGAATGTCTCGCGGC
>JBIOJK010000166.1:0-6190 GCA_044450765.1 Myxococcota bacterium | reverse complement strand
TGGGCGGCGCGTGAGCCGATGCTCGGCCTGTTGCGCAGCTTGGGCGAGTTCGTCGCCGAGGGCTGCGCAGGGCTTGCGCGCGGATGTGACTCGGCTGCCGGCGAGCTGCGCAAGCGTGCGCGCGCGGCGCTGGTCGCGGCGGGGCGGCTCGACGCGCAGGGGAAGCTGTCTCGCGAGATCAACCGGATCGACAAGACGTTCAGCGAGCGGCTCGGCCAGTACTCGGGTCTGTCGCGCCGGCTCGACGATCTCTTGGTGAAGCTCGAGGCGGACTACGAGGACTGCGCGATCACGCCGCCCGAAGTGCCGGGCTGGTCGGCGGCGGTTGGGGCGATCGCGCAGATTCCGACGCCGGGCGACGCGAACGTGCAGAAGGTGCTCGCGAGCATTCGCGAGTCGTCCGAGGACGCCGAGGACCGCGCGCTGAAGCAGCACCGCGACGACACCTCCCGGCGTCACAAGCTGCTGGCGGGCATGGCGTCGTGCTGGAAGGACGTGCGCGACCTGATGGCGCGCATGCGCGAGTCGGTCGCGGCGGCGCTCGAGACCACGCAGCGCGTCGACGGCTACGTGGAGGAGTACGAGAAGGTCTCGAAGGACCACGACCTGGCGGCGCGCGCGCTGACTTACTCGGCCACCAAGCTGTTCGTGGTCTCCACACTCGTGCTCGGGGTCGCGCTCGGCGGCGCGTTCGTGAACTTCCAGCTGATCGCGCTGCCCATGTCCGAGCTCGTGCCCGCGGGCGCGCGCATCGGCGGGCTGCCCGTGGCGATGATCTCCGCGCTCGTGATCGTGCTCATGGAGACCGCGCTGGGCATCTTCGCGATGGACATGCTCGGGGTGACCGACTTGTTCCCGAAGCTCCAGGGCATTCCCGTCTCGCGCCGGCGCATGCTGCTGGGCCTATCACTCGCCGGCTTGTTCTTCCTGGCCGGGGTCGAGAGCTCGCTCGCGGTGCTGCGTGAGTCGATCGCGGAGGCGGACTCGGCGCTGAAACTCTCGCTGTCGGGCGAGGACGCCCGCGCGGTGACCGAGGCCTCGACGTCGAGCATCCCGGTCGTCGGCCAGGCGGTGCTGGGCTTCGTGCTGCCGTGGGTGCTCGCCATGGTGGCGATCCCGCTCGAGATGCTGCTCGACAGCGGGCGGCACGTCGCGGCGACGCTGCTCGTGCTGACACTGCAGGGTGTCGCGCTGATCGGCCGCGCGGGCGCGCACGCGGCGACCAAGCTCGCGGCGATGCTGGTGGCCGTGTACGAGATCTACGTCAGCATTCCGACCAAGATCGAGCGCGCGCTGCGCGAGCACGGCGACGCCGGGCGCTCCGAGGCGGCGCCCGCGCCCAAGGAGCCGCGGACGTCATGGTCGTGAAGCGCGTTCTCCTCGGGCTGCTCTGCGCGGCGCTCGCCGGCTGCTCGGACGCGAGTCACTACTCGCAGGCCGTCGCGGTGCTGATCGACGTCTCGGGCACCTACGCCGACCAGAAGCTCGAGGTCGTGCGCATCGTGAAGCGCGAGGTGCTGCCGAGCCTCGTCCCGGGCGACACGATCGCGATCGTGCGCATCGACAGCGAGAGCTACCAGAAGGGGAACGTCGAGGCGTTCGTCACGCTCGACCAGCGTCCGTCGCATGCGAACGCGCAGAAGCTCGCGCTCGCGAAGACGCTCGACGCGTTCGCGGCGCGCGGCGACCGCTCACAGTACACGGACATTCCCGGCGCCATGATGCTCGCGGGCGAGTATTTGCGCGAGACCGGCGCGAAGAGCCGCGCGATCCTGTTGTTCAGCGACATGCAGTCCGACCTGCCGCCGGGGATCAAGCGCGCCTTCAGCGCGCACGAGTTCGACGGCATCCACGTCGCCGCGCTGAACGTCAAGCAGCTCGAGCGCGACAACGCGAACCCCGACGTCCTGCGCAGCCGCCTGGCGAGCTGGGAGAAGGACGTGACTCACGCGGGCGCCGGCGGCTGGAACACCTTTCTAGACGCCGCGAAGCTGGGCCCGTTCCTGGCCGAGATCCGCTAGCGCCCCTGCGCGCTCACCTCGCGGGCTCGAGCGCCAGGTTGTCGAAGATCGGCTTGCCTTTGGCCCAAGCTTCCGGCCAGCGGCTGAGCGGGCTCTCGAACGTGATCAGATACGACGTCCCCGTGTTGGGGTTCGCGATCCCGAGCACGTTGGTTCGGATCGGCAGCGAGTCTCTCGGCCGCTTCGAGTCGTACTGACACGCGAGGATGCGGAACGGCCCGTTGGCGGCCGGCTTCAACTGGACCGAGTTCTTGGCCGCGAGCTCGTCCAGCAGCTTCTTCAGCTTCAGCGGCGCGTCGGGATCGTCGAGGAACGCGGTGATCGTCGCGCCGACCTCGAACTCCTGCGGTGGAGCGGAGTCCTGCTCCGTGATGTAGAGAGCGAGTGTCTTGCCGTTCCGTTCTTCGCGCAGGTGCCAGCCGTCCGGAGTCAGAAAGGACGCCTTGATCGCGTCCACCGGGTGCCAGCTGAAGCCCGTCGGCGGTGCCGGAAGCTCGGCGGCGGCCGCCGTCGCCGCCAGCGCCCAGAGGAGCGCAGTGAGTCGGAAACCGAGCGCGGGGTCCATGGCTGCGCGGTATGGTATTCCGAAGCGGCGCTGCCTGCCCGATTCGTGGTTGAATGAAGGCGCGGGAGGATCGCGATGCCCCACCGGCCCCGTTTCGCACGGCTCGCCGCGTTGCTCGGCGGCCTGCTTCTGTTGTCCGGCTCGGGCGCGCGAGCGCTCGAGCGGTCGCCCACTGACTGGAGCTCGCTCGCGGACGTCCAGGAGATCCAAGTCCTCTCCGAGAACGCCGACGGCACGCCGCACGAGACCACCGTCTGGCTCGCGGTCGTCGACCAGGAGGGCTTCATCCGCACCGGCAACACGTCGTGGTATCCGAACCTCGAGCGCAAGCCCGAGATCGCGGTGCGGATCGCCGGCAAGGAGTACGCCGTGCGCGCGGTCCCGATCGAGGACGAGGCGCTCCGCGAGCGAGTGTTCGCCGCGTTCCGCGCGAAGTACGGCTGGTCGGATCGCATGGTCGGCTGGTTCTTCCCCGGCCGCCCGCACATCGTGCGGCTCGCGCCGCGCTAGAGGCGAGTCACGCGCCGAGCAGCTTCGGGAGGCGCTTGGCAGGCCAGCTCGTCTCTCGATCGTAGGCGTCCGCAAGCTCCAGGCAGGCGCGCTCGGCGCGGTTGCGCGCGACGATCTGGATGCCGATCGGCAGGCCGCGCGCGCCGAAGCCCGCCGGCGCCGCGAGCGCGGGACAGCCCGACATGGTGACCGGAAGCGCGACCTTCATCCACTCGTGATAGGTCTCCATCTTGCGACCGGCGATCTCGCGCGGCCAATCGAGCTCGACCGCGAACGGGAACAGCTGCGCCGTCGGCAGGATCCAGTAGTCGTATTTCTCGAAGAAGAGCCGGACGGCTTCGCTCCACTGCGAGCGCACCGCCGCCGCCGCCGACACGTCGTAGGCCGTGAGCGCCGCGCCGCTCTCGACTTCGAAGAGCGCTTCGGGCTTCATGCGCGCGCGCATCGACGCAATTCTGTGTAGGTCGAGCAGCCCGCTGCCCGCCTGCCAGGCGCGCAGCGTGAGCCACGCGCGCCAGACCGCGTCGACCTCGAAGGCCGGGTTCGCCTCCTCGACCTCGCAGCCCAGCTTCTCGAAGACCTCGAGCGCGGCCCGGCAAGTGTCGAGCACACCGGCTTCGAACGGCAGAGCTCCCTTCATGTCGCCCGACCAGGCGATCCGCGTGCCCCGGAAGTCGCGCTGCAGGTCGAGTGTCTCGAGCGCCAGGTCTCCGTCGAGTGACAGCGGCGCGCGCGGGTCGTAGCCGGCCTGCACGCCGAGCAGCAGCGCGAGATCGGGGACGCTGCGCGCCATCGGCCCCTGCACGCCCATGGACGGCAGCCAGGCGTCGCGCGCGTTCGACGGCACGCGGCCGATGCTCGGGCGCAGCGCGAACACGTTGTTCCAGCCGGCGGGGTTGCGCAGGCTGCCGCCGTAGTCACTGCCGTCGGCGACGGGCAGCATGCGCAGCGCCAGCGCGACGGCCGCGCCGCCGCTGCTGCCGCCCGCGCTGCGAGTCTGGTCGTACGCGTTGCGCGTGACTCCGTGGAGCTCGTTGTAGGTGTGCGAGCCGAGGCCGAACTCGGGCGTGTTCGTGCGCCCGATGAAGATCGCGCCGGCGCGGCGCATGCGCTCGACCATGATCCCGTCGGCGGGCGCGACGAAATCGCGCAGCGGCGAGAAGCCCATCGACGTCTTCATGCCCCTCACGGGCTCGAGATCCTTGATCGCCTGCGGAAACCCGTGCAGCGGTCCGCGCAGGCTACCGCGCGCGAGATCGCCGTCGAGCGCACGCGCCTCCGCGATCAGCTCGTCGGGCTCGCGCAGCGCGACCAGCGCATTCACTCCGGGGTTCAAGCGCGCCACCTGGTCGAGCGTCGCCGTCAGCACCTCGACGCACGAGACACGCCGCTCGCGAATCGCGGCCGCCAGCGCGACCGCGCTCATCGCGAGGATCGGATTCACCGGGTCAGCCAGCCGTACTTCTGCGGCTTCCGGTCCGCGCGCGGGTTCAGCATCACGTTCACGATCGTCGGCGCGGGGCTCGCGAGCGCCTCGGCGAGCGCGGGGCCGAGCTCCTCGGGCTTGGTGACGAAGAAGCCGCGGCCGCCGAAGGCCTCCGCGATCTTGTCGTATCTCGCGCGCGGGGTGTACACCGAAACCGGTACGTTGGCGGGGTCGAACTCGTCGACGCCGCCGCCGATGCCGTTGTTGTTCAATATGATGAACGTGATCGGCAGCCGATAGCGGCAGGCGGTCTCGAACTCCATGCCCGAGAAGCCGAACGCGCTGTCGCCTTCGACGGCGACGACTTTCTGATCGGGGTGCGCGACCGCCGCTGCGATCGCGAAGCCGAGCCCGACGCCCATGGTGCCGAACGTGCCAGCATCCAGCCGGTGGCGCGGCGCGAAGTTCGGCAGCACGGTGCGGCCGATGTCCATCGTGTTCGCGCCCTCGCTGCACACGATCGCGTCGCGCGGCAGTGAGTCGCGAATCTCGCGCAGCGCGCGGTAGTAATTCATGGGCACGGAGTCGTCGGCGAACATCGCGGCGACGCTGTCCTGGTTCTTCGCCACCTCGCGCCGCAGATCGACCCGCCACGGTGTCTCCTGCGGGTAGCTCCACTTCTCGCGCGCGACCTCCGCGCAGAGCTGCGCGGCCACGGCCCTCGCGTCGCCGACCAGCGCGACCTCGGCGGGCACGTTGCGGCCGATCTCGTCCGCGGCGATGTCGACCTGTACCACGCGCACGCCCTTCGCAAAGCGCGGCGGCAAGCCGAAGTGCAGAATCCAGTTCAGGCGCGCGCCGAGCAGCAGCACTGCGTCGGCGTTCTGCAGTGCGAAGCTGCGCGCGGGCGCGACGGAGAGTGGGTCGTCGTCTGGAACCACGCCCTTGCCCATGGGCGTGGCGAGGAACGGCAAGTGAGTCCGCCGCAGCAGCTCGCGAACCTCGCTCTCGGCGCGGGACCAGGCCGCCCCCTTGCCCACGATCACGAGCGGCCGTTCGGCGCGGCGCAGCACCTCGAGCGCGCGCTCGATCGCGGCGGGCTCCGCCTGCGGCCGCGGGGGCTCGGGCGCGCGCGGGGTCCAGCCCACTTTCTCGTCGTCGCGCTTGCCGACGATCAGATCGTTCGGCAGATCGAGATACACGGCGCCCGGCCGGCCGCTGAGCGACGCGCGCACCGCTTGCTCAATGTAGTAGGGCAGGCGCTCGATCGAGTCGGGCCGCGCCGCGTACTTCACGAACGGGCGCGCCGCCTCGATCTGCGGGCACTCCTGGAACGCGCCCATGCCGTTCTGGAAGGAGTCATTCGCGCCGCCGATCAGGAGCATCGGCCAGCAGTTGGCCTGCGCGTTTGCCAGCCCCGCGATCGCGTGGATCATGCCCGGCCCCGAGACCGCGAGACACGCGCCCGGCCGAGCCGTCAGATACCCGTACGCGCCCGCGGCGTAGCTCGCCGACTGCTCGTTGCGGAAGCCGAAGTACGGGACGCCGCCGCGCTGCGCCGCGATCGCGATCGGCACGACAGGAAAGCCGACCACGCCGAACATCGCGCCGACGCCCTGCTGCTGGAGACTGCGCGCGACGATCTGCGCGCCGCTCTGCTCGCTCATG
>JBIOJK010000165.1:0-6207 GCA_044450765.1 Myxococcota bacterium | reverse complement strand
CAGGCCGACGGCGCTCGAGACGACGAGACACCCGCGAGTCACCGCGCCGATCTGCGCGAACTGAGTCCCCGCGCCCGCCAGCGGCCCGAAGAGCAGGAAGGTCACGGGCTCGCCCGCGCCGAAGTACGCGATGCGCAGCGGCGGCGCGGTGTAGAAGTAGCCCAGCGCCGCGCCGGCCAGACAGATGAGCAGGAGCGTGTTGCCCGGCGCGCGCGCGTTCAGTGCCAGGCCGCAGGCCGCCGCCAGCGCTCCGCAGACCCCCGCGAAGACCGCCACGCCGCGCTTCGAGAGCGCGCCCGTCTGGATCACGCGGCTGCCGAGCGGGAAGGGCGCCTTGGCGAAGTCGGGGTCCGCGTCGAGCCCGGACGCGTCGTCGAAGTAGTCGTTCACCAGATTCACCGCGCCCTGCGCGGCGAGCATGCCCAGCAGCGTGAGCGCGAAGGTGACACCGTTCGGTGTGGTGCCTTCGTAGGCGACCAGCGCGGTGACGGTCAGCACCGGCATCGCCCCGGCGGTGAGCGACGGCGCGCGCAGCGCCCGCACCAGCGTGCCGAGCGACGGCAATCTAGCGGGCCTCCGTCTTGACGCGGATTCCGCCCCAAGTCGCGACGGCGCCCTGACCGTGACACGAGACGCTGCCCTTGCCCGGGACGATGTCCTTCTCGGTCATCATGCCGAGCGCGAGCAGCGACGGGCCGAGGTCCGGAACCGAGACTTCGCGCTTGAGCCGCTTCCCGTCCAGCAGCCACTCGAGCGTCGCCTCGCCGCGGTCGTAGGCGATCGAGTAGCGGTGCATCTGCCCGGGGTCGGTGCAGCCGCGGAATTCGTCGAACAGTGAGAAGAAGCGCGGACCCGAGTCACTGCGCGGCGCGTTCGCGCCCGGGAACGGCAGGCGCGCGTAGACGGTTGCGACGGTTCGATTCGCCGCGAAGACGTCGATCGCCACGCCGGCGGCGAGATCCATCAGGTGGAAGCTCACGAAGCCGTCGTAGAGATCGTCGTCGCGCGCGCCGAGGATCTGGGCCGCCATGTCCCACTCGACGGTGAGTCGCCCGTTCTTCGGCGCCTCGAAGCTGCGCGTCGAGAAGTACATGTGCTTCGCGTTGTCGAGAAACTGCATTTCGTCGTTCGAGCGCGTGAACGGGACCGCAGCGACGCGCAGCCGGTCGTTCTGCACGATCACCACGGCGTCGGGCTCGCGGAAGGTCCAGAAGCCGCCGCCCGCGGTCGGGAATCCCGCGGGCATCCAAGTCCGCTCCGCGGGCTCCGCAGAGATCACACAGCCGAAGCCCCCGACGTCGGTCCACTCGCTCGTCATCGCGCGCAGTGTACCGTAACTGACGCGCCAGTCAGAAGTCGTCGTGCGCGATGTCCACGCACGCGAAGCCGGCGAAGAAGTCGGCGAGCTCGTAGACGTCGAAGCCGAAGTCGAAGCCCAACATGTACAGGTGGGCGCCCGCGCCGAACTCACCGGCGCCGTAGTACGGCGCCTGTGAGCCGCCGGAGTTGGCCGGGCCGAGGCTGAAGCCGGACTGCGACGCGGTCCCGAACGGCAGCGGCACCGAGGCGCGGCCACGCGGTCCCGGCATGCCCAGCCAGGTCCCGTCGTAGCCTCCGATGAAGAGCGGGAGCGCGCGCGTCGCCCGCACGCCGAACGCCCAGCCGGGTCCCGCGCGGACTTGGACGCGCACGATGTCGGTCAGATCGAAGACGCGATTCGGCAGATACATGAGCACCATCCACGCGACGTGGGCGGCCGAGACCGAGGTCCTTTTCGCGGGCGGCGGCTCCTCGAGCGGGATGTTCCCGGCGCGCACCGGGGCGGCCGTCACTGCGAGCGCTGCAGATAGCGCGAAGGCTGCGAGAGACCGATGCGCGCGCATCGCGTGCGACTCTTACCCCCGCGAGCAGGAGTATCGGTTCGCAGGCAGCCGCGCCAGCCGAGCGGCTACCATGCGCGCAGATGCGCTTCGAGGGAGTGATCTTCGATCTGGGCGGGGTCGTGCTCGGCTCGCCGCTGCACGCGATCGCGCGCTACGAGCGCGCGTGCGGAATTCCGCCGGGCTTCATCAACCGCGTGGTCGTGTCGAGCGGGCCGGGCGGCGCGTGGTCGCGGCTCGAGCGAGGCGAGCTGCGGGTCGAGGAGTTCGTCCCCGCGTTCGAGGAAGACTGTCTGGCGGCGGGCCAGCGCCTCGCAGCGGGGCCGATGATGGCGGCGATCCAAGAGGAGTCACAGCCGCGTCCGGCGATGCTCGCGGCGATCCGCAGACTGCGCGAGCGCGGGCTGCGCATCGGCGCGCTGACCAACAACTGGGTCTCGGACGAGCCGCGCGAGAACCGGCTCGGGCTCGACCTGCGCGGGCTCTTCGACGCGTTCGTGGAGTCGGCGATCGTGGGCCTGCGCAAACCCGACCCTCGCATCTACACGCACGCGTGTCAGGAGCTCGGCGTCGCCCCGGAGCGCGCCATATTTCTCGACGACATTGGCGCGAACCTGAAGGCCGCGCGCGCGCTCGGCATGCACACGATCAAAGTCGAGTCAGCCGACCAGGCGCTCGCGGAGCTCGCGGCCGCGCTCGGCTTCGCGCTCGCCTAGGGGCGCTCCTCGAGCGCGAGGAACTCGCGAGTCACGCTCGGGGCGTCGGGGTGCGCGGCGATCCGCTCCAGCAGCACGGCCTTCTGCTGCGCCGCGGCCAAGGGCGGCTGCTCGATCGTGGCCCACTTCACGATGCCTTCCCAGAAGGTGTCGACGATCTCGCGGCCGGAGCGCCGCCCGCCGCCGGCGGTCTTGAAGGTGAGCGCGCGCAGCTCGCCGAGATACAGGCGCAGCGAGTGCACGTGCACCTCCTCGTCGGTGCGGATCCGGTTGACGATCTCGGCGGCGTGCTCGGCTTCGGGGCGGCGGTCGCGGAAGAGATCGGGGTCGCGCAGCAGCCTCTCGGTCGACGAGAAGCCGCGCTCCGCGCGGAATTCGATCAGCAGCAGGTTCAGCAGGAAGTAGACCAGCCGCTCGTACTGGATCGGCAGATCGGGAAAGACCGGCACGTTCGCGTCCGGGCGGCCGATGTTGTCGGGCACGGCCGGCTTGGGGAAGTCGGTCTTCCCGAACGCCAGATCGCGCAGCGCGAACCACATCACGTCGTGACCGCCGATGCCGCGCTCCGGCTCGCCGCCCTCGTCGAGCCCGTGCGCCTTCAGCAGCCCGCGGTTCAGGTGACCCACCGCGAGGTCGGAGACGTCCTCGACCACCGCGTCGCGGAACTCCGGGAACACCATGTCCGCGAGCACGCGGCCGCGCGCTTCGATCATGCCGATGATGGTGAGTGAGTTCCAGAAGGTCTGTCCGAGGCCCTCGCGGATCAACAGCTTTTGCTGCGCGTCGGACGGGTAGCGCACGCCGGCCAGCAGCGAAGAGTCCGCCGGCAGCAGGTCTCCGCCGCGCGCGCGGAGTGACTCCGTCCAGGCGTCGAGCGCCGCCTGGCGCACGAGCACGCGGGGCGGGACGTAGCGGCCGCTCGCGTCGAACCCCCCGTGAAGCGTGTGCCCGGCCTCGATCTGCGGGCGCGCGTAGTCGTGCGAGCGGAGCAGCTCCTCGGGGCTGTAGCGCAGTCGAGTCATCGGGCTTCCTTTCGAGCGCCGCCGCGCGCGGGCGCGACGAGCGCGCGCGCGCAGAAGCGCACCAGATTGGCGAGCAGGTCCTCGCGCGAGACGCGGGCCGTCGCGCCGAAGCGCAGGCCCTGCTGCAGCAGGCCGACGATGCCGTGCGCGACGACCGCCGGATCGTAGTCGCGCCGCAGCTCGCGCCGGCGCATGCCGTCGCGCAGCGCGTTGGCGAGTGACTGCGCGAGCCGGTCGCGCAGGCTCACTCCCGCGGGCAGGGCGGCCGCGAGCACCGCCTCGTCGGCGAACGCCGCCGCGAGCACGCCGGGGTTCTCGTCCGAGAACGCGACGATCGCCTCGAGCGAGCGCAGCAGCCGCGCTTCGAAGCCGCTCGCGTCCGCGACGCGGGCCCGCACCCGCTCCATCAGCTCTTGCGACGCGGCGTCGGTGAAGGCGAGGAACGCGGCCCGCTTGTCGGGAAAGTGCACGTAGAAGGTGCCGATCGCGAGATCCGCGGCGCGCGCGATGTCCTGCGGTCGCGTGGCATCGTAGCCGTCGGAGGCGAACAGCGCGCGCGCGGCCCCGAGCAGGCGGCCGCGCGTCTCCGCCTTGCGCCGCTCGCGGCGCGACGGGGCGACCGGACTGCTGGCGACCCGCGCTCTCACTTCGCTGATAATTTATCAGCGATGAGCGGAAGTCAACAACACCGCTACGGCTCGAAGTCGCGGACCTTTCGCGCGATCACGGCGACGTGGAAGAGCGGCGCGCCGTACGTCGCGAAGCGGTGGCGGTAGCGCTGCTGCGTGACGACGTTCATCGCGCCGCTCTGGATCATGCGGTGCACGAGCCGGGCGAAGCGCGAGTCGCGTCCGCCCTCTGCGGTCTCGGCGTTCAAGTGGAACGCGGCCCAGCCGTCGGGCGCGAGCAGGTTGAACGCCTCGGTGAACGCGTTCGGCGCCGGCTCGTCGGCTGCCAGCGGGTCGACGCAGCTGAGGCAGTTGAAGTCGTAGGCCATCAGCTCGTCGCGCTGTCCCTCGGACAGGCGGCGCATGTCGAGCACCAGATAGTCGCGGTACACGTCGGGGTGGTCGCGGTCGACCGCGGCCGCCGCCGCCGAGGTCGAGTCGACCCCGACGATCTCCTCGATTCCGAGCGTCGACAGCTCTTCGCCCATCCAGCCATTGCCCGCGAACAGGTCGACCACGCGCAGGTCCGCGGGCCGGACGCGAGCCGCTCGCAGCTGGCGGTCCAAGAGGTGGCACAGCGCGCCCGGTGCATTTCCCCGCAGCAGATTGCGAACCAGGTGCTCGTAGACGCCGGGCCACTCCCAGAGCCGCGGATCTCCGCGGAATCGCACCTGTCGGAGCGCGCCCCCGTCCTCGACCAGGCAGTAGCCGGCCTCTTTCCCGTTCTGGGAAGCGGCATCGGGCAGACTGACATCGCGCGTTGTTGCACTGCGCAGCGAGACCGCGCGCAGGAGCGACTCGGCCGGAGCACTCATCGCGTCTCCTGTTGTCGATTTTCCAAAGGACGGCCGCGTGAAGATCGAGGCATCTCTCGAGGCAAGCGCTCGGGGGGAACGCGTGCCGGGGGTCCTGCCTCTTGGGATATAGGAGAGATGCCCGACCGAGTAAAGGGTTCCGTCGCAGTGGAGCCAGGCGTTCGGGTACCCTCGGCCCGATGGCAACTGCAGATTCCGGGCGCGTGGCGGTGATCAGCGGGGGAACCGGAGCGCTGGGCCGCGCGCTCGTTGCGCGCTTCCTCGCGGCGGGCGATCAGGTCGTCGTGCCGTGGATCATGAAACGCGAGCTCGACGCGATCGAAGGCGAGGAGTCCGAGGCGCTGCACCGCGGGCGGCTCCTGCTGATCGAGGCCGACGTCGCCGAGGAAGCCGGCGCGCGCCGGGTCGCGGAAGCCGCACCTCGGGCCGAGTGTCTCGTGAACGCCGTCGGCGGCTACGGCGGCGGCCAGCCGCTGCACGAGACCGACCTCGAGCTCTGGGATCGCATGTACCGGATGAACGTGCGCACGGCGGTCGCGCTCTCGCGCGCGCTGTTGCCCGGAATGCTCGCCCGCCAGCGCGGCTCGATCGCGAACATCGCCTCGCGCGCGGCGCTCGACCTGCCGGCCGGGCTCGGCGCCTACGCGAGCGCGAAGGGCGCGGTGCTCTCGCTGTCGCAGATCCTGCAGAAGGAGGTCGGCGACCGGCACGTGCGCGTGAACACCGTGATTCCGACGACGATCGACACGCCGGCGAACCGGGCGGCGATGCCCGGCGCGGACTTCTCGCTCTGGACCCCGCCCGCTGCGATCGCGGAAGTCATTTACTGGCTCTCGAGCGACGCGGGCGCGACCGTGCGCGGCGCGCTGGTTCCCGTGTAGCAGCTAGGAGCCGGCCAGCTTCTCGGCGCGGTCGCGCAGGAACGAGTTCGCCAGCGCGTCGACATACTCGTTCCAGCGCGTGCCGTCGTGCGCGCGGATCCAGATCAGCGACACATTGCGGTGTGACTGCGCCAGCTGCCAGAGCGTCTGCACGAGCTCCAGGTTCGCGATCGGCCCCGTCTTGCGCCGCCAGCCGCGGCTCTCCCAGCCGGCGGCCCACTCGTT
>JBIOJK010000164.1:0-6521 GCA_044450765.1 Myxococcota bacterium | reverse complement strand
CTCGGGCGCGACCTGCAGGTGCTGTGTGCCGTCGCGGACGGCGCGCGCTTCGACGACGTCGGCGACGAGATCTCGTACGTCGTCTGCCGCAACATCAACTTCACCAACATCTGCTACGTGGGCTGCAGCTTCTGCGGCTTCGCGAGACACAAGCACGAAGAGGACGCCTACGACCGAGGCCTGGACGACATCCTCGCGCGCTGCCACGACGCCGTCGCGCGCGGCGCCTCCGAGGTCTGCATCCAGGGCGGCATTCACCCGAACAAGGACGGCTTCTGGTACCGCGACATCGTGCGCGCGATCAAGGCCGAGCTGCCCGACCTGCACATCCACGCGTTTTCCCCAGAGGAGATTCACTTCGCCTCGCAGCGCTGCGACGGCATGTCGCTGCGCGACTATCTGGCAATGCTGCGCGACGAGGGCCTCGGCACGATTCCCGGCACCGCGGCCGAGATCCTCGACGACGAGGTCCGCAAGATTCTGTCCCCGCGCAAGCTGATGACCGAGCGCTGGACGGAGATCGTCACGACCGCGCACGAAGTCGGATTGCGCTCGAGCTCGACGCTCATGTACGGGCACATCGAGACGCCGCAGCACGTGTCTTCTCACCTCGAGAGACTGCGCGAGATTCAGAAGCGCACGGGCGGCTTCACGGAGTTCGTCCCGCTCGGCTTCATCCACCACAAGACGCGGTTGTTCAACGAGCAGGGCTCACGCCACGGCGCCAGCACGCCGGAAGACCTGCGCCTGATCGCCGTGTCTCGTCTGTTCCTGCGCCCGTGGATCGCGAACGTGCAGATCTCCTGGGTGAAGATGGGCCTGAAGCTCGGTCAGGTCGCGCTGATGTCCGGAGCGAATGACTTCGGCGGCACGCTGATGGAGGAGTCCATCTCGAACGCCGCGGGCTCGGAGCACGGGGATCACGTCGAGGTCGAGACGATCGAGCGCCTGATCCGCGAGATCGGCCGCGTGCCCTACGAGCGCACCACCACCTACGGCCGGCGCGTCCGCGCCCCTCAGCCGCTCGAGAGCGCGCAAGACCTTTCGCTGGAGCTCGCACAAGCGCGCCCGGCCGGCAACGCACTCGCGCTCCCGAGCGGTTACTGAGCGTGGGGAGGAGTCTGCGTGGGTTGCGTCCTCAAGGGCCGCGCCGCGACGGGTCGATGAGCCGGGCATGAGGCGAGTTCTGGTCACGGGCGGCTGCGGCTTCATCGGGTCGCACTTCGTGCGCCTGCTGCTCGCGGAAGAGCCCGACGCCCGGGTCGTGAACCTCGACTGCCTCACCTACGCCGGCAACCTCGCCAACCTGACCGACGTCGCAAGCTCGCCGAGCTACCGCTTCGTGCGCGGAGACATTCGCGACGAGAAGACGGCGCGCGAGCTGGTGGCCGACGCGGACTGGATCGTGAACTTCGCCGCCGAGTCACACGTCGATCGCTCGACGAAGGCGAAGGCCGGCGAGTTCATCGAGACGAACGTCTACGGCGTGTACGTGCTGCTCGAGGCCGCGCGCCAGGCGAACAAGCGCGCGCGCTTTCTGCAGGTCGGCACCGACGAGGTCTACGGCGACGTCGCCTGGCCGGGCTTCCCCGCCGAGACCGCGATCCTGCAGCCGTCGAGCCCGTACTCGGCGGCGAAGGCCGGCGGCGACCACATCGCCCTCGCCTTCCACCGCACGCACGACATGGACGTGCTGCTCTCGCGCTGCACGAACAACTACGGCCCGTTCCAATATCCCGAGAAGGTGATTCCCGTCTTCATCACCAACGCGCTCGACGACGAGCCGCTGCCGCTCTACGACGGCGGCACCCAGGTCCGCGATTGGCTGCGCGTCGAGGACCACTGCCGGGCGCTGCTGCTCTTGTTGCGCCAAGGACACGCCGGGGAGATCTACAACGTCGGCGCCAACCAGACGCCGGAAGTCACCAATCGCGAGCTGACGGCGATGATCCTGCGCGCTCTCCGGAAGCCCGAGTCACTGATTCGCCCCGTGACCGGGCTGCGCCCGGGCCACGACCAGCGCTACGCGGTGGACACGGGCAAGCTGCGCGCGCTCGGCTGGCGCCCGGAGCTCGATCTCGAGGCCGGCATCGCCAAGACCGCGGCCTGGTACACGGCCCGGCGCGACTGGTGGGAGCCGATCAAGTCCGGCGAGTACCGCGAGTACTACCAGAAGCACTACGGGCTGGCGGCGCGCCGCTGACTCGCGCCGCGAGCGCCTCGAGCTCGTAGCGGAGCTGCGGTCGCTCGACGATTCGGCGCTCCACGACGTCGAGCGCGTACATCACGCTCGTGTGGTCGCGCTCGAACGCGCGCCCGATGTCGGCGAGCGACGCCGACGTGTAGCGACGCGCGAGATACATCGCGATCTGTCGCGGCCGCACGACCAGCTGCTTGCGCGAGCGGCTGCGCAGCGCCTCGGGCGCCAGCCCGTATGCGCGCGCCGTTTCGCACACGATCTCGTCGAGCGAGCGCGCGCGCCCCGGCATCCCGACGGCGTCGAGCGCCTGTGCGACGAGCTCCGGCGTGATCGGCGCGCGCAGCAGAGACGCGCGCGCCACGACCTGGTTCAGCCCCGCGATCAGGTCACGCACTGAGCTCTGCTCTCGCGACGCCAGCAGCTCGAGACACTCTTCGGGCACGCGCACGCCGCCGCCCGCAGCGCGCTCGCGCAGGATCGAGCGGCGCGTCTCCGCCTCCGGCGGCCCGATCCGCGCGACCAGCCCCGACGCCATGCGCGAGCGGAGCTTCGGATCGAGCTCGTCGAGCTCGGACGGCCCGCGATCCGCAGAGAGCACGACCGTGCGGCCGTGCCCGACCAGGTGGTCGAGCGTGTGAAACAGCTCGGCCTGGGTGGCGCGCTTTCCAGCGAGAAACTGGACGTCCTCGAGGATCAGCATGTTCGCCTGGCGCCGGTAGCGCTGGCGGATGCGGGGCATCTGTCCCGCGCGCAGCGCTTCAGTCACTTCGCTGGTGAACTCTTCGCTCGAGCGATACAGGGCAGCGGCGCCGACGCTGCCCGAGATCGCCCTACACAGATGTGTTTTACCCGAGCCGGTGCCGCCGACGAGAAACAGCGGGTTGCAGCGACCCGCTTCGCCGCGCGCGACTGCGCGCGAGGCCTCGAGCGCGAGCGCGCTGCCCGGACCCGGGACGAAGCGCTCGAAGAGCTGCTCCTGCGCACACGCGGGCTCGGCGAGCTCGTGCGCCGGGAACCGCACTGCCTGCGGCGGCGGCGCCGCGGAAGCGCCCGGTTCGATCCGGTACTCGACCGAGCGCGCGTCGGGCGCGCACTCCTCGATCGCGCGGCCGAAGCGGCTGCGCAGCCAGTCACGCGTGAAGCGGTCCGGGCAGCGCAGCACCAAGGTCTCGCCTTCGATCCGGCCGTCGAGCGTCCGAAACCAAGCGTCGAACGCGGCGTCTCCGACGCGCCGTCCGAGCGCGGAACGGACGACCTCCCACCCCCCAGTGGTCATTTCCCGCTATTTCCCCCCAACCAGAGCCGACCTGAGCTCGTCTCTGCCGCCTTCGCGGAGCGCGACTCTCCCACGCACCCCCGGCACGCGCAAAGTCGATTCGCGCGCCGCTCGGCTTTCGCCTCGACCCTACACCGCAGCGGACTGAAATCGCGCGCGCGGGAATTCCCCGACGGTGGGCAAGTCGCCAGATTCGCGTCGCTCTTCTCGATCGGCCGCCGGCCAGAGGCCCGCCGTTCACAGCGCCATGCACAGGCGTTCACACAGCGAAGTGCCACGGAACTGTGTTCCATGCACTCGACGAATTGCGCGATTTTGCGCGAGATCGCACGATTTCGCGAAATATCAGTTGAGGCTCTTCGGGCCTTCTGGAAGCCGGGCTTCGGCGATTCTGAAGCTCAACACGCGCAGCAACAGATCGCTCTCGGCGACCGCGTCGGCGCTCTCGAGCAGGCTCTGCTTCTCGAGCATCGGCCCATCGAGGCCGAACGCGATCGCGTTCGCCAGCAGGACCGGGTCGAGCGCGCGCATGCGCTCGCGCAGCGCCTCGGCGCTCTCGGGCGAAGTGAGTCGCACCAGCTCGAGCATCCGCTCTTCGAGCGCGCCGCGCGCGCGCTGCAGCGCCTGCTGCGCGGAGACCGCCAGCTCGGCAAACGTCGGCTCGGGCAAGAGCTCCGCCTCGACCTCGCGAAACGGCGCGCTCGGCGCGAGCTCGCGCGCGATCCGGAAGCGCCGCTCGCCGTAGAGCAGCAGGTGGAAGCGACCGTCGGGCAGCTGCCGGTGCTCGACGATCCGCCCGGCGCAGCCGACCGAGAAGACTGGCGCGCGCGCGTCCATGGCGTCCGCGTCGGGTCGCAGCAGGATCATCCCGATCACTGAGTCGGAGGCAAGCGCCGCTTCGGTCAGCGCGCGATAGCGCTGCTCGAAGATGTGCAGCGGCAGGTAGGTGCCGGGAAACAGGACCACGTTCGGGAGGGGGAAGATCGCGAAGCGCGTCGGAAACTCGCCGAGCGAATCAGAGTCGGTCATGCGCAGGACGTTATACTCCGCGCGGCCCCCCGGAGCCCACTGGTTGAGTGATCCGCTGCAGGACGCGCGCAACCGCGCGCTCGAGCGACTGCGCCGCCACGCGACCGCGCTCGCGGCTGCGTTCGACCTGCCGCTGCGCTCGGTCGACGCGGAGAGCGCGCGCGTGCGGCGGCGCTACGGCATCTGCTTCGCCGATGGCCGCATCCGCATCCGGCTGCACCAGGTCCGCGCGCCGGAGCTCCTGAAGTACTCGGTCATGGTCGACACGCTCTGCCACGAGCTCGCGCATCTGCGCCACCTGAACCACGGGCAGCGCTTCTGGCGGCTGTATCGGCGCATCCTCGCGTACGCGCGGCGGCACGGCATCTACCGCCCGGGGCCGGAGGCGATCGCTCCGCGCACCGCGGCCTTCGAATCGCTTCCGGGCGCAGTCACTCGCGCCGCGCCGCGGGAGCCGGTGCGGCAAGCGGTGGCGCAGGGTCAGCTCGCGCTGTTCTGAGCGGTCGCCCGGCTCAGGCCTCGCGAACCTTGTCGTATTCCTCGAGCGAGTTCGGACCCGCCTTGATCTCGGTCTCGATGTGCTCGAGCGCGACGGCCTTGTCGAGAATCTGCGTCACGAGCGCGCTGACGGTCAGCTCGTCGTACTCGGCGAGCGCGTCCTCGAGGGCCGACTCCTCGACCGAAAGTTTGATTTGCAGCGTGATCTCGATCGCCATGGGCGCTTCCCGCCTCCCGTCCCTGCGCGCGTTGCTACTGCGCGTTCGACCCCGCGATGGCAGCAAGTTCTCCGCGGGGATTCTTCGCAGGGGGACGGGACTATAACGAAGGCGCGCGGTCGCGCTACGGATTTTTCCGAAAATCAATTCAGAAATCGCTGCTTTCCGTGTCGCGGGAAGCCCGCGCCGAGACGCTGGCGCGAGCGGGAAACAAGTCCCAAACGCAGGCGAGCGCCGCGGTCGCGGTCGCGGCGCCAAACAGCGCGCGCGAGGCGGAGTGAAGCCAGGCGAACTCCGCGAGCTGCGGGTCGCCCGGCGCGAGCTGACCGATGCCGCCGCCCGCGGCGACGCGCAGCGCGTGGATCTTGGGAGTGACCAGGAGTGCGCTCGCGAGATGAGCGAGTGCGCCCGCGAGGGGCAATAGCGCGCGCAGCCACTCGGCGCCGCTCGCTCCGCGCCGGCGCGCGTCGATGGCGCCCAGCAGGCAGCACGCCGCCGCGAGCGAGCCGCCGCCGCGATCGAGCGCGCCGAAGCCGTCGCCGAGCAGCGTCGCCGCGAGCGCGGTCGGCAAGTGAGCGAACGCCGCGGGAACGAACAGCCCTCCGAACGCGAGCAGTGCGCCGAGCCAGATCCCGAGCAGCGCGAGTCGCGCGCGCGCGAGCCGACTGTCTCGCGCCGGGGCGAGCGAGTACCTTGTCTCGACCATGCCGCGTAGTTTGCGACGAAGCGCACGCTGTTTGCTCTGCCTCGGCGCAATCGCGCTCGCGGCGTGCGATCGCCGCGTCGAGCCGTACGTCGCGCCGGCCGACGAGCCGCCGCGCTCCGACCGGCCGGTGCGCGTGCCGGGCCTCGAGAGTCCCGCGCCGACCGCGCGCATGCCGCTCGGTCCGCCGCCCGAAGCGGCCGGAGTCCCGTCCGGCGCGGAGTCGGGAGAGCCGATTCGCGGCACGATCTCGGTCGCAGATGGCGGCTCGACCAGCGGCGCGGTGCTGTTCCTGATCGCGCGCGCGCCCGGGACTGCGGGACCGCCGCTCGCGGTGAAGCGTCTGCCGGTCGGTCCCTTCCCGATGGCGTTCGAGATCGGTCCGGAAGACGAGATGATCAAGGGCCGTCCGTGGGTGGGCCCGATCGCGCTCAACGCGCGCGTCGACCGCGACGGGGACCCACTGACTCGCGAGGACAGCGACACCAGCGCGGAGCTCGCCTCGCCCGTGCAGCCCGGCGCCACCGGCGTCGAGCTGCGCCTGCAGCGGGCCGGATCGAGCGCGCCGCCGCGCGCGGCGTCGGAGGAGCCGATTCG
>JBIOJK010000163.1:0-6603 GCA_044450765.1 Myxococcota bacterium | reverse complement strand
GATCAGCTGGTTCACCTGTCCCTTCGTCGTCTCGAGCTCGCGCTCCCACTCCTTGACCGCCGCCTCTGCAGCGGAGCGGTTCTTGTTCACCGCTTGGTCGGCGACCTTCTTCGCGTCGATCGCGTCCTGATACGCCTTGTGGAAGCGGTAGTTTCCCAGGACCACGCGCTCGCAGACGACCCCGTAGGGCTCGAGCTCCTGCGCGAGATTGTCGTGAGCCGTCGTCTCCGCGGCGGAGCGCTTGTCCGAGTCGTAGAACTCTTCGGAGCTGAGCGCGTTCAGCGCGTCGCGCGGCACCGAGCGCGACAGCGGCCGCACCAGCAGGCGCTGTACATCGTCCATGTCACTCGCGATCAGGCGCAGCACGTTCGGCGCGCGCTCGGGATCCAGGTGATAGAGCACCGTGACGTCGACGCCGATGTCGTTGCCGTCGCGCGTCTTGAACTCGAGCTCGTCGCCGCCCTTCTCGCGGTCGCCCTTCATCTCGAGTGACTGAGTCTTCGTGTCGAACACGTACCAGTCGTGCATGAACGGCAGCACCACCACCGTGGTGCCGGGCGTCACGACGCGATCCGCCCCGAAGATCTTGCCGATTTTGATTCCCACTTCGGTGCCCGCGGTCGAGCGGAAGCAGCCCGCGGTGAGGGCACCGAGCAGACACAGGGAGAGGTTGCGGACGATCATCGCACGACCTACTTCACGTCGAACATCTTGAGTGACTGATCGAGATCGAGCGGATTCACGCCGTCCTTGCCGCCCGTGGGCACCAGGATCACGTCGAGCCCCTGCAGCACGTCCGCCATCTTCATGCCGACCATGTTCTCCGAGCCGGCGCCCTGATAGGCGGCGTTCTCGAGCTCGGTCCCCTTCGCGGTCGCGAGCTGCACCAAGAGATTCGCGTCGGCCTGCTTCTTGCGCTTGTAGTTGTCGGCCTCGGCCTGGATCTTGGTGACTTCCGCCGCGCCGCGCTGCTGCTCGACGGCCACGTTCGCCTTGCCGGTGGCCTCGATCGTGAGCTTCTTCGCGTTCTCCTTGGCGGCCTCCGCCTCCGAGCCGCGCGTGAACACGAGCTGATCCTGGATCTTCTTGTCCTCGATCTGCTGCTCGTAGTCCTTGTTGTAGTAGTACTGCCGGATCAACAGGTGATCGATGTGGATGCCCTTCTCCTTCAGCTCCTCGCGCACCTGCTGCTCGGCCGCGGCGGACTTCCGCGCGCGGAGCTTGACGTCGTAGAAGTCCTCGGCGTGCATCTCGCCGAGGTTCTTCTTCAGCGCGGCCTGGACCTTGGGAATCACCGCGTTCGTCTCGAAGAGTCGCCCCGGCCCCGCGGTCTGCATGACGGTGAAGGCGTCGTCGACGTGATACAGAACCGTGACGTCCACGCGCACGCGCGAGCCGTCCGACGTGTTGACCTCGACCGCGGGCTCGATCCGCTGATTGCGCGCCGGGGCCGAGTCATTCCGGTCGGAAGTGAGCTGCATGACCTGGAGATCCGTCGGGAAGGCGTGGATCGCCTGCCCGGGCCCGACCAGATGGAGCCGGCCGCCTTCGAGCAGGCCGGGCCGAATCCCCGTCGGCGGCAGCACGTTCGACTGCAGGATTCCCACTTCGTTCGGGGCAACGTACGTGGTGCACGCTCCCATGAGGACGAGCAGCGCAAACAGTCCTCCGCCCCCGACGACGAGGGCGCGGGTGCCGCTGCCGCCGAGCGGCGGAAACCGGAACCTGGGAGGCCTGATCTCTGGCATCGTCTCTCCTCGTGAGGGCGATTAGATCATGAGTCAGCGGTGAAGGCGCTACTCTCGCGAACCGCGCTCTGTGTTTTCGCGGCCGCGCTGCTGCCTTTGCCGGCGATCGCCTGGGGGAATGTCGGACACGAGCTCGTCGCCGAGATCGCGGCGCGGCATCTCGAGGCAGGCGCGCGCCGGGAAGTCCGCGCGCTGCTCGGCGAGAGCATGGCCGCGGCCGCGACCTGGGCGGACGCGGTCCGGAATCAGCGGCCGGACACCAGGCCGTGGCACTACGTGAACATTCCGCTCGACGCGGCGACTTACGACGCAGCGCGCGACTGCCCGGAGGGCGCCTGCGCGATCGCCGCGATCGAGCGCGAGCTCGCGATCCTGCGCGACCGGCGCCGGGCCAAGGCGGCGCGGGCCGAGGCGCTCCGGTTCGTGATTCATTTGGTCGGCGATCTCCACCAGCCGCTGCACTGCGCGGAGCGGAATCACGACGGCGGCGGAAACGGGGTGACCGTCCGCTGGTTCGGCAGCGACGCGACGCTGCACCACGTCTGGGACGCGGACATCATCGACCAGCCGAGGCTGAGTCGAGCGCAGATCGCGGCGCGGCTGAGCCGCGAGATCCGGGCCGGAGGGAGCGCGCTCGCGGCGGACGCGGGGGAGGGCGGCCTTGCCGCCTGGGCCGAGCAAGCGCACGCGCTCGCCGCGAGCAACGCGTATCGGATCCCGGCGAGCCGTCGGCTCGCGAAGGCCTACTTCGAGCGCAACGCGCCCGTCGTCGACCGGCAGCTGATCCGCGCCGGGCTGCGCCTGGCGAACGTGTTGAACGCGGCGCTCACTCACTCGCCCGAGCGCGACGGATGACTCGTCCGCTGTGTATGATGCGCGCATGACGAGCGAGACGACGGATACGCTGTCGACGGCCGACGGCCCCATGGACCTTTACGGCGCCTCGCCCGCCGGGAAGGCGCTCGGCGCGGTGATCGTGATCCAAGAGGCGTTCGGCGTGAACGAATACATCCAGGACGTGACTCGCCGCTTCGCGGCCGCGGGCTACCGCGCGGTCGCGCCGACGCTGTTCCACCGCGCCGGCGGCGGAACCGCGCCGTACACGGACCTCAGCAAGGTCCTCCCGCTGTTCAAGGGCCTGACCGATGCGGCGATCCTGATGGACGTCGAAGCCGTGCTCGCGCACTTGCGCGGCGAGGGATTCCGAGACGAGCAGATCGCGATCGTCGGCTTCTGCATGGGCGGGCGAGTCACATTCCTCGTCTCGACGCGCCACCGGCTGGGCGCCGCGGTCGGCTTCTACGGCGGAGCGATCGTGACCTCGCGGCGTCCCGGGTTTCCGACGCTGATCGGCGACGCGCCGAAGCTGGCGACGCCCTGGCTCGGTCTGTTCGGCGACGCCGACGAGAGCATTCCGATCGCGGACGTCGAGACACTCCGCGAGACGCTCGCGCGCGAGGGCAAGGCACCGACGCAGATCGTGCGCTATCCCGGCGCGCAGCACGGCTTCCACTGCGATCGCCGCGCGTCGTACGGCGAGGCGGCCGCGCTCGACGGCTGGGCGCGGACGCTCGACTGGCTGAAGCGGCACCTGCCCCGCTAGAGCCGTGCGGCGACCGCCGCGCAGAACTCCAGCGTCGTCGCGCGCCCGCCCTGGTCGGGGGTGAGTGACTCGCCGGCGGCGTAGACGCGCTCGAGCGCGCCTCGCAACCGCGCAGCCGCCTCCGCGAACTCGAGATACTCGAGCATCAGCGCTGCGGCGAGGATCGTCGCGGTCGGATTGATGACGCCGCGGCCGGCGATGTCGGGCGCGGTGCCGTGCGCCGGCTCGAAGTAGGCGTAGTCGTCGCCGTAGCAGCCGCTTGCGGCGGCGCCGAGTCCCCCGGCCAGCGCCGCGGCAGCGTCCGACAAGATGTCGCCGTACAGATTCGGCAGCACGACGACGTCGAGCTCGTGCGGGCGGCCGACCAGCCGGTGGGCGAAGTCATCGATGATGAATGACTCGAATCCGATGTCGGGGTACTCGCGCGCGATGGCGAGGGCCACGTCGCGAAACAGGCCGTCCGAGCGCGGCAGCATGTTGTGCTTCGTGCCGACCGTGAGCTTGCCCGGGCGACCCGCCCGCTTGCGCCGGCGCGCGAGCTCGAAGCCGAAGCGCAGCACGCGCGCAGAGCCCGCTTCCGTGATCACCTTCAGCGCGAAGCGGCCCGGCTTCAGCTCGTGCGCGGCGCGCCCCGACGTCTCACTCCGCAGGTCGAGCGGCGCGAGCGCCTCGACGTCGCCCTCGATCCGCACGTACAGGTCCTCGAGATTCTCGCGCACGATGGCGAAGTCGATGCCCTCGGGGCGAAGCAGAGGGCTTCGACAACCGGGGATCCAGCGCGTCGGGCGCACGTTCGCGTAGGTCTGCCGTCCCCAGCGCAGATGGAAGAGCGCCGGCGCGCTGGGGCCGCTCGTCGCGCCAAACAGCGTCGTGTCGGAGCGGTCGATCTCGCGCCGCGCGTCGGCGATCGCCGGGAACACCCACTCCAGCCCTACACCAAGCCGGTTCACCAGCTCGACGGTCGGATGGAACGCCTCGGGCGCGGCGTCCTCGCCGGGAATCGCGACCACGCGCTTCATGGGGCCCGCGATCGTACCAAAGGCGGGGTGCTACGATCCTGCGCCGGCGACAGGGGGCGAGAGTGCTCTTCCACAGCGTGAAGTTCCTCTACCTATTCGCGGTCACCTTCGCGCTGTACTGGGCGCTGCCCAATCAGCGCGCCCGCATGGTGGTGCTGCTGTGCGCGAGCATCTACTTCTACGCGCGCTGGAACGTGTGGCTGGTCGGGCTCGTGATCGGCACGGCGCTCTTCGACTACTGGGTCGCGATCGCGATCGAGAACAGCGAAGCGCCGCGCAGGCGCCGCGCGCTGCTCGTCGCGAGTCTCTGCGTCACGCTCGGCCTGCTCGCCTTCTTCAAGTACACGAACTTCCTGGTCGCGCTCGCCTGGCCGGCGCTCGCGGAGCTCGGCGCCGGCGAGCGCGCGCCGCTGTTTCGGATCGTGCTGCCACTCGGCATCTCGTTCTACACCTTCGAGACGGTCAGCTACGTCGTCGACGTGTATCGCCGCCGGCTGCCGGCCGAGCGGAATCTGCTCGACTACTCACTCTTCCTGCTCTTCTTCCCGCATCTGATCGCGGGCCCGATCGTGCGGCCCGCCGACTTCCTGCCGCAGCTCCGTGCGTTACAGCGCTTCGACTGGGCGCGCATGGAGCTCGGGCTGCGCCTGTTCGTGCTGGGCGTGATCAAGAAGGCCGTGATCGCGGATCAGATCGCCCGACTCGTCGATCCGGTCTACGCGGCGCCCGCGGACTACGCGAGCGGCGCGGTCTGGGCGGCGACGGTCGGCTACGCGATCCAGATCTACTGTGACTTCTCGGGCTACACCGACATGGCGCTCGGCTGTGCGCACGCGTTCGGATTGCGGCTGCCGCAGAACTTCAACGCGCCCTATCTGTCGCTGAACATCGCGGAGTTCTGGCGCCGCTGGCACATCTCGCTGTCGAGCTGGCTGCGCGACTACCTCTATATTCCGCTCGGCGGAAACCGCGGCTCCCGGTTCGCGACCTATCGCAACCTGGGGATCACGATGCTGCTCGGCGGCCTGTGGCACGGGGCGGCGTGGACCTTCGTCGCGTGGGGCGCGTATCACGGAATCTTGCTCGCGCTGCACCGCGCGCTGCCGTGGCCGCAGTGGCTCGAGCGCCGGGCGTTCGCGCCCGTGCGCGCGGCCTTCACGTTCCTCTGCGTGTGTCTCGGCTGGGTGCTGTTCCGCGCGCACAGCTTCGCCGACGCCGCGGTCGTGTACGCGCGCCTGCTCTCGCCGGCCGACGGGGTCTCACTGACCCCCGGTGTGTCCGCAGTCTTCGCAGGGGTCGTCGCGCTGGTGCTCGCGGCGCACCTGGTCGCGCGCTTCACGGACGTCGACGCGCTCGCGCGCCGGCTCCCGGTTCCGGTCGCCGCTGGCGCGCTCGCGCTCGCGCTGCTCGCCGCCCAGTTACTGGCGCCCGACGAAGGCGGCGCCTTCATCTACTTCCAGTTCTGATGCCGGACATGGATGAATCGGCCGGCCGCTCGGAGCAGACTCGATCGCAGCGAGTCTTCGCACTCACTGCACTCCTGTTTCTCGTAGCGCAGCTCGCCGTCGGCGTCGCGCTCGACCGCGCGCCGCTGCGCGTGCGCTTCCACGAGGCCGCCGAGGCACTCGGGCGCGTGCGCGCGCTCGGCCCGACCCCCGACGTGCTCGTCTTCGGCAGCTCCCGCTTCAAGGCGCTGATCGACCCCGCGAAGGTCAACGCGCGGCTGCGGGAGCGGCTGGGCGAAGGAGCGCCGCGAGTCACTTCGCTTGCGTTCAACGGGGGCGATCTGATCGGCACCGACATTCTGTTCTCGCGCGTCGTGGCGGCGGGGGCGCGCCCGCGCATGGCGATCATCGAGCTCACGCCTGAGTGGGTGCGCTGGCCGGTTCCGTTCATCAACGGACAGCTGCTGCGTGCGTTCACGTGGCGCGACGTCCGCGAGTGGCTGCCGGAGCTGCTGGTCGGCACGCGCTCCACGCTGCTGTGCGCGCGGCTGTTCCCCGTGTACTGCTATCGCAGCGAGCTGCTCGCCTGGACGGTCGGGCGACCGCCGCCATATCTCGAGGCGCCGGCGAGCCCCGGTCAACCTCCGCCGCGCGCGAAGGCCGACGATCCCAAACACGGCACCGGCCGCTGGGTGCGGCGCATGCGGAGGTACCGCGTCAGCGAGCGCGCGGTCGCGGTGCTGGAGCGCATCCTCACGCGCTGTCGCGACGAGCAGATCGAGTGTCTC
>JBIOJK010000162.1:0-6650 GCA_044450765.1 Myxococcota bacterium | reverse complement strand
GGCGCCGTCCTGTTCGGCGCGGCCAGCGCGCTGCAGTTCCGGCTGCAGGCCGCCGGCTCGGCGCTTCCCTACACGCTGCTGCTGATGATCCCGTACGCGCTCACTCTGCTCGTGCTGGCGCTCTTCGCCGGCCGCTCGCGTGCGCCCGCCGATCTCGCGCGGCCGTTCCGCGCGCGCGATTGAGCACCCGGCGGCGGAACTCGGCAATCACCGGCAAGCGGTCGAGCCAGGCCGACGCGTCGGCGCGCCACGCGTCGACCGGACTCACTGGTCCGGCGAAGCCCGGCGGAATCTGACTCATCCAGACCGGCGGGTCGTCGAACTCGAGATAGTGATACTCCATGGCCGGAACGACGAGGTCGTCGGGCACGCTGACGTCGATCGTGCGCACGCCGAAGCGCGAGAGCTCGGTCGTGAGCGGCTGCGGGTAGCCGATCCAGACCAGCCGCGGCCCGGCGAAGAACAGATACTGCACGCGGCGGTTGCGAGAGAGGATCCGGTAGCGGTCGACCCGCCCCTCGTACAGGCGACTCTGCGAATGAGTCACCTCGATCGTCCCGGCGCGCGTGAAGTCCGGCTCGAAGCCGCGCGCGAACGCGAGCGACGCGGGGTCGTTCGCGCGCGCGAAGTGCGCGATCGGCCGCCCGCCGTTGACGCGGTTCCGCGGGTTCGCCGCGGCGCGCCGGCGCGGGTGGGTGAAGTCCCGGTACGCGATGATGCGCCGGTCGCCGGAGCGCCGCACCACCAGCGCGATCGCGCGCCGGTCCGTGCGCACGCGCGCCGCGCGGCGGGTCAGTGACTCGACCGCCATCTGCAGCTCGAGCGGCAGGTCGGTCGTGTGCTCGGCGGAGTAGTAGTACTCGCCGCCGTGCTCCTTCACGAGCTTCAGGTCGCCCTTGCCGATCCAGTTCTCGTCCGCGGACCGCGCGAAGTGGGAGGCGGTCCGCCAGAGCAGAGAGCCATCCTTGTAGAGCAAGCGCGCGTAGACCGCCGGCCGACCGCGCGCGCCCTCCCGCAGCGCGAGATAGGCGACGAAGAATCTCAGGTCCTCGTTCTGCCTCACGTCGCAGAGGTAGTAGGTCACGTTGAAGAGCTCGAGCTTGTAGCGCGGCGCGTAGCCGAGCGAGAGCAGGCGCTGCGGCTTGCGGCGCGCCGTCCCGACGCAGCGGATGCGCGCGCCGCCCTCCGTGAGCGCGAGAAACTCGCGCTTCACTTCTGCCGGCGAGAGCGGCGACGGCTCGACGCTGGCGATCACACGGCGCTCGAGCGCGTGGCGCCTCATGCGGCGTACTCCGCGCGCGCGCGCTCGAGGCGGCCGAGCGAGTCGGAGAGTCCGCCCTCGCGACTCCGCGCGAGCCAGCAGGCGCGCTGCTCGGCGATCAGCTCCCCGAGCTCGCGGCGCAGCAGCTCGGGCTTCGGGCCGCGGCCGAGACACGCGTGCATCAGGCGGAACGCGCCATGGCGCGCGAGGCCGGCCGCCTGCGAGAGCTCGCGCGCGGCGATGCGCCCGCCGAAACCGATCGGTGTCGCGCGCGCGAGCTCGGCGCGCGTCGCGTCGATCTCCGCGACGATCGCGTTCAACCGCGCAGCGTCGGTGCTGCCCCAGGTCGGCTCGTAGCGCTTGAACGGGCGCAGGAGTGCCGTCGCGAGCGGACTCGAGTTCAGCGCGCGGATGCCGGTGCGCGCGTAGAGCCCGCCGAGCCGCGCGAGCGCGGCGCCGACGGTGCCGGTCGCGTCGCGCAGGATCAGGACGTCGATCGCGCGGAACAGGTCGAGCTCCGCCTGGGAGTCGGCAGACCAGGCCAGCGCCGCGGCGCAGCACAGGCCCGGGAGTGACACGACCGGCGGCTGCAGATGACCTTGATCGCCCCAGTCGGTGACGAGCAGCCCGCGAGCACCATGAGTCACCGCGGTCCGCGCCGCGTCCGCCACGTTTCCGAGCGCGTTCGGCACGCGCCCCACGAGCGAGAGCCACGCCGAGGTCCCCGGACACACCGTGAACGGTACGCCGACTTCCCGGTAGCGCCGCGCCTGAGTCTCGAAGCCGCGGAGTGACTCGAGGTCGAAGCCGACGTTCGCCAGGTTCGCCTGGAGCTGCGCGGGGAGCTCGGCGGGGTCGAGCGGCGCCTCGTAGCCCCAAGCCAGCGCGACGAGCTTCTCGCGCGGCAGCTCGGGGATCAGCTCGGGATGCTGTCCGATGATGTCTCCCCAGAACTGGACCGTGCGCCCCTCGGCCTGCAGCGGCCGCACGAGCTGCAGCAGGTGATCGAGATACACGCGGCCCCTGCCCTCCGCTGCGCAGCGCGCGCGCGAGCGCCCGCGGCCCAGCTCGAACGGCTCGTCGCAGCCGATGTTCACCTGGCGGCTGCTGAAGTTCGGCAGCAGCTCCGCGTACAGCGAGCGCACGAGAGCGACACTTTCCGGTGTCGGGGCGACGGTCGTGCCCGGGCCCGCGCCGCCTTCGCCGAGCTCGGCCAGCGGCGCGTAGCGCGGGTGCGCGAGCCAGCGCTCCATGTGCCCGAAGCCGTTCTGGTTCGGCACGAGCTCGATGCCACGCGCGGCGCACCAGGCGTCGACCGTGCGGATCTCTTCCGCGGAGAACGGCGAGGCGTCGCGCCAGACCTGCGCATGGTCGCGGTACGCAAAGGTGTGTTCCATGTAGAGCTGGAGCTGGTTCACGCGCAGCAGCTCGAGCAGATCGACCAGCTCCGCCAGCGTCGCCATCGTCGGCACGCGGTCGCGCGAGACGTCGAGCATGTAGCCGCGCTCGACCAGATCGGGCCAGTCGCGCATCCGCAGGCAGGGCAGCTGCGCGCGCTGCGCCGCGATCTGCACGAGCGCGCTCGCGCCCCAATTCAGTCCGCGCGAGTCGCGCCCGACCAGCTCGATCCCGCGCGGAGAGATCGCCAGCTCGAAGCCCTCGCGCGGAAGCAGCGCCGCGGGATCGACGCGCAGCGTCACGCGCGTGCGAAGCGCCGAAAGCCGCTCGCGCACGCGGTCGGCGACCGCGTCGCGCGGCCCACTCACCGACACGCGCGGCGCGCTCGAAAGCGCGCAGACTCCGGGCGCGAACGCGAGCTCGCGCGGGCGAGGCAGGAGCTGGAGCTGACCTTTCATATCGCTCCCCACCTATACTGGAAAGCACGGAGGAGATCATGACCCGAACGAGCCGTTTGCTTTCCCTGGCGTCTCTGACCGCAGTCTGCGCCGCGATCCTCGCCGGAGACGCGCGCGCCGACGAGACCTGTCTCTCGCCGTTCATGCCCAAGATCACCGGCCAAGAGGACTACGTCTACGTCTACACGCTCGGCGTCGAGGGGCTCGGCGACGGAAACGACAAGCTCGTGACTCTCGGCGCGAACCCCAATCGACCGGGCTACGGAAAAGTCGTGAGTCAGCTGTCCCTGCCGGGCCGACACGAGGCGCACCACGGTGACTTCACCGACGACCGCCGCTTTCTCTGGCTCGGCGGCCTCGACACGAGCGAGATCTTCGTGATCGACGTCGCCAGCGCGCCCGGCAAGCCGAAGCTGGCCAAGCGCATCTCCAATTTCGTCGCGAAATCGGGGGGCGTGGTCGGGCCGCACACGTTCTACGCGCTCCCGGGCCGGATGCTGATCACCGGTCTCTCGAACGCGAAGGACGGCGGCGGCAGGACCGGAATGGTCGAGTACAGCAACGCGGGCGAATTCATCCGCACGATCTGGATGCCGTCCGGCGCCGAGTACGGCTACGACGTGCGCGTGAAGCCCGACCTGAACCGCATGCTGACTTCCTCCTTCACGGGCAAGAAGAACTACATGCGGCCGCTCGGCGATCTGATGGGCGACGCCGAGGCGATGAAGCACTTCGGGAGCACGATGGTGGTCTGGGACTTCCACACGCGGAAGCCGCTGCAGACTCTGGCCGTCCCCGGCGCGCCGCTCGAGATTCGCTTCGCGCTCGACCCGCGACACTACTATGCGTTCACCTCGAGCGCACTCACCGGGCGGCTCTGGGGGATCTTCCGCAAGGACGACGGGAGCTTCGAGGCGGTCGACCTGGCGCCGATCGGTGATCCCGCCAAGCCGCCGCTGCCGGTCGACCTGTCGCTCTCGTCCGACGACAAGTTCCTGTTCGTCGACAGCTTCGTCGACGGCACAGTGCGCGTCTTCGACGTCTCGGACCCGAGAAAGCCAGTCGTCGTGCACGAGAAGAAGATCGGCGCGCAGGTCAACATGGTTTCGCAGAGCTGGGACGGAAAGCGCGTGTACTTCAGCTCGTCGCTGCTCTCGAAGTGGGACAAGGGCGGCGCCGACGACGAGCAGTTCGTGAAGGCGTTCTCCTGGGACGGCAAGACACTCGAGCCGTTGTTCGCCGTGGACTTCAAGGCCGAGAAGCTCGGGCGGCCGCACATCATGCGCTTCGGCCAGGAGGGCTTCTGGGCCCGCGCGGCGGGCCCGACCAGCGGAGAATGACGCTCGCCCTCGCGCTGCTGCTCGCGCTCTTCGAAGTCCCGAAGCCGGGTAGCTACGAGCTGCCGCCGATCGCTCGAGTACACGAGCGCGAGCTCATCGACTCGAGCGGTGCGGCGGCGCCGTTCCCTGGGCTCGCGGCGGGGCAGGTGGGCGTGATCGCGTTCATCTACCGGAGCTGCCACGAGTCACAGGGCTGTCCCGCCTCGCTCGCGCTCTTGCGGGAGCTCGATCGGCGCATCGCCGCGGACCCGGCGCGCGCGGCCCGCGTGCGCTTGGCGTGCGTCAGCTTCGATCCCGAGAACGACACGCCCGCGCGCATGGCGGAGCTGCGAGCGCTGATGGCGCCGCAGAGTGACTGGCGCTTCCTCGTGCCCGCCGCCGCCCAGCTGTCCCCGCTGCTGCGCGACTTCGATCAGGACGTCGTCTCGCTCGCAGGCGGCGCAAAGCGCCACGTCGTGAAGGTCTTCCTCATCGACTCCAACCTCCGCGTCCGCAACATCTACGGCTCGGGCTTCCTCGACCCCGCGCTGGTACTCGCCGACATCGCCACGATCTCCGAGTAGATCTGGTTCGCGACTTCTCGAGCTGGCGGACCCATGGACGACGGCGAGGCGAGGGCCGCCCCGAGCCGAGCCCGCAAGCGCCGAAGGCGCGCGCAGTGAGCCGCAGGCGAACGAAGCTAAGTAAGTACTAACTCGAAGATCGCGCTCGCCGCCTCGACCTGCTCGATCGCGACCCATTCGTCGTGCGTGTGCGCCTGCGCGATCGAGCCCGGACCGAAGACGACTCCGGGCCAGCCGCGCGCGCTGAACTCGCCGGCGTCGGTCCCGAACGCGACGTCGGCGGTCGCTGTCTTGAGCCCCGCCTGCGCGAGCGCGGCTTGCAGCGCGAGTACAGACGGGTCGTCGGACGGCGTCGCGAGCGGCGCCTTCTCGAGCGAACACCACTCCACGCGCACGTCCGGCAAGTCGTGCTTCGCCAGCGCGCCCTCGAGCTCCGCGCGCACGCTCACGTCGTCCTCGCCGGGAATGCAGCGGCGGTCGAGAACCAGCCAGGCGTCGTCCGGGACGATGTTCGTGGCGCTGCCCCCGCCGATGCGCCCGACGGACAGCGTGGCGGCGCCCAGGTGCGGATCGCGGCGCGCAGCGAGCTCGCGCGAGAGATCCTCGAGCGCCAGCACCGCGCGCGCCAGCGCAGTGACTGCGCTCTTGCCGCGCGAAGGCTCGGAGCTGTGACACGCCACGCCGCTCGCGCGCAGGCCGGCGTGGACGATGCCCTTGTGCCGGGTCACGCAGCGCAGCTCCGTCGGCTCGGTGGCGATGACCCAGTCCGGGCGATGCGCGGCCAGGTGCGCGAGCACGTCGCGCACCCCGGTGCTGCCGAGCTCTTCGTCGGACTCACCCACCACGATCACGTTGCGCCGCAGCCGCTTGTGCGCGAGCACGCGCTCGAGCGCCGCCACCAGCGCCGCCATGCCGGACTTGGTGTCACACGAGCCGCGGCCGTAGATGCGCCCGCCGGCGATGCGCGGGTCGAACGGCGCGATCTCCATGCCGTCCACGGGAACCGTGTCCAGATGCGACGCGACGAGAATCGTCTCCGCTGCATTCGCGACGCGCGCCTCGGCCACCACCGACGGCCGCGCCGGGTCGCCGACGATCTGCGCGTCGAGTCCCAGCGCGCGCAGCTGCGCGTGCAGATGCTCGGCGTAGCGCCGCTCGCCGGTGATCGCGGGATCGAGGTCGTTCCGCCGCATCGGATTCACGGACGGGATCGCCACGTAGTCGCGCGTGTAGCGGACGCAGGCGCTTTCCTTCCGCGCGGGCATTTGGCGGCCTCCGACGGGCGAGTCTAGCGCTTGACTGCGAGCCGCTCGTGTCTACGGATACGCGCGGTTCGAACGGCCCGGCCGCCGGGCCGCAACCGCACAGGAGGAAATTGCATGGCGTTCTTCACTCTCAGCCGCGATCTCGATCCGGTGAACGCGCTGTTTCGCGGCGCCCACCCGCCCGTCAACGTCTTCCGACAGGGCGACGAGGTCGTGATTCGCATCGAGGTCCCGGGCTTCGCGCCCGAGAATTTGTCGATCGAGAGCCGCGGACAGACACTCTCGATCAGCGGCAAGCTCGCCGAAGAGCCGCCCGCCGACGGCGAGGTTCTGCGCCGCGAGCGATTCGCGGGCGAGTTCTCGCG
>JBIOJK010000161.1:0-6650 GCA_044450765.1 Myxococcota bacterium | reverse complement strand
TTCGCACCCCGAACGGGGTGCGCGCGCTGCGCGTCGAGGGGCTGCTGAACGACCGCGGCGTCGCGCGCGCCTACGGCGGTCAAGTCGCGGTGATGGACCTGTACGCGCTGCAGGCGCTGGTGGGACGCGAGGACTCCGTGGACCAGATCGACGTCGTGCCCGAGCCGGGCGCGGATCTCGCGGCGATCCAGAGCGAGATCGAGCGGCGCCTCGCGGGCGCGGCGAGCGTGCGGCGGCCGAGTCTGCGGCTCTCGTCGCTCGACCAGACGATCGGCGCGCTGCGGGCTGCGCTGCTCATGATCGCGGCGGTCGGGTCACTCGTGGCCGGGCTCTTGAGCTACGCGGCCATGTCGACTTCGGTCGAGCGGCGGCTGCACGAGTTCGCGGTGCTGCGCTCTACCGGCTTCGCGGCGCGGGAAATCGCGCGCCTGGTCGTGCTCGACGCGCTCGCGTTCTCCGCGCTCGGGACGGCGCTCGGCTTTGCCGCGGGCCGCGCGCTGGCGCAGATCTTCCTGCCGACCCTGTCACAGGTCTCCGAGCACTTCGCCGCGGGCTCGACCCGGGCCGCGGACGTGTCGGTGTCCGCCGCGACGGTCGCGCTCGCGCTCGGCGTCGGCGTGCTGAGCGCGCTGTGCGGCGCGATCGGCCCGGCCCGCGTGGCGACCCGGCGCTACGTCTTGGACTCTGCGCGCGAGCCTGCCGCGCTGCCCCCGCCTGCGCGAGCCGTGACCCGCCGGGCGCGGTGGTCCGCGCTTCTCGCGCTGGCGCTGGCGGCCGCGGCAGTGGCGCCCGGGGTCGCGCCGCGCGCGAGGCTGCTGCTCGTGCTCTCGCTCGGGACGCTGCTCGCGGGACGCCTCGTGACTCCCGCGCTCGAGCTCCTCGGCCGCGCACGCGAGCCGCTCAGCCGCGCGCTTCCCGGCGTCGGCCATCTGGCCGGCACCGGGCTCTCCGTGCGACCGCGCGGGACGGCGCTCGCGGTCGCCGCAATCACCTGTCTGGTCGGCTTCGTCTCGGGCGCGATCATCCTGTCGGCGAGCTTCGGGGAGACACTGCTCGGCGTCATCCGCGCGCGCTACCCCGACGCCATCCTGATCTCAGCGGCGCCCGCGTTCGACGAGAGCGAGGTCGGCGCGCTGACGCGCGAGACCCTCGACGCGATCCGGCGCGCGCCTGGCGTCGCGACCCTGTCGGAGCAGCTTCACTCGACGGTGCTCGTGCGCGGCGAGGAAGTCACGCTCGCGGTGTTCGAGGCGCGCATCTCGCTCCAGCGCAGGGGCGCGACGGACGCGGACTCCGAGCGCGCCGTGCTCGCGGCGCTGACTCGCGGGGAGGTCGCGATCTCGAGCGCGTTCGCGCGCCACTTCGGGCTCTCCGCCGGCGACGCGCTCGAGATGGCCACGCCCGCCGGCCCGCGCCGCTTCGCGATCGCGGGCGAGCTCTTCGGCATGGAGGGCCGCACGGGAATCCTGTTCATGGACCTGGCCACGTTCGACGCGCATTGGAAGCGCGCGGGCGCCGACGCGGCGCTGCTCTGGACTGCCGGCGAGCCGGCGCCGGTGATCGACGCGATCCGCCGCGCGACCTATGGGCAGCAGTCGCTCTTCTTCACCGAGAACCGCGAGCTGCTTGCGCGGGCGACTGACTTCGCCAGCCGCTTCGACGCTCTGCTGTTCGGCGTCGCGGCGCTGGCGCTCGCGCTCGGAGGCGTCGCGATCGCGAACCTGTTGCTCGGCATCGTCGCCGCGCGGCGCCGCGAGTTCGTGCTGCTGCGCACCGCCGGCGCGGCGCCGAATCAGCTCGCCGCGGTCGTGCTCGGCGACGCGGCGCTGATCGCGGGCGCCTCCGTCGTGGCGGGCTCGCTGCTCGGCGTGCTGATCTCGCGGCCGATGCTCGAGGTCATGGGCGACGAGTTCGGCCTGTTCGTCGACTCACACTTCGACCTTGCCCGTCTGGCGCTGCTGTTCGCGCTGGTTGGCGCGTCGGTCCTCGCCAGCGCGGCCTATCCCGCGCTGCTCGCGCGCCGGACCGCGACGCTCGACGTCTCGCCGTTCGTGTAGGATGGGTCACGGCGCCGAGCCGGGAGATCCGCCCATGACGCGCAAGTTCCCGATCCGAACCCTGACGCCGACGATCGGAGCGGTGGTCGAGAACGTCGACCTGTCGAAGCCGCTGGCGCACGAGGAGATCGCGGAGATCCGCGCGGCGCTGCTCGCGCACAAGGTGATCTTCTTCGAGAACCAGCACATGACGGCGACCGAGCAGCGCGACTTCGCGGCGCGCTTCGGTGCGCTGCACACGCACCCCTTGTATCCGGGCGTGCCCGAGGCGCCCGAGCTCTTCATCCTCGACAATCACGTGTCGAACCCGACCGACAACGACGCGTGGCACACGGATGTGACGTTCATCGAGACACCGCCGCTCGGCGCAGTGCTCTACGCGAAGCTCCTGCCGCCCGAGGGCGGAGACACGATCTGGTCGAACATGCAGGCCGCCTTCGAGGGCCTGTCTCGGCCGTTCGCGAAGTTTCTGACCACGCTCGACGCCGTGCACGATTTCGCGCGCGGCTTCCCCGCGCGCGGTGCGGTTGCGAAGGGCGCGGGCGCCGACAAGCACGCGAAGGCGGTCGAGGAGCACCCGCCGGTCGTGCACCCCGTGGTCCGCACGCACCCCGAGACCGGCGCCGACGGCTTGTTCGTGAACTTCGGCTTCACGTCGAAGATCGTCGGGCTGCGCCGAAAGGAAAGCGACGCGATCCTGAACATGCTCTTCGAGCACGTGACCAAGCCCGAGTATCTCGTGCGCTGGAAGTGGCAGCCCGACTCGGTGGCGTTCTGGGACAATCGAGTCACTCAGCACTACGCGGTGAACGACTATCTCCCGCAGCGGCGCGTGATGCACCGCGCCACGATCCTGGGCGACCGGCCCCTGCAGCGCTCGCGCACCGCCGCGCACTAGAAGAGGCTCGCTCATGAAGCTCGCCGCACTTGCACTCGCATTCACCGCGTACGCCTCGCAGCTCTCGGATGCGACGGCGGAGTCCGGACTGCGCGACGCGCTGGAGGTTGCGGCGCAGCGCGCGGTTCACGCGACCTCGCAGCCCGGTGGATTCCTGGACGACCCGCAGATCCACATCCCGCTCCCCGGCAAGCTCGAGACCATGGCGAGCGGCCTGCGCGCGCTCGGCATGAGCGCGAAGGTCGACGAGCTCGAGGTCGCGATGAATCACGCCGCGGAGCACGCCGCGGGCGAAGCGACGCCGGTCTTCGTCGACGCGATCAAGGGCATGAGCTTCCAGGACGCGGTCGGGATCTTGCGCGGCGGAGACACAGCCGCGACGACTTACTTCAAGCAGAAGACCAGCGCGCCGCTGAAGGCGAAGTTCCGCCCGATCGTCGACCAGGCGATGAGCAAGGTCGGCGTCATGGAGCAGTACAACGCGCTCGTCGGCCACTACTCGTCCACGCCGTTCGCGTCGGTGCCGAAGCTCGATCTCACGGGCTACGTCACCGACGAGGCGCTCGCGGGGCTGTTCAAGGTCGTCGGCGACGAGGAGAAGCGCATCCGCAAGGACCCGGCGGCGCGCACGACCGACCTGCTGAAGCAGGTCTTCGCACACTGAGTCGCCGGTGGCGGAACACGGATATGCGCTCTTCGACACTGCGATCGGCCGCTGCGGAATCGCCTGGAGCGAGCGCGGGGTCGCCGCGGTCCAGCTGCCCGAGGCGCGCGACTCACTGACCCGCGCGCGCTTGTCGAAGCGCGTCCCCGGCGCGGTCGAGGCTGCGCCGCCGCGCGAGATCCAACGCGCGCTCGACCGGATCGTCGTGCTCTTGCGCGGCGAGCCGAGCGCGCTCGAGGAGATCGCGCTCGACCTGGAGCAGGTGCCGCCGTTCCACCGGCGCGTGTACGAGGCGGCGCGCGAGATCCCGCCGGGGTCGACGCGCTCGTACGGCGAGCTCGCGGCCCGGCTCGGGGAGCCCGGGAATGCGCGCGCGGTCGGCCAGGCGCTCGGGCGCAATCCGTTCGCGATCGTCGTGCCCTGTCACCGGGTGCTGGCGGCGAACGGCAAGCTCGGCGGCTTCTCTGCGAACGGTGGAGTCACGACCAAGGTCCGGATCCTGAACATCGAGGGCGCGCTGGCTGAGTCACAGCCGGCTCTCTTCGACGGCGACGGCGCGCTCGCCTTCGACTCACGGGCGGCGCTCACGCACCTGCGCGCGGCCGACCCGACACTGGCGCGTGTCATCGACCGGGTCGGCCCGTTCGCGCTCGAGCTCAAGCGCTCGACCAGCGTCTTCGCCATGCTGGCCGAGGCGATCGTCTACCAACAGCTCACGGGCAAGGCCGCCGCGACGATCTACGCGCGCGTCTGCGCGCTCTTCCCGCACCCGCAGCGCGGGCCGTCTCCGCAGCACGTCCTGCGCACGTCCGACGCGGTGCTGCGCGGCGCGGGTCTCTCGCGCGCGAAAGCGCTCGCGCTGCGCGACCTGGCGCGCAGGACGGTCGACGGCGCGCTGCCGACCTTGTCCGAGGCGCGCGATCTGGACGACGCCGCGCTCGTCGCACGACTCACCGAGGTCCGCGGCGTCGGTCGTTGGACGGTCGAGATGCTCCTGATCTTCCGGCTCGCGCGGCCGGACGTGCTGCCGGCCGACGACTACGGCATCCGGAAGGGCTACGCGGTCGCGTACCGGAAGCGCAAGCTGCCCACGGCGAAGGAACTCACCCGGCTCGGCGCGAAGTGGGCACCGTATCGCACCGTCGCCAGCTGGTATCTCTGGCGCGCCGCCGCGTTCTAGCCGAGCGCCGGTCTCCTCGCCGGGCACCGGTCGCGGTAGAATCCAGGCCCTTGGGCGCGACGACCCTGCAACAGAGCGGCTCGATCCGGATCGACGACTACCGCTGCGACGCGGAGCGCGCGGCCACGCCGTACGTCGAGCTGCACCACGGCTTCTCGATCTCGGTCGTGCGCAAGGGCAGCTTCGGCTACCGGGCGCGCGGGAAGTCGTTCGAGCTGGTCGCGGGCTCGCTGATCGTCGGTCAGCCGGGCGACGAGTATCTCTGCACGCACGATCACGCGGTGCGCGACGAGTGTCTCTCGATCCATCTTTCGCCCGCATTGGTCGAGTCACTGGGCGCGCGCGGCGACGTCTTCCACGCGCGCGGGGTTCCGCCGCTCCCCGAGATGATGGTGCTGGGCGAGCTCGCGCAGGCGGTGGTCGACGGGCGCAGCGGCCTCGGCCTCGACGAGCTCGGTCTCTGGCTCGCCGCGCGCTTCGCCGCCACGGCCTCCGGGCGCGCGCCGAAGACGGCCGCGGCCGCCGCGCGCGATCGCCGCCGCGCCGTCGACGCGGCCCTCTGGATCGAGGCGCACTCGCACGAGGAGATCGATCTCGAGCGGGCCGCCGGCGAGGCGGGGCTGAGCGCGTTCCACTTCCTGCGCCTGTTCGCGAAGGTGCTCGGAGTGACTCCCCACCAGTATCTCTTGCGCTCGCGGCTGCGCCACGCGGCGCGCCTGCTCGCGGACGACGAGCGCTCGATCACCGAGATCGCGTTCGGGGTCGGCTTCGGCGACCTCTCGAACTTCGTGCGCACCTTCCACCGCGCGGCGGGCGTCTCCCCGCGCGGCTTCCGCCGCGCCGCGCAGGGCGACCGCAAGATCTTCCAAGATCGCCTGGCCGCCTCGCTCTAGCCTGACCTCCATCAAACGGAGGTTCCATGTACGACCACATCGGCTTGAAGGTGCGAGACATCGAGGCAAGCGTGCGCTTCTACGAGGCGGCGCTCGGCGGGCTCGGGCACGTGGTGTGCTCGAAGGACGCGACGGGAGCGGGGCTCGGCCCGAAGGGTGAGCCCGCGCTCTGGCTGTATCTGGCGAAGGGCGCGAAGGGCCCGGGCACACACTTGGCGTTCCGCGCCGACGAGCGCAAAGCAGTCGATCGCTTCCACGAGGCCGGCGTCGCCGCCGGCGGCGCGGACAACGGCGCGCCCGGCGTGCGCGCTGACTACGGCCCGAAATACTATGCCGCGTTCCTGATCGACCCCGACGGAAACAACGTGGAGGCGGTCTGTCTGCGCTGAGCCCGGCGATCCGCGTATCATGCGGCGATGCCGCAAACGCCAGCGCTCTCGGGTCCCGAGCTCGTCGAGAGAGCGCGCGCGCTGCAGCCGCTGGTGCGCGAGTTCGCGGACCGCGCCGAAGCGGAGCGCACGCTGCCGCTCGAGGTGGTTCGCGCACTCGCGCAGGCCGGGCTGTTCCGCATCGCGGTCTCCGCGTCGGTCGGCGGCGCCGAGGCGAATCCGCGCGACCAGATTCTCGCGATCGAAGCGATCTCCGAAGCGGATGGCGCTGCCGGCTGGACGCTGATGATCGGCATCGAGAGCCTGGGCTTCGCGAGCGGGCTGCTGCGCCCCGACGTCGCCGAGGAAGTGATCGGGAAGCATCCGCCGGTGATCTTCTCGGGCGCGCTGAACCCGCTGGGCCGCGCGATCCGGGTCGACGGCGGGGTGCGCGCCAGCGGCCGCTGGCCGTTCGCGAGCGGCTGCCAGCACAGTGACTGGTTCTGGGGTCAGTGTGTCGTCGAGGGCGCGGCGAAGCTGGAGCTCGTGGAGGTGCTCGTCCCGCGCAGCGACTACCGCGTGCTCGACAC
>JBIOJK010000160.1:0-6699 GCA_044450765.1 Myxococcota bacterium | reverse complement strand
GAGCGCGTCGCGCCGAAACCACGAGTAACCCGCGTAAGCGCTCCAGCGCGGGTCGGCGGGCACGGCGCTCGAGTGGAACGGATCGCGCGCGCGCGGCGCCTGCGGCGCGACGACGTCCCAGTCGCGGCCGAGCGCGTCGCAGAGCGCGAACAGCTCGCTGGCGTCCGCGCCGTCGGCGTGCAGCGCCACCAGGGTCCCGCGCGCCCGCGCCGAAGTCGCGCGGCGCTCGCGGCGAAGCAGCACGCTGCGCGCGTTCACGCGAGCTCCTTCACCGGCTCGCGCGCGGCGTTCTCGCCCGCGATGCAGCCGAAGGTGACCGCCGGTCCGAGCGTCCCGCCGCCCGCGTAGTAGGATGGGCCGGTCGGCGACGCGATGCAGTTCCCCGCGCCGAAGAGACCCGGAATCGGCACCGCCTGTGAGTCGAGCACGCGCGCGCTGCGGTCGATCACGGGCCCGCCGTTCGTGTCGAGCGTGCCCGCAGCGAGGATGATCGCGTGGAGCGGACCCTTGTCGCCGATCGGGTGCATCGTGACGTTCGCGACGGGCAGCGCGTGCCGGGTGCCCGGGTTCGCGAACGACCAGATCTTCGCGTGCCAATCGCGGTCGTAGACGTTCTCGCCGCGCTGAAAGTCCGGGTCGACGCCGCGCGCGGCGTTGGCGTTCCAGCGGGTGAGCGTCTCGGCGAGTGACTTCCCGAAGGTCGCGTCGAGTCTCACGCCGCCGGTTCGGCCCGCGAGCTGCTGCAGCCGCGCGTCGATCGCGCTCGCGAGACCGCTGGCGCTCGGCGCGCTGATCACGTACGGCGCGCTCATGCCCGACGCCGGCAGCGGGAAGCGACCGCCGAAGAGCTCTGCGCTGCGCTGGTCGTAGATCATGAACAAGAGCAGGTTCGCCCACTCGTGGCGCACGGGGTCCCAGGCGTAGTGCACGCGCGTGCGCTCGTTGTAGTTCGACTTCTCGTCGACCACGCGGCGGCCGTGGCGGTTCACCAGGATCATGCTGTCGCCCGGCGGCATGAAGACGTCGTCCGGCGTCGACGAGAACTGCAGCGCCTGCTCGAGGACCACCTGCGCGCGCCAGGCGCTGGGCATGTTCCCGAGCCGCGCGCCGAGTGACTCGCCGATACGCACGAAGTCGCCCTCGTTGGTCGGAACCGCGCAGCCGCCGAAGACCGGGCCCGGCTGAAAGCTGCGCACCAGCTCCGCGTCGTGCGTGAAGCCGCCGCTCGCGAAGACGACGCCGCGCCGCGCGCGCACGCGCAGGCTGGCGCCGCCGAGCTTCTGGACTTCCAGACCGACCAGCTCGCGCTTCGCGTTCACCAGCGGGCGCACTGCGCGGTGACTCATCAGGACCGGCACCTTGCGCGCTTCGAGCCCGCCGCGCAGCTGGCGCACCATCTCGTCGCCCAGGCCGAACGAGCCGTCCGGCTTCTTGGCCCAGTAGCGGCGATCGACGATCTTCGTCGTGCCGGGCGGCTCGAAGTAGTCGGGCATCGGGCCGGCGAGCGAGTCGGCCGACATCGAGACGAGCGCGCCCATCTTCTCGAGGCCGACGACCGCATCGGCGCCGCGGTCGTAGAAGGTCTCGATCAGCTCGTACTCGTTCTGCGGCAGGCCGTAGCGCGGCTTCTCGGGGCTGAAGAGCAGCGGATACGAGGCGGCGCACATCGCGCGCAGAGTGACTTCCCGCGGCTCCTTCAGGCCGCGCGCGCGCTCGATGGGATGATTCGGAATCCAGTAGACGCCCCCCGACTTCGCGGTCGTGCCGCCGAAGACGGGGCCCTTCTCGAGCACCAGGACCTGGGCGCCGTTCTCGGACGCGTACAGCGCGGCGGTCGCGCCGGCAGCGCCGCTGCCCACGACGGCGACGTCCGTCGCGACGTCGAAGACGGGCGAGTCACTCGCTGCCGCGGACACCGTCGCCGTCGCGCAGGCCGCGGCCGTCAGCGCTGCGCCTGCGGCCCCGGCGAGCTGCAGAAAGTCGCGGCGCGAGACGCCGGCCGGGCGCGCCGGGTCTGTCTCGTTCTCGGGGGGCATCGCGTCCTCGCGGCTCGGGCGCTAGTCCGCCTCGGCCCATTCCTTGGAGTAGAACTGGCGGCACCAGCGGCGGAACTCCGCGATCGGCCCGTCGCCGTCGCAGAGCATCGGCTTGGCGCGGAAGCGCTTGTTCTCCCAGATTTCGAAGTCCTGCGTGATCGCGTTGGACTGGTCGTCCATGTAGGCCTTGAGCAACTGGAGCGTCTCTTCCTCGCTGCGACCGTCCTTCTTGCCGATGATCGCGGTGCGGAAGTGCGTGTGGTCCTCGTCGACCGGAGTGAGTCCCGTCGAGATCACCGTGGTGAACATTCCCGTGTAAGTCAGAAAGTTGTATCCGAGGCCCCAGTTCTGGGCCTCCATGTACAGGTTGTCGCTGACCCCCATGGTCGAGACCTGCTTGGTCGTGCCGATGTTCCAGAAGAACATCTTGCCATCGAACTTGTGAGTCTTCTCCGGCGGCATATCCATCATGTGCACGCTGTGGAAGTGGGGCCAGTCGATCGCGTTCTCCATGATGTCCTGCGGGCAGGTCTTCACGGTCCACTCGTACTTCTGCCAGGTGCGCGTCCAGTTCGAGTCACCCCACTCGCGGAGCGTCGGGATCTCGAAGTCGGGCGGCTTCTCCTCTTCGTGGTACCAGACGAAGATCCCGCCGTTGCGCTCCGACACGGGCCAGGAGCGGACCTCGGCCTTCGCGGGGATCTTGTTCGAGTAGGGAACTTGCACGCACTTCCCGTCGCCGTTGAACTTCCAGGCGTGGAAGGGGCACTGCAGGTCGGAGCCGATCACCTTGCCGCCGCGCCCGAGGTGCGCGCCGAGGTGCGGGCAGTACGCGTCGAACACGTGCGCGCGGCCGTCCTCGCCGCGGAACGCGACCAGCTCGCGGCCGAGATAGTGCAGCGGCCGCACCTCGCCCTTCGCGAGCTCGTCGGAGTAGAGCAGCAGGTACCAACTGTTCGCAAAGCCGAACGGAAAGCGCGCCATTGGATCCTCCCCTGGACTTCGCTGCATTGGACTTCGCTGGACTTCGCAGACGTGCCGGTGGAAAATTAGAACACGTTTCAGCGGACCCTGACAAGCGGCAAAGGAGCTGCGTGCAGCGCGGGACCCAGCGTTTGGCCGGCAAAGTTGCGCTCGTGACCGGCGCCGGCTCCGGCATCGGGCGAGCGATTGCGCTGCGCTTCGCCGCGGAGGGCGCGGCGCTGGTGGTGAACGATCTCGTCGCGGACGCCGCGCAGCGCGTCGCGAAGGAGATCGAGGAAGCCGGAGGCCGCGCGCGCCCGTTCCCGGCCGACGTCTCCGACCCGCGCCAGGTCGAGTCGCTCGTGCGCTTCGCGACCGCGCAGTTCGGGCGGCTCGACGTGCTGGTGAACAACGCGGCCGCCGTGGTGCCGGGGGCGGTCGAGAGTCTCTCGGACGCCGACTGGCGCCGCACGCAGAGCGTGACACTGGACGGTGTCTTCTACGGCATGCGCGCCGCGCTGCCGATCATGGCCGCGCAGCAGAGCGGCTCGATCATCAACATCTCGTCGGGCGCGGCGATCGCGGGCGAGCCCGGTCTCGGCGCGTACGGCGCCGCGAAAGCGGCGATCGTGAATCTGACTCAGACCGCGGCGGTCGAGAACGCTGCGCGCGGCGTGCGCATCAACACGATCCTGCCGGGCCCGATCGAGACGCCGCCGCTGCTTGCCGCGGTCGAGGCCACGGGCGGACGCGCGGGCTGGGACCGCCAGATCCCGTGCGGCCGGCTCGGCCGCCCCGAGGAGATGGCCGCGGTGGCGCTCTTCCTGGCCTCCGACGACGCATCGTACGTGCACGGCGCGGCGATCGTCGCCGACGGCGGCGTCGCGGCGCGCACGAACAGCCCGCGCTTCTGAGCCGAGCCGCGAGTCACTGGGCCGGGATCGGGTCGAGCTTTCCGATCACGGAAGTCACGGTGAGGTCTTCGAAGTATGCGCCGCCCGTGCCGCCCCGCCGCAGCGCGATCGCGCCCAGATCCGAGGCCACCGCGAGCGTCGTCCAGCAGTCGGCCTGCCAGGCGGCCGGCTCCGCGCCTTCCGAGGGCCACACCTTCGCGCGCAGCCGAGTGAGTCCTGAAGCATGAGTGACTCGGAAGCGCACCGCGTACCAGGTGCCAGGCGGTTGAGTCACTCGCGTCACGGCGCTCTTGCACGACAGCGCGGGCTCCTCGCTCGCGACGAGGCGCCAGCTGCCGCCCGGCGCCTGGCCGAAATCGAAGTAGCGGCCTCTCCCGCTCGCGCGGGCGTCGATCCCCGCTTGCGCGCGGGCCCCGCTCGTCCAGACGCGGCCCGTGATCTCGTACGAGCCCCAGTACGGCGCGCCCGCGCCGACGAACCAGCTCGAGACGTCTCCGGCGTCCGCGTCGCTCCCGAACGCCGCCGTCCCGTCGGGGAAGTAGGCGACGGCGAACAAGTCGGCACCCGAAGCCGTCTCCGCGTCTTCGAGCTCGTCTCTGAAGCCCGGGACGTGAACCCCGGGCGCGAACTGGCCGAAGCTGCTCGACCAGCGCACGCCGCCGAGTGTCTCGACGCGGGACGAGATCGTGACTCGGTTCGAGCGCTGGGACTCGACGCCGCGCGCGTCGTACGCCGTCATCTCGACGCTGTACGGCAGATTCGGATCGAGGCCGGACAGCGAGTAACTCGCGACGCCCGTCCCGTCGGGCGAGCGCACGCCGGCGTCGATCGGGGCGCTCGCAATCGCGCCGGTCGTTTGTCGCGCGGCGTACACCTTGTAGCCCGCGACGGCGCCCTGCGCCGGCGGATAGAAGCGGAGCAGAACCGCATCAGCTCGGGCGCCGGTCGCGAGCGCGAGCGTGAAGAAACCGACGGCGGCGCAGGCGCGGACCCGTGACAGCGGCAGCAGCAGCATGAACGGCCCCCCGAGTGATGCGGACTCGGGCAGCTTGGACGAACGCCAGAGCGCGCGCCGTGACTCTGCTCACGCGCCGGTCGTGAGGTGAGTCACTTTCCACCGCGCGGCGTGAGCCGAGTCACTTTTCGGAGGGCATGAACCCGCGGCCTCAGGCCTCGTCCGCCGGACCGAACAGGCCGAGGAACGCGCGAGCAACGTTTTCGTTCACTCGGTGCGGCTCGTTCGCCGCTGGCGCCGACTCGTCGAGCGCCGCCGAAGGTGGATCGAGCTCCTGCGGCGCGCCGTCGAGCCATTCGTCGATCCGCTCGAGCAGCCGCTCGACGTCGGCGACGCGCGCCGCGACGCGCGCGCGGTGGGCGCGCAGCTTCTCCAGCGCCTCGGCGCTGTCCGGCGCGCGCATCACGTCGGCGACCTCGGCGATCGGCATCTCGAGCGCGCGCAGCAGGCGCACGCGCAGCGCGTCCGGGAGCTGCTCGGGCCGGTAGTAGCGGTAGCCGCTCTCGCGGTCGACGCGCGCCGGCATCAAGAGACCCTGCGCCTCGTAGTAGCGCAGCGCGCGCACCGTGAACCCCGCGAGCTGCGCGAAACGGCCGATCGGAATCTCGAGGGCCACGCTCGACCGCTACAGGGACTTGTAGAGGGCGTCCAGCAGCGCGCGCGGGCGCGGGTCGACGAGCCAGAGGCCGGTATGCATCAGGTTCATCACGTAGCCGAAGCCGATCCGCGCTTCAGGATCGGCGAGGCCGAGTGACCCGCCCGCGCCGCCGTGACCGAACACGCGCGGGTTCGGGCCCAGCGGCTCCTGATCGGGCGGCACCATGAAGCCGAGACCGAAGCGAGTCACCATCGGGAGCACCGCGTCCTGACCCGACGACTGCACGGCGCGCGCGCGCTCGATCGCCGCGCGGCCCAGCACGCGGACCGAGTCGAGCTCGCCGCCCTGCGCGAGCGCGGTGTAGATGCGCGCGAGCGCGTGGGCGGTCGTGTGTCCGTTCGCGGCGGCGAGCTCGGCGGCGCGCCATTCGCGCGCGTTCGGACTGATGGTGAAGAGCGGCGGGTTTGCGAACGCCTTCGCGAGCATGCCCTCCGGGTCCTTCGCGATGATCTCGAGCATGTTCGGGCCGCCGCTCACCTCGATCGGCCCCTGGACCAGCTCGGCCGTGCGGGCGTCGAGCTCCTCCGGCAGTCCGATCCAGAACTCGGCGCCCAGCGGCACCGCGACGTGCTCGCGCACGTAGCGCCCGATGCTCATGCCCGACGCGCGCCGCACCAGCTCGCCGACCAGCCAGCCGTAGGTCAGCGCGTGGTAGCCGTGCTTCGTGCCCGGAGTCCACCACGGCTTCTGCTCGGCGAGCGCCGCGGTCATCGTGCTCCAGTCGAAGATGTCGGCCGGCGCGAGCGGCTTCGCGACCGCGGGCAACCCCGCCTGGTGCGACAGCAGCATGCGCACCGGCAGCTCGCTCTTCCCGTTCTGCGCGAACTCGGGCCAGTAGCGCGCGACGGGCGCGTCCAGGTCGAGCTCGCCGCGCTCGATCAGCTGGTGGGCGCACAGCGCGGTGATTCCCTTCGTCGTCGAGTACACGTTCGCGAGAGTGTCTCGCCGCCAGGGCCGCGCGCGGTCCTTGTCGGCGAAGCCGCCCCACAGATCGACGATCGGGCGCCCGTCGAGGTAGATGCAGAGCCCCGCGCCGAGCTCGGCGCCCCTCGCGAAAGATGCCTCGAACACTTCGCGCACGCGCCGGAAGCGCGCGTCGCAGAGACCCTGGCG
>JBIOJK010000159.1:0-6823 GCA_044450765.1 Myxococcota bacterium | reverse complement strand
CCGCAGCCGCGTCGCCGCTCTGCGCGCGCTCGACCCGCATCCTCGCATGCTAGCATCGCGCGCATGCCGCCCGACTTCGCGGAAGGTCCACTCACCGGGGTGCGCGTGCTCGATCTCTCGCGCGTGATCGCGGGTCCGTACGTCGGCCGGCTGTTCGCGGATCTGGGCGCAGAGGTGATCAAGGTCGAGCCGCCGGAGGGCGACGACGCGCGCATGATCGCGCCCCGCCACGACCGCGGTCAGTCGTGGCTGCTGAACTTCTCGAACGTGGGCAAGCGCTCGATCGCGCTCGACCTGGGCAAGCCCGGAGCGGCCGAGGTGATTCTTGGCTTCGCGCGCGTCTCCGCCGCGGTGATCGAGAATTTCCGGCCCGGCGTCGCGGAGAGACTCGGCATCGGCTGGAGCGCGATTCGCGCCGTGAATCCGCGCGCGGTCGTGCTGTCGGTGAACGGCTTCGGCTCGGCGTCGGCGTGGAGCGATCGGCGCGCGTACGCGCCGATCGTGCACGCGATCACGGGGCTGTTGCGCGACCGCGGTCAGACCTCGCACGTGCCCGCGCAGCCGCGCATCGCCTATTCCGACGTGCTCACTGCCCTGCACGCCGCGGTGGCGCTGCTCGCGGGCCTGCGCATGGCCGAAGCGACCGGACAGGGCCAACACATCGAAGTGCCGATGTTCGATGCCACGCTCGCGAGTCACAGCGAGGCCGGCAACGTGCTGATCGAGCCGCCCGACGATCGCGTCATGAACCCGATCTTCGACGCCGGGACGAACGGCTGGATCGCGGTCGGCGGCGCGGCGCAACACGTCTGGGTGTCACTCGCGAGCGCGTTCCCGAGCGAGCTCGTCGATCCGGCGCCGAAGGGCGCCGAGCTCGAGGCGAAGGCCGCCGCGCGACACCAGGCGGTGGCGGACTTTCTCGCCGCGCAGCCATCGCTCGACGCGGCGCTCGAGAAGCTGGCGCGCGCGAAGCTCGCGGCCGCGCCGGTGCTCACGCCGAAGGAAGCGCTGCTCGGGCCGCTCGCGCGCGAGCGCGAGCTCCTGACACAGGTCGACGACCGGCGCGGCGGCACGCGCCCCGTCGTGCGGCCGGCTGCGCGATTCTCGGCGACGAAGAACCAGGTGCGCGGTCCGGCGCCTCGCCCCGGCGAGCACGGGGCCGAGCTGCTGCGCGACCTGCTCGGCTTCGACGACGCGCGTATTCGCGCGCTCAGCGAGAGCGGCGCCCTGCTTTTTCCGGAAGGCGCTCCGCGAGACGCGTGATATTCTCCGCGCGCCGGGTCGTCCGGCGGGGGAGAGGACCTCATGCGCAATCGACGCTCGCTCGGGATCGCGCTCGCCGCGCTCATGCTCGCCGCGGGCTGCCAGCCGCCGAAGGCTCCCGAGCCGAAGCTCGACACCGATGACTCGAAGGCGATCTACGCGCTCGGGCTCTTGATCGCGGAGCGCATCGATCAGTTCGGGCTCAGCGAGTCCGAGCTCGCGATCTTCGAGAGCGGGCTCCGGGACGGCGTGCTGGGCCACCAGAAGAAGGTCGACCCGAAGGACATCGGCAAGGAGCTGCAGGCGTTCGGCAAGGCGCGCCAGACCGCCGCGGCCGAGCACGAGAAGACCGAGTCAGCCGCGTATCTCGACAAGATGGCCGCGGAGCCGGGCGCGACCAAGGCGCCGAGCGGCTACGTGGTCCGCACCATCACCGAGGGAACCGGCGCCAGCCCGACCGCGGCCGACACCGTCAAGGTCCACTACCACGGCACGCTGCGCGACGGGACCGTGTTCGACAGCTCGGTCGACCGCGGCGAGCCAGCGGAGTTCCCGCTCGGCCACGTGATTCCCTGCTGGACGCAGTCACTGCAGCAGATGAAGGTGGGCGGCAAGTACAAGCTGACTTGCCCGGCCGACATCGCGTACGGCGACCGCGGCTCGCCACCGGCGATCAAGCCCGGCGCGGCGCTGACGTTCGAGATCCAGCTCCTGGAAGTGAAGGCGCCCGAGCCCGCGCCCGCTCCTCAGGCGACCCCGACCCCGGCGCCCGCGGCGAAGAAGAAGAAGTGAGTCGCGCGCGGAGGCGCGCAAGCTGCGCTCACGCGCCGCGAGGGAGCATCGGCCCCATCAGCTCGGCCATGTTGGCGCCGTAAAAGCGCCGCTTGGCCTCGTGGCTCGCGCCCGCGAGGCTGGCCTCGAAGCGCTTGATCGGATTGCGGCCGCCTTCGACGTGTGGGTAGTCCGACGAGAACAGACAGACTTCGGGCCCGGAGTTCGCGGCGATCCAGCCGACGTCCTCGGCCGGGTAGGGAGTCACTCGGACCTGACGCCGGACGTACTCGCTCGGCCGCAGCGGCAGCCGCTGCAGCCTCTCCTCGTTCTTGCGGAATGCGTCGAGCGCGGAGTCGAGCAGCTTCATCCAGCCGGGCAGCCACGAGGCGCCCTGCTCGATCACGCCGAACATCAGCCGCGGAAAGCGCTCGAGCACGCCGTCCAGGATCAGGGTCGCGAGCGTCTGCATGACCGGGTAGGGGATCGCCATGTAGTCGACCGAGCGGAAGTTCTCGGCGCCGCCGTGAAAGTCGGGCACCGGCGGCAGGCCGTTCTCGAAGTAATTCGGGTCGAGCAGCTGTCCGCCGCCGCCGACGTGGAACAGGATCGGCGCGCCCGCCTCTTGGGCCACGGCCCAGAGCGCGTCGAGCGCAACGTGACTCGGCGAGTGACCCTTCGGACAAGCGGACGGAATCAGAAGTGCCTTGCAGCCGAGCGCGAGTGACTCCTCGGCCGCGGCGCGGGCGCGGCCGAAGTCGCGCAGCGGCACGTAGCCGGTCGCGAGCAGGCGCGCGTCGACGGCGCAGAAGTCGGCCAGCGCGCGGTTGTGCGCGCGCGCGACTCCGTAGCACAGATCGACGTCGTCGGCGTGCTCGAGCGCGACGAGCCGCCCGCTCGCGAACGTGTTGAACACGAGCTGACTCGCGAAGCCGAGCAAATCGAGCGCGCGCCCGCGGTCCTCCTTCAGGAAGGAGCCGGTCGCGGTCCAGTTCTTGCGAGTCATCAGCTCGGCACCGTCGCGCGCGCGGTATGCGGGGTCGCGATGCTTCGCGCGCAGCTCGTCGATGAAGCTCGTCTCGCCCGGCCGCACCGCGGCGATCGGCAGCGGCTTCATGCGCGCGCGCACGTCGGGATCGGCGAAGTCGCGGAAGAAGTCCGCGGTCTCCATGACGTGCGAGTCGGCGTCGTGCAGGGTGAATCCGGGTGCGGCGTCGGCGTAGCTCACGGGTCCCTCCTCGGCTGCGATGCTAGCAGGTCGGCGACCAGCTCCGGAAGCTGGGTCACCTGGTCGAGCACGCGCCACGCGGTCGAGAAGTCGCCGCGGGCGCTGAGTCCGCGCGGCACGACGGCGCAGCGCATGCCGGCGCGCGTGGCCGAAACGAGCCCCCGCTCGCTGTCCTCGACCACGAGACAGTCGGCGGGCGCGAGGCCGAGCCGCTCCGCGGCCATGAGATAGGGCTCGGGGTCGGGCTTGAAGCGGGTGAAGTCGGCGCCGGTGAGCACGAAATCGAAGTAGCGGCGCGCGTCGGTGGCCGCGTGTTGCAGTGCGAAGTGCTCGGGCCGCGAGGTCGTGACCACCGCCATCGGCAGCCGGCCGTGGAGCCGCGCGAGTGTCTCGCGCACGCCGGGAATCAGCTCGGTGCCCGCGAGCAGCGCGCCGTAGCGGTGATTGCGCTCGGCGCGCGCGGCCTCGATGCGCCCGGCGGAGACGCCGCGCGCCGCGGCCAGGTCGAAGCAGCTCGCGCCCTGGCGCAGCGAGAGCTCGACGAAATCCGACTCAGCCAGCTCGACGCCGAGCGGGCGCACGGCCTCGCGCGTGGCTTCGAAGTACAGATGCTCCGTGTCCACGAGCACCCCGTCGTTGTCCCAGAAGATCGCTTTCACGGGACGTCACCGAACGGTGTAGATGAGCTTCTCGTCCTCGCGGCGGCTCTCGGCGTTGCCCGCCAGCCGCAGATGCTCGAGGTGCGCGTATGTCTCGCTCTCGGCCATGGCACCCCAGCTGCGCGGCTTGAACAGCCGCTTCGAGACTTCCTCGACCGTCGTCGGGCCGAGCTCGTGACAGATCTGGCGGATTTTCTCGAGCCGCTCGTAGTGGTGGCGCTTGATCGCCTCGGTGCGGCCGCGCAAGTCGCTGAAGGGGTGGCCGTGCGCCGGCAGCGCGTACTTGATGCCGTTGATCTCCGCGACGCGGTCGAGTGAGTAGAAGAACGACGCCAGCGGGTCGCGCGACGACGAGATTCCCGAGATGTGCGGCGTGATCGACGGCAGCACGTGGTCGCCGCCCAGGAAGATGCCGAGCTCGGGATCGTGCAGGCAGATGTGATCCTCGGTGTGACCCGGCGTATGCAGCACGAACCAGTCGCGCTTGGCGAGCCGGAGCACGTTGCCGTTCTCGACGGGGTCGGAGATCTCCGGGACGAAGTCCGCGCCACCCATCATGCGCATCATGCGCCAGCGCATGCGCTGCTTGAACGGCGGCCGCGGCCGCGAGCCGCCCCACGGGGTCGGCCCGCCCCACGGTCCCATCGATCCACCCGATCGCGGCGCGGTCTCGGCCGCGGGCTGCGCGGGCTCGGCCGGCGCCTGGGCCTGCGAGTCACTCGGCGCCCCGGGCTTCTCGCCCAGGTGCTCGACCGAGACCTCGGGCGTGGTCGCGGCCGGCAGGCCGAAGCGGAAGTTGCGGTGCGCGATCACGCGCGCCCCGCTCTCGCGCACGAAGCGCGATGCGCCGCCGAAGTGATCGGGGTGCGAGTGAGTCACGATCACCGTGTGCACGTGCTTCAGGCGGATGCCGGCCTGCTTCAGGCGGTCCTGCAGCGCGCGCCAGGTCGCGGTCCCGGGCAGTCCCGGGTCGACCACCGCCGCGCCCTCGCCGTCGACGAGCGCGTAGCAGTTGACGTGCCCGAGGCCCGGCATCTGGATCGGCAGCTGCATGCGCAGCACGCCCGGCGCGACCTCGGTGACTTCGGTCCGCGCCTCTTCCTGCTCCTGTCGCTGCGCCATTGCGGGACTCTAGCCCTTCAGCGCTTCGTACACTTCCGCCACGAGCCGGAAGCCGCGCGCGTCGCCGCCGAGGCCCATCTGCATCTGGTTCATCACGTACGCGAACCCCAGCCGACCGTCGGGATCGGCGAAGGCGATCGAGCCGCCCGCGCCCGGATGGCCGAACGAGCGCGGGTTCGGGCCGAACGGGATCATCGGCTGCGTCAGCATGAAGCCGAGCCCGAAGCGCGAGTGGAGCGGCGCGAGAACCTGGTCCAGGCCGAAAGCGTGCTCGGTGTTCGCGCGCGCGATCTGTGCGGGCGAGAGCACCTGCACGCCGTCCAGCGCGCCGTCCGTCGCGAGCGCCCCGTAGATTCGCGCGAGGCCGCGCGCGGTGCCGTGGCCGTTCGCCGCGGAGATTCCCGCGGCGCGCCACTCGCGCGTGTTGACCTCGCCCGGGCCCAGCGCCGGATTGGCGAACACGCGGCCGACGAGTGACTCGGGATTCTGCGCCGCCGCCGCGAACGGATTGGGCACGCCGGGCGGGGAGGGCGGCGCGGGCAGTATCTCGGCGGCGCGCGCATCGAGCCCGGGCCCGAAGCCGATGTGGAAATCCAGGCCGAGCGGCGCAGAGAGCTCCTCTCGGAAGTACGCGCCGAGCGACCGCCCATCGATGCGCCGCACCACCTCGCCGACGAGATAGCCGTAAGTCAGCGCGTGATAGCCGTGCGCGCTGCCGGGCTCCCACCAAGGTGACTCGGCGGCGAGTGCCTGCGTCATGAACTTCCAGTCGCGGTGCGCGCCGCGCGGCAGCTGCTCGCGGATCGCCGCCAGGCCGGCCTTGTGACACAAGAGCCAGCGCACCGGGATGTTCCCTTTGCCGGCCTGCGCGAACTCGGGCCAGTAGCTCGCGACCGGCGCGTCGAGATCGAGCCGGCCCGCTTCGACCAGGCGATTCGCGCAGATCGCGGTCATGCCCTTCGTGGTCGAGTACACGTTCGCGATCGTGTCCCGCTGCCAGGGCTTGGCGCGCGCCGCGTCGCGGTGCCCGCCCCAGAGGTCGACGACCAGCTCTCCGTCGAGCGCGACCGCCACCGACGCGCCGACCTCGCCGCTCGCGAAGCTCTGCTCGAAGACCTCGCGCACGCGCGCGAAACGCTTCGCGCAGTCGCCCTCGACCCTGGCCGGTGTCGCCGCTGCCGCCATCGCCCCTCCCGCGCCCATCGCCGCGCGCCGGGCATTCTACACGGCGCGCGCAGGCGCTTTGCGACACTGCAACGAGGCTGCGGCCCGTCCGGGCGGAGCCGGCCCCGCAACCGGCTTCCCGGCTGGGCACCAGCCTTGCTATGAAGGCAGCGATGGTCGAGACGATCGAGTGCCCGGAGTTCATGGAAGAGTCGGTCCCGGTGAAGCCCGGGGGCACGCTCTACGTGAAGAGCTCGCGCGGCGCGATCGACGTCCGCTCGCACGACCTCGACGAGGTGCGGATCGAGGCCGAGGCGCGCGGCCGCCGGCCCGAGCGGGTGATCTTCGTGCTCGACACCGCGGGCGACGACGTGCGCTTCGAGGTGCGCACCGAGGGCTGGCTGACGGGCATCTTCGGCAGCGTCGACGTGCGCGCGCGGCTCTGGGTGCCGCGCCTGTACTCGGTCGCGCTGAAGACGAGCGGCGGCGACACGCGCGTGGACGGAATCACCGGCGACGTCGAGATGATCGCGAGCGGCGGCGACGTGAGTCTCTCGCGCATCGTCGGCCGCGTCGACCTGCGCACCTCGGGCGGCAGCGGCGAGCTCGAGCACGT
>JBIOJK010000158.1:0-6913 GCA_044450765.1 Myxococcota bacterium | reverse complement strand
CCTCGCGCGTCGGCGCGCGCCGCTCTTCGGCCCAGGCCTCGCGGTGGTTCATCGTCGGCAGGTGCGCGTCCCAGCACGAGGTCGTGCAGAACGCGAGCCCGGTGCGCTTGCGGTTGCAAGTCGACACGCTGCAGACCCAGTAGGTCGCCGAAAACGCGATCTCGCGTTTGCAGCTGCTGCAGCGCCGCCAAGCGCCGCCGTCGGCCAGCGTCATTCACCCTCCTTCGAGCTAGTGATCCTACAGCGAGCGGCAGGCGCGGCGCAGGAGTCTGCCGGAGTCTCGCGCCCGCGCGCGACTTGTTCCGCCAGTTGCGCACGCCTCCGAAATCAAGCGCCAGCGCCGCCGTTCCGATAGCGACCTCGACATGATCGGCGTCACGCTCGGCAGCTACGAGATCACCGACAAGATCGGTTCAGGCGGCGTCGGCGACGTCTACAAGGCCGTCGACCATCTGCTCGGCCGCAACGTGGCGCTGAAGTTCCTGCGGCCCGGCCTCGCCGACTGCGCCGAGGTCGTGCAGCGCTTCCACGCGGAGGCGCGCACGCTGGCGCAGCTGATCCACCCGAACATCGCGGTGCTCTACTGCATGATGCGCGAGGGTGACTCGCTGGCCATGGTCATGGAGTACGTGGAGGGCCGCACCTTCGGCCAGCTGCTCGACGCCGGTCCGCTGCCACCCGAGCGCGCGCTGCCGCTCCTGCTCCAGGCGCTCGAGGGCATCGGCCACGCGCACGCGGCCGGAGTCATTCACCGGGACATCAAGCCCTCGAACCTGATGCTCGGCGGAAACGGCGGCGTGAAGGTGATGGACTTCGGCGTCGCGCGCTGTCTCGGCACCGTGCGCCAGACGCGCGACGGTCACATGATCGGGACTGCGCAGTACATGTCGCCCGAGCAGGTGCGCGGCCTCGAGAGCGACGCGCGCTCCGACGTCTACGCGCTCGGCGTGCTGGCCTACGAAATGCTGACCGGCGCCGTGCCGTTCGACTCCGAGAGCGAATACGAGCTGTGCCGCGCCCAGGTCGAGGAGACGCCGCGCGCGCCGCGGGCGCTCGCGCCGGAGATCTCGGACGAGCTCGAGAAGGTGGTCCTGCGCGCGCTGGAGAAGGACCCCGCGGACCGCTTCCCGAGCGTGCACGCGCTGCGGGAGGCGCTGCAGGCGGCGGCCCCGGCGGGCGACGGCGCGGTGCGCGCGCCGGACCCGAGCTCGCTGGAGACTCGCTTCATCGCGACACCACAGCGTGTCGACGTCTCGCTGGCGCAGCCGCCCGAACCCGAGAAGCGCCCGCGCGTGTCACTCGTCCAGCGGCTGGGGGTCGCGCTGCCGCTCGGAGGACTCGCGCTCGCAGCCCTGCTGCTCGGCGCGAAGCTGGTCCGCGAGACGCCGACGCCGATGCCGGCGGCCATGCACACGCCGGTCGCGGCCGCCGTGCCCGCGAAGCCGAAGCCGTCCCCCGCGCGCGCGGCGACCGCGAGCGCGCCGGCGCCCCGGCCGGCGCACGCCGTGGCGAGCACGCGCGAGCGCGAGCTACGATCGACCCCGCCGCCGCACACGCGGGAGCCTGAGGGCGAGACGGCGAAGAGCGGGGGGAACGGTTGGGTCATTCACAGAGACTGAGCGCGCATGCACTCGCGCTCGTCCTCGCGCTCGCGTCCAGCACGCTCTCCTGCGCATACATGCCGGCGGCACTCGAACGCCCGTTCCGAAAGCCCGGCGTGCGGCTCGCGGATTTCCCGGACAAGGTCGCCGTCGAGTTCAGCTGCGCGACCCAGAAGCTCCCGTGGTTCAAGGTCGAGACACTCGAAGTCTGGCCGAAGCGGCTCGCCGCGGGCAAGGAGCTCGGCTACCGACTCACTTACGTGCTCTGCACGCAGGGCGCGACCGAGGTCGTCACCGGGAAGCTCGAGACGCGCATCTCGTTTCGCGGCCAGGCGATCCTGCGCGAGCCCGACTCGGCCTACGACCTGCGGCCCGGCCGCTGGGTCGTCGACGTCTTCGTGACCGTCCCGGCGACCGCCGAGGACGGCCTCTACGCCCTGGAGCTCGAGTTCAAGAGCCCGGCCGTGAAGTTCGCGCGCAGCGAGACGTTCGCGGTGGAGGCCGCGGAGAAGTGACTCAGGCCGGATGCGGGGCGGCGTCGTGGCCGTTGGCGCCGCGCGCGGCCGGCCGCGCGATCTGCTGCAGCGCGCGGAACGAGGCTTCGACCGCGGCCACGAACTCGCGCAGGTCCGGCAGCAGATCGTAGTCGCCGTTGAAGCCCCAGCAGAGCTTGCCGTTGTAGCTCATCAGCGCGATGCCGAGCCCGAGTCGGTCGGTGAGCGGCACGTGCGGGTAGACCTCGGTCATCTCCGCGCCGAGCATGTACATGGGGGCCTGTGGCCCCGGCACGTTCGTCACGACCAGGTTGAACGGCAGCAGCCGCGCGACGTTGCGCGCGCCGAGCGCGAGCAGGGTCGAGGGGGTGTACTCGGCCGCCTGCGTCAGCACCTCCGCGCCGACCGCGCTGTTCGAGACCTTCAGCTTGGTGGTCTTCTCGATGATGCGCGCGAGCTGCGCGCGCGGATCCGGCTCGTCGATCGGCAGCGGCACGATCCAGGCCGAGACGCGGTTCCCGAGCGCGCCGCGCTGGTCGTCGGAGCGCACGCTCACGGGCGCCAGCACGCGGAAGTCGAGGCGATCCGGGTTCACGTGGCGGCCGCGCAGGAACGCGCGCACCGCGCCCGTGACCACCGTGAGCACGAGGTCGTTGAGTGACCCGCCGAGTGACTTGCGCATCTGCTTCAGCTCGGCGAGGTCGAGCGTGAGCCACTCGAAGCGGCGGTGCGGCCCGATCTCGCGGTTGAGCGGCGTCTCCGAGGGCAAGCGCAGGCTCCCGCCGAGCGCTTCCGAGATCGCGCGCAGGCGAGTCATGAGGTCGAAGCGCACGTCCTCGGCCGCGCGCACGACGCTCACCGCGCCGCGCAGAATCTCGAACGGCAGCCACATCCGGCGCACGAGCTCGTGTCTCCAGAGCTCGAGCGGCGACGGCGCCGGGCGCGGCACCCAGCTCGGCTCCTCGGGCAGGAGCTGATCGTCGGCCTCGGGCGACATCAGCACCCGCATGATGTCGACCCCGGAAATGCCGTCGATCATGCAGTGGTGTGTCTTCGAGATGACCGCGAAGCGGTCGTCCTCGAGACCCTCGACGATCCACATCTCCCAGAGCGGCCGCTCGCGGTCGAGATGCTGCTGCATCACGCGCGCGGACAGGCGCTTGAGCTGCTCCTCGGTTCCGGGCCGCGGCAGCGCGGTGTGCCGCAGGTGGAAGTCGAGGTTGAAGTTCTCGTCGTCGACCCAGACGGGGTGTGACTCGAACGGGATCCAGGCGAGCTTCTGCCGGTAGCGTGGAATGCGGTGCAGCAGCGCGGAGACGAGCTTGCGGATGCGCGCCGCGTCGACGCCGCCGCCTTCCGTTCGCAGCGGGCCGGTCTTGTAGACCTGCGTCGAAGCGACGTGCATGTAGGCGTTCGGCGTTTCGAGCAGGAGGAACGAGTTGTCGAGCGCCGTCAGTCGATCGTAGGCGTAGCGCGCCATCGGGGGGTCCTTTCGCGCTGCTGTTCGGCGTTCCGGTTACTCGCCTCGAGCGCCGCTGTCAATCGCGAAAGTCCCCGCGCGGGCTACGCGTTGGGCGGGGCGCCCTCGAGGCGCTCGAGCAGCAGCCGCGCGGCGCGCATCGCGTAGCGGGTGAATCCCAGCGGCCGCAGGATCGCGAGCGCCTGACGCGCGTGGCGCTCCATGACCGCCAGGTCGCCGCGCTCGTGCGCGAGCTCGGCCAGCCCCAGATGGCCGCGCCCTTCGAGCGAGCGCGCGCCGATCTCGAGCCCGCGCGCGAGCGTCTCGCTGAAGGCCCGCTCCGCCTCTGGGAACTCCTCGGGCCCGGACGCCAGCGCGACCATCCCGGTCATCAGCGCTCCGCGCGCTTCGCGCAGGCGACCGCCGCTGCGCTCGACGCGCGCCTCCGCGATGCGCCGCGCGCGCCGCAGCTCGCCGACCTCGAGCAGGGCCTCGACGATCATCTCGGAGTTGATGCCGAGGTCGCCGGCCGAGAAGAGTCCGCGCTCCACGCGGTCGAGCTCGAGCTGCGTCGCGTTGCGCTCGCCGCGATCGACGCGCGCGATCAGGAGCGCTGCCGACGTTCCGCGCACCGCCGCGAGGCTCTGGATCTGCTCCGCGACCGGGAGGCCGGTCTCGGCCCAGTGCTCCGCCTTGGCAGAGTCACCGCGCAGGGTCGCGATCGCGGCGAGCATCGAGGCGGCGGCGCAGAACATCGTGCGGTTGCCCACCGCCTTCGCGCGCTCGAAGAGATCGAGCGCGTCGCTCTCGGCCAGGTCGATCTCTTCCGATTCGAGCAGCACGCGGTTGCGGAAGAAGCGCGTCCCGAGGTAGACGTCGCTGTTGCGCTGGCCGTGACCCCCTTCGACGAGTGACTGCAGCACCGCCTCCACCTGCGTGCGGGCTTCCTCGAAGCGCGCGTCGAGCAGATACGCCCAGACCAGGCCGCGGCTGATCTTGGGCAGATTCGCGACGAGCCCCGCGCGCCGCGCAGTCTCCGCGCCGCGCTCCACCAGCTCGACGCCTTCGGCGAAGCGCTCGCGGCTGGCATTGAGCACGACGATCCCGTAGTTCACCAGCAGCGAGGCGAGTGACTCGTCGTCGCTCAGCTCTTCGGCGAGCGCGATCCCGCGCCGCGCGGCCTGCTCGTCGCGGTCCGAGCCGGAGTCGCCGTAGATGACCGCCGCCGCGCTGATCCCGACCGCCGCGCGCAGGGCGAGCCGCTTGGTCTCCTCGCTCCGCTCGCGCCGCTCGCCGAGCGTCTGCTCCGCGAGCTGCCAGGCCTCGCGGAACAGCCGGATCGCGTCGCCGTACGACGGAACCCCGAGCGCTTCGTTCGCGGCGTCGATCAGCGCCGCGATGCCGCGCGCCCGATCATCGCCGCGCGCCAGGTGGTGCGCCGCCAGCGCCAGCCCGCGCCGCCCTTCGCCGGCGCCCGTGACCGCGTGCGCCTCCGCCTCGAGCAGCGAGGCGGCGCGGTCGTGGAGCTGCCGGCGCTCGCGCATCAGCAGTCCCTCGTAGGCGACCTCCTGCGTGAGACTTTCGCCGAAGCGCAGCTCGCCGAGCTCCATGCCCCCGTTGCGGTGCAGGATGCCGCGGCGCTCGAGCTCGATCAGCTCGGCGAGCACGTCGACCGGCTCGTTCTCGAGCAGTTTCTCGACGTGGGCGCGCGCGAACTGGCGGCCGAGCACGGACGCGACCTGCGCCACGCGCTTCGCGGCGGGCGACAGGCGATCGATGCGCGCGCCGAGCAGCTCGCCGATCGTATCGGGGATCCGGATCTCGTCGGCGCTGCGCGTCGCGCGCACGCTGCCGTCGCGCAGCGCGAGCGTGCCGTCCTCGACCAGCGCGCGCGTGAGCTCCTCGAGATAGAACGGATTTCCGTCGGCCTTGCGCAGAATCCGCTTTTCGACCTCGGGTGGCACCGGGCCGCCCGCGCGCGCCGAGACGATGCGCGCCGCCTCGTCGTCGACCAGCGGCCGCAGCCTGAGCTGCGTGATGGCGGCGTGCGATTGCCAGCTCGCCTGCCAGTCGGGGCGATGAGTGACCAGGAACATCACGTGCTTCGCGTGCGCGCGCGACAGCGAGAGCTCGAGCATCTCGCGCGACGCGTCGTCGATCCAGTGCAGGTCCTCGAGGATCATCACGACCGGGGCGCGCTCCGCGCGGCGCATCAGCAGGCGGCCCACCGCCTCGAAAGCGCCCTGTTTCACCGAGTCGTCGGACGGGCGCTCGCCGCCCTCGGGCGTGAGGCCCAGCATCCAACACAGATGGGTGTAGCCTGGATCGAGCACGCCGTTCTCGTCGGTGAAGCGCTCGGCGATCTTGCGCGTCTGCACGCGCTCGTCCTCGGAGTGCTCGAGGCCGAACCAGCGCCGGAACATCGAGATCCACGGGGAATACGGGATCGCGCGCGTCAGCGACGAGCAGCGCGCTTCGAGTAGCTCCACCTCGCGCCCCTTGAGGCGCTTGCGGAACTCGTACACGAGCCGCGACTTGCCCATGCCCGCGTCGCCGACGATCGAGACGATCTGCGCGAGCCCGCCTTCGAGCCGGTCGAAGCAGCCGAGCACCTGACTCAGCTCCGCGTCTCGGCCGACGAGCGGAGTCAGCTCGCCGCGCTCCGCGGTCGCGAAGCCGTGCCCGCGCTCGAGCGGACCGTCGACCTCGTAGGCGGTGACCGGCTCGCTCTTGCCCTTCACTTCGAACGGGCCGACGGCGCGCGTCTTGAACCGGCCGCGCAGGAGCGCGTGCGTCGGCTCGGAGACCAGGATCGTGCCCGGCTTGGCGAGTGACTGGAGCCGGGCCGCGAGGTTCGTCGTGTCGCCGGTCGCGGTGTAGTCCATCTTCAGCTCGTTGCCGACGGTGCCCGCGACGACGACGCCGGTGTGGATGCCGATGCGCGCGCGCAGCGCGGCGCCGCCGTCGGCGAGCAGTCGCTCGGAGAGGGCCGCGAGCTCGCGCTGGATCGCGAGCGCCGCGAGCACCGCGCGCTCGGGTGCGTCCTCGTGGGCGATCGGCGCGCCGAACAGCGCCATCATGCCGTCGCCCGCGAGCTGATTCACGATGCCCTCGAAGCGGTAGATCTCGCCGAGCACGAGCTCCAAGTACTGCTCGAGCAGGTCGCGGTACTCCTCGGGATCGAGGCGCTCGGCGAGCGCCGTCGAGCCGACCAGATCGCAGAAGAACACGGTCGCGCGCTTGCGCTCGCCGGCCACGGCGCCCGCCGCGCGGATCCGCTCGGCGAGCGTCTCTGGGATGTGCCGCGAGAGCCGCGAAGAGCGCGCCTCCGAGAGCGACGGCTCGGCCGGCGGAGGCGG
>JBIOJK010000157.1:0-7125 GCA_044450765.1 Myxococcota bacterium | reverse complement strand
CTCCGCCAGGATCTGCGGCGTGATCCAGCCCGCGCAGACCTTGTCGCGCGGGAAGTACTTCGCGTCGAGCAGCGCAGCGCGCAGTCCGAGTCGCGCAAGCTCCCTGGCGCAGGTCGAGCCCGCGGGCCCGCCCCCGACGATCAGGGCGTCGAAGCTCTCCACGCTAGCCCCGGCGCCCGTACAGATGCGCGCGCGTCCAGGGAATCTCGCGCGCGGTGCCGCGGTGAAACACGAGCTGCCAGAGCTGCAGGTTGCCGACGTGGAACGACGCGATCGATCCGGCGAGATACAGCCGCCACGTGCGCACGAACGCCGCGTCGAAGCGCTGCTCGACGGCCGCGGCGTGCTTCTCGAAGCGCTCGAGCCAGTGCTCCAGGGTCTTCTCGGAGTGTAGCCGCAGGTCCTCGACGTCGAGCACCGCCATGCCGATGGGCGAGAGGATGCCGACCATCTCCTCGAGCGTGGGCGAGTACGAGCCCGGGAAGATGTGCCGCGTGATCCACGGATCCATCGGCCGGCGCTCCACGCGTCCGATCGAGTGAATGAGTCCGCGCCCGTTCGCGCCGAGGCTCCGGTCGATCGCGCGACCGAGCGAGCGGTAGTTCTCGTCGCCCACGTGCTCGAGCATGCCCACGGACACGAATGCGTCGTAGCGGCCCGCAATGCTGCGGAAGTCGTCGTGGCGGAACTCGACCCGATCGCCGAGCCCGGCGGCGCTCACCCGCTCGCGGGCGAACGCGATTTGCTCGGCGGAGATGTTGTACGCGGTGACGTACACGCCGTAGTGTCGCGCCAGGTGCAGCGCGAGCGAGCCCCAGCCGCAGCCCGCTTCGACCACGCGCTCGCCGGGGCGCAGCCAGAGCTTGCGCGCGACGTGATCCATCTTCGCGAGCTGCGCTTCCTCGAGCGACGCCGTCTCACTCGGGAAATAGGCGCAGGTGTAGACCATCTCCGAGTCGAGCCAGAGTGAGTAGAAGTCGTTCCCGAGATCGTAGTGCGCGTGGACGTTCTGCTTCGCGCTGGCGGGCGAGCGGCTGCGGCGGCGCCAGAGCGCCCAGCGATCGCGCGCGACCTTCGCCAGCGTGCGCGGCTGTGGCTTCGCGAAGACCAGCTTCAGCACCGTCGCGAGATCGCCCTCGACCTCTATTCGCCCGTCGGCATAGGCGGACGCCAGGCCGAGATCCGGATGCCGCGCGAGGTCCCAGAGCAGCCGCCGCTCGCGGAACACCACGCGACCCACCGGCGGCGCGTCGGAGCTGCGCAGCTCCTCGCCGTTCCACAGCACCAGCCGGACGCGCGGGTCACCGCGTCTCTCGAGGATCCGCTGGGCCAGCCGCCGCTCGAGGCCAGTCACGGAGCGTCGAGTCATGAAGACCTCCCCGGTTCTGACCTCTTCAGCATAATCCGGGCCGAAGTCTTATGGGGGAGTCGCGAGAGCCTCCCAATGAAGACACGAATCGACCGGACGGCGCGGCGGGCGGCCGTGCTTCCCGACCGGCCAACCGATCGGGATCAGCGCCGCGCTGGGGCAGTTTTCCGGCAGCCCGAGCCACGCGTCGCACTCGCGCCCGAACGAGCGGTGCATCGTCGTCAGCGAGGCGCCGAGCCCGACCGCGCGACAGGCGAGCAGAACGTTCTGGATGCAGGGGAACAGCGCCTGTACCTGTGGCTCGCCGCGCCGCTTGTAGCCGGCGACGAACAGGTGGACCGGCGCTTCGTGGAGGTGCTCGGCCAGGTGCGTCGCGGCGCGCATGTTGCGGCGGCCCGCCTCGGGGTAGCTGGGGTCTTTCGCCGCTTCGACGGCGGGCGCGATGTACTCGCGGAATGCGCTCCGGTAGCGCTCGGCGATCCAGGCGCGCCGCTCGGCCTGCGAGACCGCGATGAAGATCCAGGGCTGCCGGTTCCCGCCGCTCGGCGCGAACGTGCCGGCCTCGCAGACCTTCCGGATCAGCTCGCGCGGCACGGGATCCGGCCGCAGGCGCCGGATCGCGCGCGCGGTGCGGATGCCTTCGAGCAGCGGGACGTCCTCGCCGAGCGACGCGACATCGATCGCTGTCTCCCGACTTCGCGCGCTCAACGCGCGATCTCGAGCAGCTCGGAGAAGCGGCGGATCACGTGCTCGGGCTTCGCTGCGGCCGGCGGCGGATCGCGGTCCTCGCGGTGCCAGATCAGAACCGAGCGCAGCCCCAGCGCGTTCGCGCCGCCGACGTCGTGAAACAGCGAGTCACCGACGAAGAGCGCGTCGCCCGGCGCGCAGCCCGCGCTCGCGAGCGCCTGCTCGAAGATGCCGGGCGCCGGCTTGCACGATCGGGCGCGCTCGCTCGAGAGCACCGCGTCGAAGTCCGCGCGCACGCCGGCGATCTCGAGCAGGTGCTCGAGCTGGTCGTCGTCGATGTTCGAGACCATGCCCAGGTGCAGGCCGCGGGCGCGCAGCTCGCCGAGTGTCTCGCGCACGCCCGGCCGGAGCGCGAAGTCGCGCGCGTGGAGGTCCCACTGCAGGCGCCGATAGCGGGTCACCAGCGCGTCGTCGGCCGCGGCGCCGAAGCTGGCCAGCATGAGCCGCGCGGCGTCGACGAACAGGTCGCGGTGGAGATAGAACGGCTTCTCCCGGTAGTCCTCGAAGACGCGCTTCATGGCGTCGCGGTGCGCGCGCACGATCGCATCGGGCGCCGCGTCGACTCCCGCCCAGTGCGCGAGCTGCGCGAGACTCTCCGCCTCGGCGCGCGCGAAGCAGCGGTAGTCGTAGAGCGTCCCGCCGAAGTCGAGGAGCACCGCGCGGGCAGTCACTCGGGCAGATCCTTCAATACCGAGAGCTGATCGCGGTAGGCCGCGCGCACGCTCGCGATCTCCTGCCCGCCGAAGCCGAGCTCCTGGCCGATCAGTGTGATCTCGGTGTTCTCGACGACGGAGATATTGTTGTCGGCGGCCGCGACCGCGAACAGGCAGCGCAGCAGGTCCACGCGCTGCGCGCGGTTCGACATCTCCTTGAACTGGCGCGTGACCAGGTAGTTCTCGGTCCCCGCGAGCGCGGTCGCCTGGGTCTTCGCCATCTGCACGACGAGGAGCGCCTGCGCCTCGCTCAGGGTCGAGTACTCGCGCACGAGCTTCTCCATCTGCGCGGTCTCCTCGGGCGAGATCTCGAGGTCGGCGCGCGCCACGCGCGCAAGCACGTAGGCGAACGCCGCGAGAAAGCGCGCCTCCGCGGGCGGCAGCGCGTCGAGCTCGCGCGCGATCCGCCGCACGGTCGCCGTGTCGCGCGCGTCGTTGGAAATCCCGTCGCCCAGACCCACCAGCCGCCGCAGCGCTCTCATCGGGCGGTATCTTATCCAATCGGCTCCGTTCGGCCGGCGACCCCAGGCCTCGCGGCTCGCCTTGCAGGCGTCCCCGTGGGCCCCGTACGATACGCGCGCGCGCCGACCCGGCGCTGCGCCCCAGTCTGGGAGGACACCGCTCGTGGAGAATCTCGACACGTTCCGCGCCGACGTGGCCAAGTGGCTCGAGGAGAACTGCCCGGCCTCGATGCGCAAACCCCTGAACTCGGAAGACGAGACGAACTGGGGCGGCCGCCGGAAGAAGTACACCAACCCCGACGAGAAGCTGTGGCTCGATCGGATGGCCGCGCGCGGCTACACGTGCCCGACCTGGCCCAGGGAATACGGCGGCGGCGGCCTCTCGAATGCGCAGGCGCGCGTCCTGGCCGAGGAGCTCCGGCGCATTCACGCGCGCCCGGCCTTGATCAGCTTCGGCATCACGATGCTCGGCCCCGTCCTGCTCGAGTACGGCAACGAGGAGCAGAAGCGCGAGCACCTGACCAAGATCACGCGCGGCGAGATCCGCTGGTGTCAGGGCTACAGCGAGCCGGGCGCGGGCTCGGACCTCGCGGGCCTGCAGACGCGCGCCGAGGACAAGGGCGACCACTATCTCGTGAACGGCCAGAAGATCTGGACGTCGTACGCGAACTACGCGGACTGGATCTTCTGTCTGGTGCGCACCGACGCCAACGCGGCGAAGCACGACGGCATCAGCTTCTTGCTCTTCGACATGGAGTCACCGGGGGTCAGTGTCTCGCCGATCAAGCTGATCAGCGGCAGCTCGCCGTTCTGCCAGACGTTCTTCCAGGACGTGAAGGTGCCCAAGAAGAACCTGGTCGGGAAGATGAACGGCGGCTGGACGATCGCCAAGAAGCTGCTGCAGCACGAGCGCGAGATGATCGGCGGCATGGGCTTCGGCCTGGCCGCGAGCGGCGGCGGCGGCTCGATCGACCAGATGGCCAAGGAGTACTGCGGCGACGCAGCGGGCCGCATCGCCGACGCCTCGATCCGCGAGCAGGTGGCTCAGCACCAGATGGACCAGCGCTGCTTCATGACGACCGTGCGCCGCTCCGCAGAAGAGGCCAAGGCCGGCCAGGGTCCCGGCGCGGCGTCGTCGATGTTCAAGCTCTATGGGACCGAGATGAACAAGCGGCGCTACGAGCTGTTGGTGAAGATCCTCGGCTCGCAGGCGCTCGGCTGGGAGGGCGCGGGTTTCACGCCGCGCGAGCTCGCGACCACGCGCGAGTGGCTGCGCTCGAAGGGCAACTCGATCGAGGGCGGAACCAGCGAAGTGCAGCTCAACATCGTCGCCAAGCGCGTTCTCGGCTTGCCCGACTGACTGACTCGAAGGAAGCACGACCATGTCCCTTGCGTTGACTGAAGAGCAGGAGCTGCTGCGCAACACGGCGCGCGAGTTCGTCAGCGAGCACACGCCGGTGAAGGAGCTGCGCCGGCTGCGCGACTCGAACGATCCGGTCGGCTTCTCGCGCGGCCTCTGGAAGCAGATGGCGGAGCTCGGCTGGGCGGGAATCGTGCTGCCCGAGGAGTTCGGCGGCGCGGACCTCGGCTACGCCGACTTCGGCGTCGTGCTCGAGGAGTGCGGTCGCAGCTTGGCCGCGACGCCGCTCGTCTCGACGGTGCTGCTGGGCGCGAGCGCGCTGCTCCTGGCGGGCAACGGCACGCAGCAGAAGGACGTGCTCGCGGCGGTGGCGAAGGGCGACGCCATCCTGGCGCTCGCGCTTCAGGAAGGCCCGCACCACGCGCCGTATCAGGTGGCGACGCGCGCCGAAGCGACGCGCGATGGCTACAAGCTGACCGGCAAGAAGACGTTCGTGCAGGACGGCCACGTCGCCGACCGGATCATCGTCGCCGCACGCAGCGCCGGAAAGCCAGGCGAGCGCGACGGGCTCTCGCTCTTCCTCGTGCCCAAGAGCGCGCGCGGGCTCAGGGTGACTCGCACGCTGATGGTCGACGGCCGGAACTCGGCGCAGATCGAGCTCGACGGCGTCGAAGTGGACAAGTCGGCGGCCGTCGGTCACGTGGGCCGCGGCGCCGACGTGCTCGATCCGGTGCTCGACCGCGCCACGATCGGCTTCTCGGCGGAGCTGCTCGGCACGATCTGCGAGGCCTTCGAGCGCACCATCGATTATCTGAAGACGCGCAAGCAGTTCGGCGTGCCGATCGGCAGCTTCCAGGCGCTGAAACACCGCGCCGCGGCGATGTTCACCGAGGTCGAGCTCTCGCGCTCGATCGTGCTCGACGCGCTGCGCGCGATCGACGAGAAACGCCCGGACGTCTCGGCGCTCGCGTCGGTCGCCAAAGCGCGGGTCTCCGACACGGCCCATCTGGTCGGCAACGAAGCGGTGCAGATGTTCGGCGGAATCGGAGTCACCGACGAGGAAGAGATCGGTCTCTTTCTGAAGCGCGCGCGCGTCGCCGAGCTGACGTTCGGCGACGCCACCTTCCACCGGGCGAGGTTCGCGACCCTGAACGGTTTCTGAGCGGCGCTTCGCGGGCTGCGGGCCGCTACGGGAGCGCGGCGGCGCAGACCTGGCCGATGCCCGGAGCTTGTCCGAGCAGCGCGCGCTGCATCACGACGACGTCGAGGATGTCGCAGTCCGTCGAGATCGCGCCCGCGACCGAGCACTTCACTGCCGCTGCGCCGACGAACGGCAGGCCGGCCGGATTTGCGAGGTGACTCCGGTAGGAGAAGACGTCGCTCGCATCGACGACTCCTTCTCCGGTCACGTCACCGCACTGACAGGCGTCGCCGATCCCGTCCGGGATCGCGCTGCCGACCGTGCCGTCGTCCGCCTGAGTCGGGTTCGCGACGTAGGGGCAGTTGTCGCCGAGGTTGCAAGTTCCGTCGCCGTCGCCGTCCGGAGCGGGCAAACCGCTGCAGACGCCGGCGCTGCACGTGTCGCCGATCGTACAGGTGTTTCCGTCGCTGCAGGTCGCGCCGTTGAGTGGCGCCGGATCGAACACGCAGCCCGTTGCCGGGACGCAAGTGTCTGCCGTGCAGCCGTTGAAGTCGTTGCACACGACGGTGCCCGTGCCCGCGCAAGTGCCCGCGCCGCAGACGTCGCCCGTCGTGCAGGCGTTGCCGTCGTTGCAGGACGTGCCGTTCAGCGGGGTCGGGTTGTAGACGCAGCCGGTCGCGGGAACGCAGCTGTCCGCGGTGCAGGCGTTGGAGTCGTTGCAGACCACGGCGCTGCCGCCACCGCAGACACCCGTCGTGCAGGTCTCGCCGGTCGTGCAGGCGTTGCCGTCACTGCAGCTCGAGCCGGTCGCCTCGAAGTGACACAGCGACGAGCAGCAGTCGCCGTTCGCGGTGTTGCCGTCGTCGCAGTCCTCGCCCGGGTCGAGATGGCCGTTGCCGCACCCCGACGAGACGAAGGTCGCGGTGAGCGCGGGAAGCGAAGGCGTGGCGACGATCTCGTGGCTCACTGCGCCGCCGTCGGACCAGTTGGCGAAGAGCTGATCGAAACCGCCGACCTGCTGCGGAGACCCGACCGAGATCGAGGTCGTCGAGTTCGTGATGACCGTCTGAGAGAACGGCGCGGTCGAAGTGCCGTAGTTGCTCAGGTTGATCTGCAGGCCCGACGGAACCGTGGCGAACGACAGGTTCTTGGTCTCGGGATAGATGCTGACGCTGGTCGTGGCGCTGAGCGCACCGGAGCCCTGCTCCGCGTCGATCGTGTTGAACGCGCCGCTCATCGAGAGATACTGCGCGCGCATCCAGTCGGGAGAGCGCGCGACGTTGGAGATGCGCATCTCGTCGATCGAGCCGTTGAAGTACGCGCCGTTCGGATTG
>JBIOJK010000156.1:0-7375 GCA_044450765.1 Myxococcota bacterium | reverse complement strand
CCGCACCTGATGTGCCGCGACACCGTCTCGGTCGACTGGCGGGGCCAGCTCTTCGACTGCGACTTCAACCAGGCGCTCGACCTGCCGCCCGAGGGCGGTCGGCGGACTCTCTGGGACGTCGATCGCCTCGACCAGCTCGAGGGCGCGCGCATCGCGACCGCCGATCACTGCTTCGGCTGCACGGCCGGCGCGGGCTCGAGCTGCTCCGGGGCGCTCGTCGCGTGACCGAGCTTCTGGAGCTCGAGCCGCGCGACGCGTGGAATCGCGCGCTGCTCGAGAATGCGCATCCGCCGGCGTGGCGGAATCCGCAGCCCGCCGCGCGCTACGACCTGGTCGTGCTGGGCGGCGGCACCGCCGGCCTGGTGGCGGCGATCGTGTCGGCCGGGCTCGGCGCGCGCGTCGCGCTGGTCGAGCGCGCGCTGCTCGGCGGCGACTGTCTGAATTTCGGCTGCGTGCCCTCGAAGACGCTGATCCGCTCGGCGCGCGCCGCCGCGGACGTGCGCGCCGCGACACAGTTCGGTGTACGCGTGTCCGGCGCCGTCGAGGTCGACTTCGCCGCGGTCATGGAGCGGGTGCGGCGCGTGCGCGCGGAGATCTCGCCGCACGACTCGGCCCGCCGCTACAGCGAGCTCGGCGTCGACGTGTTCCTGGGGCACGGGCGCTTCACCGGCCCGCGTGCGCTCGAGGTCGGCGGTGCCGAGCTGCGCTTCAAGCGCGCCGTGGTCGCCACCGGCGCGCGCGCCGCACCGCCGCCGATTCCGGGGCTGGCGGAAGCCGGCTTTCTCACCAACGAGACGGTGTTCTCGCTGGTCGAGCGGCCCGCGCGGCTGGCGGTGATCGGCGCGGGCCCGGCCGGCTGCGAGCTCGCGCAGAGCTTCCAGCGACTCGGCGCGCGAGTCACTCTGCTCGAGGTCGCGCCGCAGGTGTTGATCCGCGAAGACCCGGACGCGGCCGCGCTGGTGCAGGCCGCGCTCGCGCGCGACGGGGTCGAGCTGCTGCTGCAGGCGAACGTCGAGCGGGTCGAGCGGCGGGGTGCGGCGACCACGCTGCGAGTGGCGACGCCCGCCGGTGCGCGCGAGGTCGAGGCCGACGCCGTGCTGGTCAGCGTGGGCCGCGCGCCGAACGTCGAGGACATGGGGCTCGAGGCCGCGGGGGTCGAGTTCGACCGCGCGCGCGGCGTCGCCGTCGACGCGCGCCTGCGCACGAGCAACCCGCGGATCTTCGCCGCCGGCGACGTCTGCCTCGCGACCAAGTTCACGCACGCAGCCGACGCCTCCGCGAAGCTGGTCGTGCGCAACGCGTTCTTCTTCGGGCGCCGGCGCGCCGCCGATCTGGTGATTCCCTGGTGCACGTACACGGATCCAGAGATCGCGCACGTCGGTCTGTACGCGCGCGACGCGCAGGCGGCGGGGATCGAGATCGCGACCTTCGAGGCGCCGCTCGCGGCGAACGACCGCTCGCGCGCCGAGGGCGAGGACGCCGGCTTCCTCAAAGTGCACGTAAAGAAGGGCAGTGACTCGCTGGTCGGCGCGACGGTCGTGGCGCGCCACGCGGGCGAGCTGATCGCGCCGCTCGCGACCGCCATGACTGCGGGCGCCGGGCTCGGCCGGCTGGTCGACTTGATCCTGCCGTACCCGACTCAGTCCGAGCTGATCAAGACGGTGGCGGGAGCCTACACGCGGACGCGACTCACTCCGTTCGCGGCGCGCGCGCTGCGCGCACTGATCCGGAGCGCGCGCTAGTCGACTTTGCTCTTGACGGCGCGGGCCGCGAGGATCGCGTGCACCAGTGCGTCGGGCAGCGGCTCGGCCGGCTCCTCGCGCACCAGCTCACCCAGCTTCAAGGTCGTGCGATAGCTCTCGAGATAGGTGAGGCAGGGGGGACAGAGCTCGAGGTGACCCTCGAACACGCGCTGCTGCGCCGCGGGCAGATCGCCGTTCAAGTAATCGATCAGGAAATCCGTGCATTCGCGACAGTTCACGCCGATCCCCGAGGGCGCATGTGCGGGTCCAAGAGGGTGCGCAGCGCCAGGCGCGCCCGATGCAGGCGGATCTTCGCGGCATTCGGTGTGACCCCGAGCAATTCGGCGGTCTCCTTCGTGTCGAGGCCTTCGATGTCGCGGAGCATCAGCACGGTTCGGTAGTCGGCCGGCAGCCGGTCGATCTGCTCGCGCACCAGGGCGCGCGTCTCCTGCCGCTCCAGCGCGTCGAGCTGGGCGGGGCTCTTCCATTCCGCGGGCTCGTCGACGTGGTGGCCGTCCTCGTAGAACTTCGGCAGCAGCTCCTCGATCGAGACCTCGGGCCGGCGCGCGCGCGTGCGCAACTTCATCAGCGCCGCGTTCACCACGATGCGGTGCAGCCAGGTCGACAGGCGGGCGCCGCCCTCGAAGCTCGCGATCGCGCGGAACGCGGAGACGAAGGCCTCCTGCACCGCGTCGGCGGCGTCGTCCTCGGAGCGCAGCAGCCGGCGCGCAACCGCGAGCATGCGGCCGCCTTGTCTGCGCACGAGGTCGGCGTACGCTGCTTCGTCGCCGGCGCGCAGCCGCGCGACGAACTCGGTCTCGTCCGCTGCGCCGCCCGGAGCTTCGCTGCCTTCGGCCACGCAGGAAACCTAACATAGGACTCACCGTGAAACGCGCACTGCTCGCCGCCGCCTGTCTGCTCGCGTGCTCGAAGCCCGAGCCGCCGCCGTACGGCTTCGCGGCGTTTCCCGAGCAGCGCTTCCGCTTCGAGGCCGACGAGAAGACCGACGTCGACGGCACCCCGGTCGCGATCGCGCGCGCCGCCGACGTCGTGCTGCGCGCCAAGCCCGGCGCGCACGGGGACACCGAGCTCGAGCTGTATCTCGACCGCTACTACATGAGCGTGGATGGCGGGCCCGGCGGCAAGAGCGAGCTGTCGATCTCGGAAGAGGGACTCACTGCGCGCACCGGCGACGGCCCGGTGCGGCTGCGCGCCGACGAGAAGACGCCGGGCGGCGACACGGTCCTCGAGATGCGCGCGCGGCCGGTGGCATCGGTGGGGCTCGACGCGCGCGGCGCCGCGACCGCCGGGATCTGGACGAGCCCGCACCCGGTGCTGATGGGCGTCTCGCTGCTCGACTGGATGCTGCTCGCGCTGCCGACGCGCGCCGCCGCGCGCGGGCAGCCCTGGATCAGCACGCGCGTGCTGCCGCAGATCGGCCAGTACGCGCTCGGCCTCGACGTCCCCGTGCGCTGGGAAGAGCGCGAGGGCCCGCTCCTGCTGCGCGGCTCCGCGGCGGTCGCGCGCGACTCACTGCGCGTCGCCGAGAATTTCGAGGGGCGGGTCTCGATCGAGACCCGCGGCGAGGCCGACCTCGAGCCGGACGGCCGGGTGCGCGAGGCGCGCCTGCAGCTCGCGCTCGACTTCGCGGCGACGAACGGCACTCACGTGCAGTCGAGTCACACGGTCCGCCTGCGCTGCACGAGCTGCGAGGCGGGCATCAACTCCCCGCAACCGGGCTCCGATAGCGGTGGAGATCGTGACGGAATTCCGCAGCAAGGACACGTGGACGATCTTCCGGATCATGGCGGAGTTCGTCGAGGGCTTTGAGACCCTCGCGCCGATCTTCCCCGCGGTGTCCGTCTTCGGTGGCGCGCGTGTCTCGCGCGAGAGCGAGACCTACCGGCTCGGCCGCGAGATCGGGCGCTGTCTCGGCCGCGAGGGCTTCGCGGTGATCACCGGCGGCGGCCCGGGCGCCATGGAGGCCGCGAACCGCGGCGCGCACGAGGTCGAGGCACCGTCGGTCGGGCTGAACATCAAGCTGCCGTTCGAGCAGCACGACAACGGCTACGCCGACACGGTCATTCACTTCGACTACTTCTTCGCGCGCAAGGTCATGTTCGTGAAGTACGCCTGCGCGTTCGTGATGCTGCCCGGCGGCTTCGGCACGCTCGACGAGCTGTTCGAGTGTCTGACCCTGAAGCAGACCGGCAAGTCGCGCGACACGCCCGTCATCCTGGTCGGCAGCGCCTACTGGTCGGGGCTGATCGGCTGGCTGCAGTCCGAGGTCATGAAGGAGGGGCTGATCGGGCCCAAGGACCTGAAGCTCTTCTCGGTCGTCGACACGGCCGCGGACGTCTGCCGGCTGGTTCGCGAGGGCTGGGAGCGGCGCCGCAGCGACACCAGCGCCGAGGGCCCGACCTAGCCGGCGACTAGGTCGCGAGGTATTCGCGGGCGCACGAGCGGCAGTGCGCGCGCGGACCCTTGAGCGACAGGACCGCGCCGCAGTCGCACAGCCCCTGCAGCCGCCGGGCGTGCGCCTCGAGCTCGCTCCACGACTCGTCGCCGCTCTCGATCCGGAAGTGCTCGCCGTCGCGCACCACGACGGCGCCGGCGACGAGCTGGCGATCGAGGTCGGTCTCGGTGTCTTGCAGCAGCGTCTCGGTCACGATCTGTCGGGCGCGCCGGGACAGCCAGCGGAATTTCATGGGCAAGCCGTTGAGCAAGCGGCATGCCCGCCGGCGACTCGTTCCGGACGCGCCCCGCTGCGTGCCCAAGGGGCCGCCTGCGACGCGCTTTCACCAAAATGGGTAAGCGGCTTCCGCTAGCGGAGCGTGAACACCATGCGCGTCTGGCCGATCTCGATCTCGTCGCCGTGGGCGAGCTCGGTCGAGCGCACGCGCTTGCCGTTGACCTTCACACCGTTCGTGCTCTGCAGGTCCTCGAGCGTCGCGTCCTCGCCGTCACAGAGCACCACCGCGTGCTCGCGGCTCATGCTGTCGTCGGGGATCTGCAGATCGCAGGTCGGCGCGCGGCCGATCAGAGTCTCGGTCTTCGCGATCACGAAGACCTCGTCGGGCTGACCGTTGATGCGCACGATGAGCGCGGGTTCCCCCATCGCGCTCGGGATCGGCAGCCCCCGCGGGCCCCTTGAGAAAGCGCCTACAGGCGGCGGTGTCGCAGCGCCGGCAGGCGCCGGCGCACGTCGGCCTGCCGCTCGAAGTCGAGCTCGGCCACGCCGACGCCCTCGCCGTCGGGGACGGTGCACAGGACCGTGCCCCACGGATCCGCGATCAGTGACCGCCCGTAGGAGCGCCGCGTCGCGTTGTGCTCGCCCCATTGCGCCGACGCGACGACGAAACACTGGTTCTCGATCGCGCGCGCGCGCAGCAGGACTTCCCAGTGGTCGCGGCCCGTCGGCACCGTGAACGCCGACGGCACCAGCAATACCTGCGCCCCGCGCTCGACGAGCTGCCGGTAGAGCTCGGGGAAGCGCACGTCGTAGCAGACCGACAGCCCGAGCGTGCAGGCGGCGGTCTTCGCCACGACCACCTCGCTGCCCGGCGCGACGCGGGCCGACTCGCGCAGCGTCGCGCCCGGAAGGTCGATGTCGAACAGGTGGATCTTGCGGTAGAGCGCGAGTAACTCGCCGGTGGGGCCGAAGACCGCGGACGTGTTGAAGACGCGTGAGTCGCCGGCGATGCGCTCGGGGAACGTGCCGCCCGCGAGCAGCACGCGGTGCTGCGCGGCGCGCTCGGACAGGAAGCGCAGCACCGGCCCACCGGGGACGTCCTGCGCGTGCGGGTTCGCGGCGTCCGCGCCTTCCTCGCGGATCAGCGGGAACATCTCGGGCAGCGCGATCAGCTCGGCGCCGCGCGCCGCGGCGGCGGCGATCCAGTCAGCGGCGCGCGCGAGGTTCCGCTCGAGATCGCTGCCGGAGGTCATCTGCACGACGGCCGCTCGCATGCGCACAAGCATAGCCCGAACGAGTCAGAAGCTCGCAGCGGTGTGGACCCTCAGCGAAACTCGGTCGGGTTGATCTGGTTGCGGCGCATCACGTCGTAGAAGTCCTTGCGGTCCTTCTTGGCGATTCGCGCGGCGCGGCTGATGTTGCCTTTGCACAGCCGCAGCACGCGCGCGACGTAGTCGCGCTCGAACTTGCGCTTCGCGTCGCGGAACGAAGGCACGTCGTCGCTCGCGTCCGGACCGAGCAGCAAGTCCTCGGCGCCGACTTCTTCGCTGCGCGCGAGGCGCACGGCGGCGCGGATCTGCTCGCGCAGCTCGCGCTCGTTCCCCGGCCAGGAGTGCTCGCGCAGCCGCTCGAGCGCCTCGCGCGTGAAGCCGCGCACCTTGGCGGGGCGGCCGAGCTCGCGCTCGAGCTCGTCGCGCGAGCTCGCGATTGCCTGCACCGCCAGCGGCACGATGTCCTCGCGCCGGTCGCGCAGCGCCGGCAGCTGGATCTCGAGCAGCCGCAGCCGCTCGGCGAGCTCCGGCCGCACGCGGCCTGACTGCACGAGCGCTTCCAGCGGCTCCGCGCTGGCGCCGATCACGCGGCATTCGAGCGGGTGGGGCGTCGTGCCGCCGATGCGCCGGAAACGCCCGTCGTTCAGCGCCGCCGCGAGCGCCTGCTGGAGCTCCTTGGGCAGCGACTCGATGTGATCGATCAGCACGGTGCCGCCGGCGAATCGCCCCAGCGCGCCGGTCGACTCGGCGGGCAGCGACTGGATCGCCGCGCGATCGCTGCCGAAGAGCTCGCGCCCGACGAGTGTCTCCGGCACGAGCGCGGCGTCGAGCGCGAAGACCCCGCCGTCGGCCCACTCACTCGCATCGTGAATCAGTCTCGCGACCAGATCCTTCTCGACGCCTTCCTCGCCCGAGACATGCAGGTGGAAGCGCCCCCGACCGGCGACGGCGATCTGCTCGAGCGTCCGCAGGACAGCGCGGCTGGTCCCGACCAGTCGGTCCGTTCGGCGGCGCGCGATGGAAACCGTGCTCGGCGGAGCCGAACTCGCGGCGCTGATCGAGTCCGCCGCACCTGCCACGGTGGCCGTACCTGACATCGCAACCCCCCTCGTGTGCAAGAAGTTGACCAAGGGCGCCCCACTGTCAAGGAATTTAAGCGGAGAGACCGCGCGTGGTAACTTCGCTGGGCAGATGGCGAGAGTGCGCGTTCTGCCGAGCGAGCTCGTGAATCAGATCGCCGCCGGCGAGGTGGTCGAGAGACCTGCGTCCGTCGTCAAGGAGCTGGTCGAGAACTCTCTGGACGCCGGGGCGACACAGATCCGCGTCGCGATCCGGGAGGGCGGGGTGGCTTCCATCTCGGTGGCGGACGACGGCGCCGGGATGACTCGCCAGGACGCCGAGCTGGCCTTCGAGCGACACGCCACGAGCAAGCTGCAGACGCTCGACGATCTGGGGCACATCGATACGCTCGGCTTCCGGGGCGAGGCCCTGCCGAGCATCGCGTCGGTCGCCCGCGTGCGCATGTGCACGCGGCGGCCCGAGGACGCGCTCGGGACGGAGCTCGTCGGCGAAGGCGCGGGCATCGCGCGGGTCGCCGCGATCGCCTGCGCCGAAGGCACCGCGCTCGAGGTCGCCGAGCTTTTCGGCCGGGTGCCCGCGCGGCGCAAGTT
>JBIOJK010000155.1:0-7377 GCA_044450765.1 Myxococcota bacterium | reverse complement strand
CGGTGGCCGTCGTAGAGGCCGCGCCAGCGCAGCAGGATGTGCCAGATCGGCAGGATGCCGAGCAGCAGCCACGGATAGTCGTTCAAGTCGTAGCCGCGCGTCGGCTCGGGCAGCCAGCCCCAGACGAAGCGCAGCCAGGTCGCGGCGAGCCAGGCCCCGGCGACCAGCGCCCCGTCCCCGAGCGCGAGCAGTCCGCGCAACACTTCGCTGTGTTTCCGAAGCACGCTTCCCCCGATTCGCGGTTCGCGCCGCGAAGAGGCTAGCGGCTCGCCGCGGAGAGTTCCCGATCGATCTGCGCGGCGGCCTCGCGGCCCTCGGCGATCGCCCACACCACGAGCGACTGGCCCCGGCGCATGTCCCCCGCGGCGTAGACGCGCGGCACGCTGGTCGCATAGCCGCGCGTGGCGACGTTGCCGCGGTCGGAGAGATCGACACCGAACTGTTTCAGCATGTCGTCGCGGACCGGGCCCACGAACCCCATCGCGAGCAGCACCAGGTCGACGTCGAGCGTGAACTCGCTACCCGGCACGGTCTGCATCTCGCGCCGGCCGGTCGCCACATCGGGCGGGCCGAAGCGCACGCGCACGGCGTGCAGCTTCTGCACGCGGCCGTCGCCGGAGAATCCGGTCGTCGAGATGCCCCAGTCGCGCGAGCCGCCTTCCTCGTGCGAGGTCGAGGTGCGCAGGATCTGCGACGGCATCGGGTGCACTGGCCACGGCGCGTCCTCGGGCCGCGACTCGGGTGGGCGGTCGAGCAGCTCGAAGTTGTAGACGTGCTTGGCGCCCTGACGGTGACTCGTGCCGATGCAGTCGGAGCCGGTGTCCCCACCGCCGAGCACCAGCACGTTCTTGCCCGTCGCGAGGATCGCCCCCGCGTCCGGAACCGTGTCGCCCGCCAGCCGGCGGTTCTGCTGCTCGAGGAAGTCCATGGCGTAGTGAATGCCGTCGAGCTCGCGGCCGGGGGTCGTGAGATCGCGCGCTGACTCGGCGCCGCCGGCCAGCAGCACGGCGTCGAATTCGCGCAGCAGCTCGGGTCCCGAGACGTCGCGGCCCACGTGCACGCCGGTGCGAACCTGCACGCCCTCGGCGATCATCAGCTCGACGCGCCGGTCGACGGTCCACTTCTCGAGCTTGAAGTCGGGGATGCCGTAGCGCAGCAGCCCGCCGAGCCGGTCCTTCTTCTCGAAGAGCGTCACCAGATGCCCGGCGCGGTTCAGCTGCTGCGCGGCGGCGAGACCCGCGGGTCCGGAGCCGATCACCGCGACCTTGCGCCCGCTGCGAGTCACGGGTGGCTCGGGCACGATCCAGCCCTCGGCGAAGGCGCGCTCGGCGATCGTCTTCTCGATGAACTCGATCGTGACCGGATCGTCGTTGATGCCCAGCACGCAGGCCGACTCACAAGGCGCAGGGCAGATGCGGCCGGTGAACTCGGGAAAGTTGTTGGTGCGGTGCAGGCGGTCGAGCGCCTCGCGCCACTTGCCCCGGTACACCAGGTCGTTCCAGTCCGGGATGATGTTCCCGAGCGGACAGCCGCTGTTGCAGAACGGCACGCCGCAGTCCATGCAGCGCGAGGCCTGGGCGCGGATCGCCTCTTCCGGCGGGTCCGTGTAGATCTCGAGATAGTCCTCGACGCGCTCCTGGGCGGGGCGCTTCGCCGGTGTCTTCCGGCCGAGCTCGAGGAAGCCGGTCGCCTTGCCCATCAGTAGTTCTCTTTTCCGAACTCGACGCCGAGCAGGGCGCGCTTGTACTCGCGCGGGAACACCTTCACGAAATTCGGCAGCGTGGTCGCCCACTTCTCGAGCACTTGCTCGGCGCGCTCGCTGCGCGTGTGTCGGTAGTGCGCCTCGACCAGATCGCGCAGCTCGCGCTCGTCGGCGTCGGTCTCGACTCTCTCGAGATCGACGGTGCCCGGGTTGCAGAGCTCCGGGAACGCGCGCAGGGGGTCCAGCACGTAGGCGATGCCGCCGCTCATGCCCGCCGCGAAGTTTCTGCCGACGCCGCCCAGCACGACCACGCGGCCGCCGGTCATGTACTCACAGCCGTGATCGCCGACGCCCTCGACGACCGCGCGCGCACCGCTGTTGCGCACCGAGAAGCGCTCGCCCGCGACCCCGCGGAAGAACGCCTCGCCGCTCGTGGCGCCGTAGAGCGCGACGTTCCCGATGATGATGTTCTGCGCGGGATCGAACGTGGACTCGGGGTGCGGGAAGACCACGATGCGGCCGCCCGAGAGACCCTTGCCGGTGTAGTCGTTCGCGTCGCCGGACAAGCTCAGAGTGATTCCCTTCGGCAGGAACGCGCCGAAGCTCTGACCGGCACTGCCGGTGAAGCGGATGCGGATCGTGTTGTCGGGCAGGCCCTCGAGCCCGTGGCGGAGTGACACCGCCGAGCCCAGCATCGTGCCGACGGTGCGGTTCACGTTGCGGATCGGCAGCGAGAGCTCGACCGGCTCCATGTTCTCGATCGCCGGCCGGCACAACCGCAGCAGCTCGATGTCGAGCGCCTTGTCCAGCCCGTGTTGCTGCCCGCAGACGCGCCGGATCGAGACACCCTCGTAGGGCGGCGTCGGGCGGTGCAGGATCGCCGACCAGTCGAGGCCGTGCGGCAGCTTCCAGTGACTGATCTCCGGGTTCGGCTCGACCAGGTCGGTGCGCCCGATCACATCGTCGAGCTTGCGGTAGCCCAGTGACGCGAGGATCTCGCGCGTCTCCTCGGCGACGAAGCGCAGGAAGCGCACGACGTGCTCCGGCTCGCCGGTGAACTTCTTGCGCAGCTGCTCGTTCTGCGTCGCGACGCCGACCGGGCAGGTGTTCAAGTGACAGACGCGCATCATGATGCAGCCCAGCGCGACGAGCGCGATGGTGCCGAAGCCGAACTCGTCCGCGCCCAGGATCGCGCCAATGATCACGTCGCGGCCGGTGCGCAGCTGCCCGTCGACGTGCACGCGAATGCGCCCGCGCAGGTCGTTCATGACCAGCGCCTGCTGTGTCTCGGCGAGCCCGATCTCCCAGGGCACGCCGGCGTGCTTGATCGAGGTGAGCGGCGACGCGCCGGTGCCGCCCTCGAAGCCGGCGATCTGCACGGACTCCGCGTGGCCCTTCGATACGCCGGCCGCGATCGTGCCGACACCGGAGACCGACACGAGCTTCACCGAGATGTCGGCCTTCGCGTTCGCGTTCTTCAGGTCGTAGATCAGCTGCGCGAGGTCTTCGATCGAGTAGATGTCGTGGTGCGGCGGCGGCGAGATCAGCCCGACCCCCGGCGTCGCATTGCGCACGCGCGCGATCCAGCGATTGACCTTGTAACCCGGCAGCTGGCCGCCTTCGCCGGGCTTGGCGCCCTGCGCGATCTTGATCTGCAGCTCGTCGGCGTTCACGAGATACCAGCTCGACACGCCGAAGCGGCCCGACGCGACTTGCTTGATGGCGCTACGCCGCCAGTCGCCGTTGGGGTCGCGCGTGAAGCGCTTGGGATCCTCGCCGCCTTCGCCGCTGTTCGACTTCCCGCCGATCCGGTTCATGGCGATGGCGAGTGTCTCGTGCGCCTCGGCGCTGATCGAGCCGAAGCTCATCGCGCCGGTGCAGAACCGCTTCAGGATCTCGCCCACCGGCTCGACCTCGTCGACCGGAATCGGCGGCAGGTCGCTCACGAAGCGCAGCAGGCCGCGAATCGTGTAGTGCTCGCGGCTCTGGTCGTTGATCGCCTTCGCGTACTCGCGGTACTGGCCGACGTCGTTCCGGCGCACCGCGTTCTGCAGCCGGTGGATCGTCGAGGGATTCAGCAGGTGCCGCTCTCCGCCGCGCCGCCACTGATACTCGCCGCCGATCTCGAGCTCGTGCTCGAAGGCGACCGTCGAGGGGTACGCAGACTCGTGTCGCTTCTGCGCCTCGCTCGCGATCACGCCGAGAGTGACTCCGCCGATCCGCGACGCGGTGTCGGTGAAGAACTCGCGCACGACCGCCTCTTCGATGCCGACGGCCTCGAAGATTTGCGCGCCGCGGTAGCTCGCCAGGGTCGAGATGCCCATCTTCGCGAAGATCTTGAGCAGGCCCTTGCCGATCGCCTTCACGTAGTTGTACTGCGCCTTCTCGACCGTGAGCTCGGCGGGCACCCAGGTGCCGTCGCCGACGATCTGAGTCACGGTCTGGAACGCCAGGTACGGATGGATCGCCGCCGCGCCGAAGCCGATCAGCTGCGCGAAGTGCGCCACTTCGCGCGCTTCACCGGTCTCGACGACGAGCCCGCAGCGCATGCGCAGGCCCTCGCGGCACAGGTGGTGGTGCACCGCGGCCGTCGCGAGCAGGCTCGGCACGGCGGCGCGCGCGCGGCCGGCGGCGCGGTCCGAGAGCACCAGGATCGACGCGCCGCCGCGCACCGCGTCGGCGGCCGCGCGGCGAATTCGATCGAGCCCGGCGCGCAGCGCGGCCTCCGCGGCCGCGTGAGTCGCGGCGCCGGTAGGGTCGAAGACGCAGTCGATCGTCGCGGCGCGCAGCCAGGGGTGGTCGATCTGGCGGATCTTCTCGAGATCGCCGGCGGACAGGATCGGCTGCTCGAGCTCGAGCAGGCGCGCCTGCTCCGGAGTCTCGTCCAGCAGGTTCCGCTCGCAGCCGAGCGTGCTGATCAGCGACATGACGCTGTCTTCGCGGATCGAGTCGATCGACGGGTTCGTGACCTGCGCGAACACCTGCTTGAAGTAGTTGAACAGGAGCTGCGGGCGGTCGGAGAGCGCGGCGATCGGCGTGTCGTTGCCCATCGAGCCGTCCGCCTCGACGGCGTTCGCGGCCATCGGCGCGAGCAGGATGCGCAGGTCCTCGAGCGAGTAACCGAACAGCTTCTGGCGAGTGAGCCGATCGGTCTCGCCGTCGCGCTCGGCTGGCGCCGCGCGCGCCGGCAGGTCGCCGAGCTTGGTCATGTTCTCGCGCAGCCAGTCGCGATACGGGCGCCGCCGCGCGTAGAACGCCTTCAGCTCCTCGTCGGGAATGATGCGGCCTTCGCCGGTGTCGATCAGGAGCATGCGGCCCGGCTGCAGGCGGCCTTTGTAGCGCACGTCCTCGGGGTTGATCGGCAGCACGCCGCACTCCGAAGACAGCACGACGAACCCGTCCTTGGTCACCCAGTATCTCGACGGGCGCAGGCCGTTGCGGTCGAGCGTCGCGCCGATCCGCGTGCCGTCCGAGAAGCAGATCGACGCCGGGCCGTCCCACGGCTCCATCAGACACTGGTGGTACTCGTAGAAGGCCTTCTTCTCGTCGCGCATCAGCGGGTCGCGATCCCAGGCCTCGGGAATCAGCATCATCATCGCGTGCGCGACGTCGCGGCCCGAGAGCACGAGAAACTCGAGCGCGTTGTCGAGCATGGACGAATCGGAGCCGCCGGCGGTCACCAGCGGGAAGATCTTGTCGATGTCGTCACCCCAGACGCCGGAGCGGATCACCGCTTCGCGCGCGCGCATCCAGTTGTGGTTGCCGCGCACGGTGTTGATCTCGCCGTTGTGACACAGATAGCGGTAGGGGTGCGCCAGGTTCCAGGTCGGCCAGGTGTTCGTGCTGTAGCGCTGGTGCACGAGCGCAAGGCCGCTCTCGATCGCGGGGTCGGCGAGGTCCGGGTAGAACTTCTTGACCTGGAACGCGAGCAGGAGCCCCTTGTAGACCAGCGTTCGACTCGAGAGACTCGGCACGTGGAAGGCGCGCACGCCGTCGCTGCGCAGCGCGTTCTCCACGCGCTTGCGAATCACGAAGAGCTTGCGCTCGAACGCCGCGCCGTCGAGGCCGCTGCCGCGCAGCACGAAGAACTGCCGGATGCGCGGCACGATCTTGCGCGCGTTCTCGCCGATGTGCTCGGGGTGGACGGGCACGTCGCGCCAGCCGAGCAAGTGCTGACCCTCTTCGGCGACCGTCCGCTCGATGCACGACTCACAGCGCGCGCGCTGACTCGGGTCCTGCGGCAGAAAGACGGCGCCGACGCCGTACTCACCGGGCTCGGGGAGTCGGATGCCCAGGCTCGCGCACTCGCGCTCCAGGAACGCATGCGGAATCTGCATGAGGATTCCCGCGCCGTCGCCTGTCTCGGCGTCCGCGCCGGTCGCGCCGCGATGCGTCAGATTGACCAGGACCTGCAGGCCGCGCTGGATGATCTCGTGCGACGCGCGGCCGTCGATGTTGCACACGAAGCCGACGCCGCAGGCCTCGTGCTCGAAGCGCGGGTCGTAGAGTCCTTGTCGCTCCGGAACGCTCGGGTCACTCATTCGCACTTCCTCGAAGACTCCGTGCGCACGCGTACGCCGTGCGAGACGCCGTCGCCGCGACCGACCCGGCCGGAGGAGGGGCGTCCCCGGAGATCAAGCTCGCCCAGTCGCGCTGCTTCGAGACCCCACTCCCGAGATCTGCTGCGAGCTGCTCTCCGGCCTGTTTCCGAGTCCATCAAAGACCGTCGCAAGCCGGGATGAGTCAGTCGGAAGTGCGCGATTTTCCGGGGAATTTGACGAACCCTAGGCTAGCGGAAGCCGCGAAAGCGTGTCAAGCAAGAACGGGGATCCGTGCGGATCCGCAAGCTCCGCGTTGGGGAGATCCGGTAAAGCGGCAGCGGCGCTGATTTTTTCTCGCGCGACGCGCTTGACGGCGCGCGCTTGCCGGTGAACCATGCGCTTACCCCCCAAGTCACTTCGGTGCGCGCGCACGCGCGCGAGGGGAAGCGGTCGTGGTCAACGAATCCGCGGGCCTGTTCGAGACTCGCAGCGAGCCTCGGCGGCCGATGGTTGGGGACGATCTGGTGGCGGTGCTCGGCAGCCGCCTCGAGCGCTTGATCGAGCGCCACCGCGCGACGCAGCGCGCCGTGAGCGAGCTGCGCGAGGCGATCGCGGCGCGAGAGCGCCGGATCGCCGAGCTCGACGCGAGGCTCGCCTCCGGCGAGCGGGCGCGGGACGAGCTGGTGGCGCGCGTCGACGCGCTGCTGGCGGACGTCGATCGGCTGATCGAAGCCGCGGACGGCGACTCGGCGCCGCACGCCCGATGAGCACCATGAGCGGGTCGAGCTCCGGTCGCTCGATGGTGATCAAGATCCTCGAGCGCGAGTACCGCGTGCGCACAGACGCGGACCGCGAGCACCTCGAAGCGGTCGCCGAGTATGTCGACGGCGTGCTGCGCGAAGTGCGGCAGTCGACTCCGGACACACAGGACGCGTCGGTGCTCGCGGCGCTGAACATCGCGAGCGAGCTCTTGCGCACGCGCGATCTGGTGGCCGTGCCGCGCGATCGCATCCAGGCGCTGATCGACCTCGTCGACTCGGCCTGATCCGGGCGAAGTGTCGAGCCGCGCGCCCGACGCGCAGAAGCCGTCGCTGCGCGCGAGCGCGAAGGGCGCGCGCGGCCGGGATCGCCGCG
>JBIOJK010000154.1:0-7426 GCA_044450765.1 Myxococcota bacterium | reverse complement strand
GAGCGCGGAGGCGTGGCGCTCTTCGAGGGTGAGTCACTGCTCGGCGAGCAGGACGTCGCCGCGAGCGAGCGCCACGCGGCGAGCCTGCTCGTGTGTCTCGAGCAGCTGCTCGCGCGGGTGAATCGCCCGCTCGCGGAGGTCACCGAGATCGCGCTGGCGATCGGGCCGGGCTCGTTCACGGGACTGCGCATCGGGCTCGCGACCGCCCTCGGACTCAGCTTCGGCTGCAAGCGCCGGATCGTGCCGGTGCCGACCCTGGCCGCGCTCGCGCTGCAGGCGGACACCCCCGGACTCAGGGCGCCGCTGCTGGATGCCCGACGCGGAGAAGTGTATGCCGGCCTCTACGACGCGAACGCAAACGCGCTCTTGCCGGACGCCTGCGCGTCCGCGCGCGAGTGGGCGGCGGCGCTTCCCCCCGGTCAGCCGATCTCGTTTCTCGGCAGCGGCGCAAAGCTCTACCGCTCCGTGCTCGAGGCGGAGCTCGGCGCGCGCGCGCGTTTCTCGCCCGACTCGGTCGGCGCGCTGCGCGCGCGCTCGGTCGGGCGGCTCGGTCAGCGGCTCTCGGCGGCGGGTGCAGCGTGCGCGCCGGAGCGCGTCGAGCTGCGCTATCTGAGGCGCGCGGAGGCCGAGGTCAAGCGCTCGGCTTTACACTCGAATGCCGAACCCATACCCTGGAGCCGCCCCGGATAAGGCCGCGGAATCGCGTCTCTTTCTCGACCTCCCGTCCCGGCCTCCGCCAGAGGAGATGTCCCGCCATGCGCGTGTACTACGACAAAGACGCCGACCTCGCGCGACTCCAAGGCAAGACGGTCGCGGTCCTCGGCTACGGCAGCCAGGGCCACGCCCACTCACTCAACCTGCGCGACAGCGGCGTCGACGTGGTGATCGGTCTGCGGCCCGGCTCGCCCACGGTGAAGAAGGCGAAGGCGGAAGGCCTGCGCGTGCTCTCCGTTCCCGACGCGACCGCGGCGGCGTCCGTCGTGATGATGACCTTGCCCGACGAGACGATGGCGCAGGTCTACGAAGCCGAGATCCGCCCGAACTTGAAACCCGGCAGCTATCTCGCGCTCGCGCACGGATTCAACTTCCACTTCGGCTGCATCGCGCCGGCCGAGGGCGTGAACACCTTCATGGTCGCGCCGAAGGGACCCGGTCACCTGGTGCGCGACGCGTACGCGAAGGGCGGCGGCGTGCCGTGTCTGGTCGCGGTCGACCGCGACCCGTCGGGCAACACGCTCGAGGTCGGCCTCGCGTACGCGAAGGGCATCGGCGGCGGCCGCGCCGGAATCATCGAGACCACGATCCGCGAGGAGACCGAGACGGATTTGTTCGGCGAGCAGGCGGTCCTCTGCGGCGGACTCACTGCGCTCATGCAGGCCGGCTTCGAGACACTGATCGAGGCGGGCTACGCACCCGAGATGGCCTACTTCGAGTGCATCCACGAGGTGAAGCTGATCGTCGACCTGATCTACGAGGGCGGCATCTCGAACATGAGATACTCGGTCTCGAATACGGCGCGCTACGGCGATCTGACCCGTGGGCCGCGCGTCGTCACCGACGACACGAAGCGCGAGATGAAGCGGATCCTCGGCGAGATCCAGTCGGGCCGCTTCGCGAGTGAGTGGCTGCAGGAGGCGCGCGTCGGCAAGCCAGTCTTCACGGCGCTCGGCAAGCTCGGCGAAGAGCACCCGGTCGAGAAGATCGGCAAGGAGCTGCGCGCGATGATGCCGTGGCTGCGCGAGCACCGGCTGGTCGACCGGAGCAAGAATTGACCCCGGCCCAGCGCGAGGGTTTCCGGGAGCGCAGGCGCCGCCGCCGCGGCGGACGCCGTGAGCGGCGCCGCGCCGTGTATCTGCTCCCGAACCTGATCACCAGCACCGGGCTCATGCTCGGCTTCTGGTCGATCACGCTCTCGATCCGCGGCGAGTTCGAGAAAGCCGCGCTCGCGATCGTACTCGCCATGATCTGCGACATGCTGGACGGCCGCGTCGCGCGCGCGACTCACTCGTCGAGCCGCTTCGGCGTCGAGTTCGATTCGCTCTCCGACCTGACCGCCTTCGGCCTCGCGCCGGCGCTGCTGATGTACAACTGGACCCTGCTGCCGCTCGGACCGCGCGGCTGGCTGATTGCCGGTTTGTTCGCGCTGTGCGCGGCGCTGCGGCTCGCGCGCTTCAACGCGAAGGTCGACGACCCGAATCAGAAGCACTTCCAGGGGATCGCGACCACCTTCGCCGGGGGCATGGTCGCCGCGACCGTCTGGTTCGTCGGCTACTTCGAGGTGGCGCCGCCGTTCCCGCGGCCGCTGAGCATCGCGATCACTTCGTTCTTCGCACTGCTCGCGCTGCTCATGGTCAGCACGATTCCGTACCCGAGCGTGAAGGCGATCAAGATCGAGGGCAAGAGCGCGTACCCGACCCTGGTCGCGCTGTTGCTGTTTCTGGTCGTCGTGTTGCTGAACCACGAGACGATGCTGTTCGCATTGGGCATCGCGTATCTGGTCTCGGGTCCCGTTCTCTGGTGGTTCGAGCGCCGCAAGCCGAGGCCCGAGGCGGCGCCGGCCGAACACGAGCAGGAGTCACTCGGCAATGTCCGCTGAACGCGTCCTGATCTTCGACACGACCTTGCGCGACGGCGAGCAATCGCCGGGCTGCAGCATGAATCTCGAGGAGAAGCTGATCGTCGCGCGCCAGCTCGAGAAGCTCGGCGTCGACGTGATCGAGGCCGGCTTTCCGGTCGCGTCGCAGGGCGATTTCGACGCCGTGAAGGCGGTCGCCGCCCAAGTGCGCCGGCCCGTCATCTGCGGGCTGGCGCGCACCAACGACGAGGACGTCGACCGCGCCTGGGAGGCGCTTCGCGAGGCCGCGCATCCGCGCATTCACGTCTTCATCGCGACCAGCGAGATCCACATGCGCGACAAGCTGCGCATGTCGAAGGAGAAGGTGCTCGAGGAAGCTGTGCGCGCGGTGACCCGTGCGCGCAGCTACTGCGAAGACGTCGAGTTCTCCTGTGAGGACGCGACGCGCAGTGACTGGGAGTTCCTGGTCGAGATGTGCGGCCGCGCGATCGCGGCGGGGGCCCGCACCCTGAACATCCCCGACACGGTCGGCTACACCACCCCGTTCGAGTACTCCGAGCTGATCACGTATCTGCGCCAGCGCGTACCCCAGTCCCATCTCGCGCGCTTCTCGGTGCACTGCCACGACGACCTCGGGCTCTCGGTCGCGAACTCGCTGGCCGCGATTCGCGCCGGCGCGCGCCAGGTCGAGTGCACCGTCAACGGGATCGGCGAGCGCGCCGGCAACACCGCGATGGAGGAAGTCGTCATGGCGCTGCGCACGCGCCAGGAGTTCTTCGGCGGCTGCGACACGGGAATCGTCGGCAAGGAGATCTACCCGACCAGCCGCTTGCTCTCGTCGGTGATCGGCGTGCCCGTGCCGCCGAACAAGGCCGTCGTCGGCGACAACGCATTCGCGCACGAGGCGGGCATTCACCAGCACGGCATGCTCGCGAACCGACTCACGTACGAGATCATGACTCCCGAAGCGGTCGGCCGCGCCTCGAGCGAGCTCGTGCTCGGGAAGCACTCGGGCCGCCACGCGTTCGGCGAGCGCCTGCGCGAGCTCGGCTTCGATCCGGAGCGAATCGACTTCAACCACGCCTTCAAGCGGTTCAAGGACTTGGCCGACGCCAAGAAGGTCGTCTACAACGAGGACATCGAGGCGCTCGTCACCGACCAGCTGCTGCGCGTCGAGGAGATGTTCAAGCTCCTGAACATGCACGTGGTCTCGGGCACCTTCGCGACTCCGACGGCGACCGTCGAGCTGGAAGTGAAGGGCGACCCGCGCAAGATCGCCGCGATGGGCACCGGCCCGGTCGATGCGATCTTCTCGGCGATCGAACAGCTCTCCGGTGCGAAGGTGAAGCTGCTCAAGTATCTCGTGTCCGCGGTCACGAGCGGCATCGACGCCCAGGGCGAGGTCTCGGTGACGCTCGAGCAAGACGGCCTGCGCGTGATCGGTCAGGCCGCGGACACCGACGTCTTGGTCGCGTCGGCGAAAGCGTACATCCACGCGCTCAACAAGCTCGAGCAGCGGCGCAAGATCGGCGTCGCCTCCTCGCTCAAAGGTGTCTGATCCCGTGACCCGCGTGCTCGTGCTTGCCGGCGACGGGATCGGTCCCGAGGTGACTGCCGAGGCGGTCGCCGTTCTGCACGCCGTCGCGCCGGACGTCCAGCTCGAGGAGGCGCTGATCGGCGGCTGCGCGATCGACCGCGACGGCGCGCCGCTCTCGGACGAGACCGTCGCGCGCGCGAAGGCGTGTGGCCTGGTCCTGCTCGGCGCAGTCGGCGGCCCGAAGTGGGACAAGCTGCCGCCCGGCACGCGGCCGGAGCGCGGGCTGCTGCGGATTCGCAAGGAGCTCGGCCTGTACGCGAATCTGCGCCCCGCGACGGTGCTGAAGGCGCTGGGCGACGCGAGTCCATTGCGCCGCGAGTGTGTCGAAGGCGTCGACCTGATCGTCGTGCGCGAGCTCACGGGCGGCATCTACTACGGCGAGCCGCGCGGCCGCGACGACCGCGACGGTGTGCGGCGCGCGCTGAACACCGAGGTCTACGACGAGCACGAGGTCGCGCGCATCGCGCGCGTCGCCTTCCGCGCGGCGCAGGGGCGCAAGAAGCTCGTGACGAACATTCACAAGGCGAACGTGCTCGAAGTGAGTGCCTTCTGGAACGAGATCGTCGAGGAGGTCGCGCCGGAATTCCCCGACGTGCGCCTCGAACATCAGCTCGTGGACTCGGCCGCGATGGTGCTGCTGCGCGACGCGCCGAAGTTCGACGTGCTGCTCTGCCCGAACCTGTTCGGCGATATCCTCTCCGACGAGGCCGCGATGATCACCGGCTCGCTCGGCATGCTGCCGTCCGCCAGTCTGGGTGACGCCGGCCGTGGCCTCTTCGAGCCGATTCACGGCAGCGCGCCGGACATCGCGGGGCAGGACAAGGCGAACCCGCTCGCCGCGATCTTGTCGGTCGCGATGCTGCTCGATCACGGCCTCGCCCGCGCGAAGGACGCGGCGCGCGTGCGGCGCGCGGTGGAGGCGGTGATCGACTCGGGTTACCGCACCGGCGATCTCGGCCGTGGCCCGGGACTCACGATCCTCGGCACCCGCGCGATGGGCGCGCGCGTCCGGGAAGCGCTCGTCTAGTGCCGGCCCCGAGCCCGCGAGTCGCCCTGCTGGGAGCGACGGGCGCCGTCGGCGCCGAGATCCTGCAGGTCTTCGAGGAGCGCCGCTTTCCGCTGCGCGAGCTGCGCGCCTACGCGTCGCCCGACTCGGAGGGCGAGGAGCTCGAGTTCCGCGGTGAGTCGGTGAAGCTCCGCCGCGTGCGCGCGGACGAGATCGCGGCGTGCGACTTGGTCGTCTGCGCGGCGCGCGGCGCTCTGCCGGAGCTGCTGCCGGCGCTGCGCCGCAGCAGCGCGCGCGTGATCGACGTGAGCGGCGCGCTCGAAGGCGATCCCGCGGTGCCGCTGTTCCTTCCCGGAGTGACTCCCCCGGTCGACGCGCAGGCGCGGCCGGCGTTCGTCGCCGTGCCGCGCGGAGTCGGCGTGGGCCTGGCGATTGCGCTGCATCCGTTCGCGCGCGCCGCGATTCTGCGCCGCGCGACGGCGGTCACGCTCGAGTCCGCGTCTGGCGCCGGGATCGCCGGCGTCGGCGAGCTCACCGATCACACCGTGCAGGTGCTGAACCGGATGAGCGGCGAGCGCTCGGAGTCCGAAGTCTTCGGTCAGTCGCTGGCCTTCGACTGTCTGCCGCAGATCGGCGCGCTCGAGGCGACCGGCGAGACGAGCGATGAGATCGCGCTCGGCCGCGTGCTGAAGCGGCTGCTCGCCGCGGACGAGCTCGCGCTCGAGCTCACCCGCGTGCGGATCCCGACGCTCGGCGGGAGCCTCGCGTTGGTGCACCTCGAGCTCGCGAAGCCTCTCACCGCGGACGAGGCGCGCGCGCTGCTCGCGGCGGAGCGCAACGTCACGATCCTGCCCGAGAGCGAGCTGCCGACGCCGCGCGCCGCGCTCGGTCACGACGACGTGGCGATCGGGCGCCTGCGCGCCGCCGGACCGCGCCTCGCGTTCGTGCTGGCGCTGAACGACCTGCGGCTGGGTGCAGCGCTCGGCGTGGTCGGCGCGGCCGAAACGCTCTTCGCGTAGCCTCGAGCCGTGTCCGGCTTCGAGCTCTACGAAGCTTTCCTCTGGGAGCCGGGGCCGGGCTACTTCCTGCTCGAGCGGCATCTCGGCCGGCTGGCCGCGTCCGCGGCGCACTTCCGCTTCGCCTGCGATCTCGCGGAAGTGACTCGCCGGCTCGACGAGTTCGCCGCGCAGCTGCCGCAGGTGCCGCGCAAGGTGCGACTCGAGCTGTCGGCGGGCGGCGGCATCTTTCTGGAGCACGTGGACGTGAAGCCGAGCAGCCCGGTGCCCGCGGCGCTCGCGCTCGCCCCGGTGGACAGCGCCGACGAGTTCCTGCGCCACAAGACCTCGCGGCGCGGGGTCTACGAGCGCGCGCTGCGCGCGCAGCCGGATGTGCAGGACGTGCTGCTCTGGAACGAGCGCGGCGAGCTCTGTGACTCGTGTTCGGCGAACATCGCGCTCGAGGTCGACGGCCGGCGAGTCACCCCGCACACGGCCTCGGGCCTGCTGCCGGGCACTTTCCGCGCCGAGCTGCTCGAGCGCCGCGAGCTCGAGGAAGAGATCGTTCCGCTGAAGGCGCTCGAACGGGCGAGCCGCCTGTTCCTGATCAATTCGGTGCGCCGCTGGTGCTCGCTGGAGCTCTGCGGCCCGTCGCGCGAACCGTGACGTTCACCAAGCGACTTCACGCGGGCATCCGCAGCGGAAAGATCACCTGCAGCGTGCGGATCTGGCAGCGCCCGCGCGTGAAGGCGGGCGGGCGCTACCGGTTCGCGGATGGAGCGGTCGAGGTCGACTCGATCCGGCGCATCGAGCTCGGCGAAGTGACTCCCGCGCTAGCCCGGAAGTCGGGGTTCGCCGGGGTGGTCGACCTGCTCAAGGTCGCGAAGCACGGGCCAGGCGAGAACGTGTATCTGGTCGAATTCCACTTCGAGCGCGGCGAGCCGTGACGCTTCTCGGTGTCGGCCTCGCGCTGCTCGGGCCGCTGGCTTTGGCGGCGCTGAGCGAGCGGCGCGGCGGCGGCCCCGCGGGGCTCGGCGAGTCCCTGGTCGGCCAGGCCGCGCTGGTGGCGATCACCGTCGGGGTGCTGTCGCTCGCGTTTGCGCGCGAGGGGCTCTCTGCCGAGGCTCTCGGCTTCCGCCCTCTGCGCTGGCAGGCGGTGGCGTGGGGCGGGGCGCTGGCGTCGTTCTTCATCCGCGGATTCGGGCCGGCGGTCTACGCGGCGATGCGACGGCTGCAGCTGCGGGGCTTCGAGG
>JBIOJK010000153.1:0-7438 GCA_044450765.1 Myxococcota bacterium | reverse complement strand
TACCGCGAGCAGCTGCAGGCGCTTGGTCTCTCGTACGACTGGGAGCGCGAGATCGACACGACCGACCCCGGCTATGTGCGCTGGACGCAGTGGATCTTCCGCAAGCTGTTCGAGCTGGGCCTCGCGTACGAGGCCGAGGTGCCCGTGAACTGGTGTCCCGAGCTGGGCACCGTGCTCGCGAACGAAGAGGTGCGCGACGGGCGCAGCGACATCGGCGGTCACCCGGTGGTTCGCGTGCCGCTGAAGCAGTGGATGCTGCGCATCACGGCCTACGCGGACCGACTCATCGAGGATCTCGCGCTGGTCGACTGGCCCGAGCACATCGTGAAAATGCAGCACGACTGGATCGGGCGGTCGGTCGGGGCGCGCGTGTTCTTCCCGCTGGCGGACCTGCCGAGTGAGTCGCTCGAGGTGTACACGACGCGGCCCGACACGCTGTTCGGCGCGACGTACATGGTGCTCGCGCCCGAGCATCCGCTGGTCGAGAAAGTCACGACGCCGGCCCGGCGTGCGGCCGTACACGGCTATCTGGAGGCCGCCGCGCGCAAGAGCGAGCGCGCGCGCGCCGCCGACGCGAAGAGCAAGACCGGCGTCGACACGGGTGCGTTCGCGACCAACCCGGTCAACGGCTCGCGGATCCCGATCTGGGTCGCCGACTACGTGCTGGCCTCGTACGGCACCGGCGCGATCATGGCGGTGCCGGCGAGTGACTCGCGCGACCACGCCTTCGCGAAGAGCTTCGGGCTGCCGATCGTCGAGGTCGTGAAGGGCGGCGAGGGCGCCGAGGCTCCGTTCGAGGGCGACGGCGTCGCCGTGAACTCGGGCTTCCTCGACGGCCTGCCCACGGCCGAGGCCAAGGAGAAGATGACCGCGTGGCTCGAGGAGCACGGCGTCGGCAAGCGCGCGGTCTCCTACAAGCTGCGCGACTGGCTGTTCAGTCGGCAGCGCTACTGGGGCGAGCCGTTCCCGGTGATTCACACCGACGACGGACAGGTGAAGCTGTTGCCCGAGTCGGAGCTGCCGGTCGGCCTGCCCGAGCTCGAGGACTTCAAGCCGCGCGGCGGCTTCGAGCCGCCGCTGGCGCGCGCCGGTGACTGGGCCGCGACCGTCGACCGCGAGACCGGCCGCCCCGCGCGGCGGGACACGAACACCATGCCGCAGTGGGCGGGCAGCTGTTGGTACTACCTCCGCTTCTGCGATCCGCACAACGCGGAGGCGCCGTTCTCGCGCGAGGCCGAGCGCTACTGGATGAACGTCGACTTGTACGTCGGCGGGGCGGAGCACGCGGTGCTCCACCTGCTCTACGCGCGCTTCTGGCACAAGGTGCTCTACGACCTCGGTCTGGTTCACACCGTCGAGCCGTTCCAGAAGCTGCTCAACCCGGGGATGATCCAGGGCAAGAGCTACCGCGTGTTTCGCGACGACTCCGGCGGCGCGCCGAAATACTTCTCGCGGGCCGACGTGCTCTTCGAGGGCGAGACACCCGTCCACGTCGGCTCGGGCAACGAGCTCAGCGAGGAGTGGGTCGAGACCGGCGCGGTCCGCTGGCAGGGCGGGCGCGCGCTCGCCCCGGCAGCCGACGTCGAGCTCGAGGAAGTCACCGAGAAGATGTCGAAGAGCCGCGGGAACGTCGTCACCCCCGACGACGTGATCGCGGAGTTCGGCGCCGACGCGATGCGCCTCTACGAGATGTTCATCGGGCCGCTGGGCAAGGCCGCGCCCTGGTCGACCGACGGCATCCCCGGCGTCGCGCGCTTTCTCGGCCGCGCCTACCGCCTGGTGATGGAAGAGCGCGAGGGCGGCGACCGGCTGCGCGGCTTCGCGCCGGGTCCGGGGACGCTCGAGCAGCGGCGCCTGCTGGCGCGCACCATCGCCAAGGTGACCGCCGACTGCGAGGCGCTCGAGTTCAACACCGCGATCGCGCAGCTGATGATCTTCGTACGCGATCTCGAGAAGGACGCGCCCGCGACGCGCGCGCTGGTCGAGCCGTTCGTCCTCTTGCTCGCGCCGCTCGCGGCGCACTTGGCGGAAGAGCTCTGGGAGAGCCTCGGCCACGCGGAGTCACTCGCCCGCGCGCCGTGGCCCGCGGCCGATCCGGCGCTGCTGGTGGCCGAGGAGATCGAGATCAGCGTGCAGGTCGCGGGCAAGCTGCGCGGGCGCGTGCGCGTGGCCGCCGACGCGGACGAGGCGGCGGTGCGCGCCGCCGCGCTCGCCGACGAGAACGTCGCGAAGCACCTGGGCGCGCGCGAGCCGCGGCGCGTGATCTACGTGCCCGGGCGCCTCATCAACCTGGTTCCGTGACCGAAAGCGCGGCCCGCGCGACTGGCCGGACTCGGGTGCTCTTCGTGATCCCGAGCTTGCGCCTCGGCGGCGCGGAGCGCGTCGTGACTCTCTTGCTGCAGCAGCTGCCGCGCGATCGCTTCGAGCTGCACCTGGCGCTGGTCGAGGCGTCCGGCGAGTTTCTCGCAGAGATCCCGAGCGACGTCGCCGTGCACGACCTGGGCTCGGGGCGCGTGCGCCGCTCGATCCGGCCGCTCGCGCGGCTGGTGCGCTCGCTGCGCCCCGCCGTGATCGTGCCGAACCTCGGCTATCTCAATCTGATGATCCTGGCTTCGCGGCCGCTCCTGCCGTCCGGAACGGCAGTGACTCCCATCGAGCACACGACCCTGTCGGCCGAAGTCGCGGAGCAGACACACCCGCGGCTCTGGCGCGCGATGTACCGCGCGCTGTATCCGCGCGCCGACCGCATCGTCGCGTGCTCCCACGCGATCGCCGACGACTTGGTTTCGAGCTTCGCGCTGGCGCCCGGGCAGATCCGCATGATTCGAAATCCGATCGACGAGGCGCGCATCGAGGCCGCGCTCGGCAGCGGGCGCTCGCCGTTCCCGACCGACGGCCCGCACATCGTCGGCGTCGGCCGACTCTCTCCGGTGAAGGGTTACGACCGCTTGCTCGGGGCGTTCGCGCAGGTGGTCGCCGGCGGAGTCTCCGCGGAGCTCTGGCTGGTCGGCGACGGCCCCGAGCGCCCGGCGCTCGAGTCGCGCGCAGCGGAGCTGGGGCTCGCCGCGCGTGTGCACTTCGCCGGCTACCAAGCGGATCCCTACCCGTGGATGCGCTTCGCGCACGTGTTCGTCCAGAGCTCGCGGCGCGAGGGCCTGCCCATGGCGGTGCTCGAAGCCGCGGCCTGCGGCGCGCGCTTGGTCGCGTTCGACTGCCCGGGGGGCACGCGCGAGATCGTCTCCGCGATTCCGGGCGCGCAGCTCGTGGCCGACGGCGACGAGCGCGGCCTGGCGCGCGCGATCGCGCGCGCGCTCGGACCCGAGCCGCCGCCGCGCTCGCGATTGCCCGAGGAGTTCCGGCTCGCGCGCGTGATTCGCGACTACAGCGAGCTCCTCGAAAACCCCGGCGCCCAGGGATAACTTCGCGGCGTGGCAGAGACGCACGCGTTCGAGATCAAGTCGGGCTGGGAAGCGGTGATCGGTCTCGAGGTGCACGCGCAGCTCAAGACCGAGTCGAAGCTCTTCAGCTCCGCTCCGCACGCGTTCGGCGCCGAGCCCAACTCACAGACCACGGAGGTCGACATCGGCTTGCCCGGCGTGCTGCCGGTGCTGAACGAGAAGGCGGTCGAGCTCGCCGTGCGCGCCGCGCTCGGACTCGGCTGCGCGCTGCAGCCGGTCTCGACGTTCGCGCGCAAGCACTACTTCTATCCCGACCTCCCGAAGGGCTATCAGATCTCGCAGTACGACGAGCCGTTCGCGAAGGGCGGCGCGGTCCCGCTGGAAGACGACGGCCCGCCGCGCGCGATCGCGCTCACTCGCATTCACATGGAGGAGGACGCGGCGAAGAACATCCACGACGACGCGGTGACCGGCGGAGGAGTGACTCACGTCGATCTGAACCGCGCCGGCGCGCCCCTGATCGAGATCGTGTCCGAGCCCCAGCTGCACTCGCCGGCCGAGGCCGGCGCCTATCTGCGCAGCCTGCGCCAAGTGCTGCGCTATCTCGAGGTCTCGGACGCGGACATGGAGAAGGGCCAGTTCCGCTGCGACGCGAACGTGTCGGTGCGCCGCGTCGGGGATCCGGCGCTCGGCACGCGCACCGAGCTGAAGAACCTGAACTCCTTCCGCTTCGTCGAGCGCGCGATTGCCCACGAGATCGGGCGCCAGATCGAGCTGATCGAGTCGGGCGGGAAGGTCAAGCAGCAGACACTCCACTGGGACGACCGGGCCGGTCGCTCGTCGGCGATGCGCAGCAAGGAGCACGCCGACGACTACCGCTACTTCCCCGACCCCGATCTCCCGCCCCTCAATCTCGAGTCGAGCTGGCTCGAGGCGCAGCGCGCGGCGCTCCCGGAGCTGCCGCAGGCTCGGCGCGCGCGGTATCGCGAGTCATTCGGCCTGCCGCGCTACGACGCGGCGGTGCTGACCGACGACAAGGACGTGGCCGAGTTCTTCGAGGAGTCGGTCCGGCTCTACGGCCAGCCCAAGACGGTCTCGAACTGGGTCATGCGCGACGTGCTGGCCGCGGCGACCGAGGCGGGCAAGCCGCTCGCCGAGCTGCCGCTCACTCCGGCGCATCTGGTCGAGCTCCTGCGAATGCTCGACGCGGGGCGAGTCACTGCGGCGTCGGCGCGCGAGGTCGTCGCCGAGATGGCGGCGAGCGGCGCGCGCCCGGAGGCGATCGTGCGCGCGCGCGGGCTCGAGGCCGTCTCCGACGCGGGCGAGCTCGAGCGGCACGCGCATGCGGCGATCGCGGCGAACGCGGCGCAAGTCGCGAAGTTCCGCGCCGGCGACACGAAGCTGCTGAACTTCTTTGTCGGCCAGGTGATGAAGGCGACCGGCGGCAAGGTGGATCCGGCGCGCGTGCGGGAGATTCTGACTCGCCTGCTCGCCTAGCGCCGGTGAGTCGAAGGGGGGGACGGATGCGCAGCCAGGCCCGCGGAGTCGCGGTGCTGCTTGCCGCGGCGGTCGCGCTCGGGTGTTCGGAGCGCGAGCAGAAGAGCAGCTCGAACGCCGGCGCCGCGGCGCCGGGTGCCAAGGCCGGCAGCGGCGCCGCCGAGTCCGAGGTCGTCGACGACGCGCGGCTGCGCGGCGCCGACGCGGACGTCGGCGAGTGGCTCACCACCGGCCGCACCTACGGCGAGCAGCGCTTCAGCCCGCTCGACCAGATCAACGCCGACAACGTCGGGCGCATGCACGAGGTCTGGACCTTCGAGACGGGCCTCGGCCGCGGTCACGAGGCCACCCCGATCGTGCACGACGGCGTGCTGTTCTTCACCGGCTCGTGGAGCGTGGTGTTCGCGGTCGATGCGCGCAGCGGCAAGCAGCTCTGGAAGTGGGATCCCGAGGTCGACAAGCTCGTCGCGCAGAAGGCGTGCTGCGACGTCGTGAATCGCGGCGTCGCGCTCTACAAGGGGCGCATCTACGTCGGCGTTCTCGACGGCCGACTCGCGGCGCTCGACGAGAAGACGGGCGCTCCGGTCTGGCAGGTGCTGACGGTCGACCAGAGCCGGCCCTACACGATCACGGGCGCGCCGCGCGTCGTCGACGGGAAAGTCATCATCGGCAACGGCGGCGCCGAGCTGGGCGTGCGCGGCTACGTGTCGGCCTATGAGGCCGAGTCGGGCAAGATGGTCTGGCGCACTTACACCGTCCCGGGTGATCCGTCGCAGCCGTTCGAGTCGAAGGCGCTCGAGCGCGCCGCCGCGACCTGGCAGGGTGAGTGGTGGAAGATCGGCGGCGGCGGCACGGCCTGGGACTCGATGGCCTACGACCCGGAGCTGAACCTGCTCTACGTCGGCACGGGCAACGGCTCGCCCTGGGTGCGACAGCTGCGCAGCCCCGGCGGCGGCGACAACCTGTATCTCTCCTCGATCCTCGCGCTGAACCCGGCGAACGGGGAGATCGTCTGGCACTACCAGACCACGCCGGGTGACAACTGGGACTTCACCGCGACTCAGCACATGATTCTGGCCGACCTGAAGATCGGCGGGCGCACGCGGCAAGTGCTCATGCAGGCGCCGAAGAACGGCTTCTTCTACGTGCTCGACCGCAAGACAGGCGAGCTGATCTCCGCTGAAAAATACGTCGAAGTCACTTGGGCCGACCGCGTCGACAAGTCCACCGGCCGCCCGGTCGAGAATCCTGGCCAGGACTACCGCGACGGGCTCGCGCTCGTGAAGCCGACGCCCTTCGGCGGACACAACTGGCACCCGATGTCGTTCAGCCCGAAGACCGGGCTCGTCTACATTCCGACCCACGACATCCAGGGCGCGTATCGCAACGAGCAGGACTTCAAGTATCAGCCCGGCGCCTGGAACACCGGCACCGACTTCGACGTCTTCAGCCTGCTCACCAAGGACGCCGTGAAGGGCGCGCTGATCGCGTGGGACCCCGTGGCTCAGAAGGAGGTCTGGCGCCATCCGTACGCGCTGCCGTGGAACGGGGGAACGCTCGCGACGGCCGGCAACCTGGTGTTCGAGGGGACCTCGGACGGGCGCTTCGTGGCGTATCGCGCGACCGACGGCGTGCAGCTCTGGGAGGGCCACACGGGGACGGGCGTGATCGCCGCGCCGGTGACTTACTTGCTCGACGGCAAGCAGTACGTGTCGATCGTCGCCGGCTGGGGCGGCGCGTTCGGGCTGGCCAGCGGCGACGTGGCCCACGACGCCGGCGGCGACGGCAAGGGCCGGCTACTCACGTTCGCGCTGAGCTCCGGGGAAGGGCTGCCTCCACAGGCGCTCCTCGACCGCATCACGGCGCCCGGCGAGGTCTACGACGGCGAGCGCCTGTATCACAAGTACTGCGCGGCGTGTCACGGCGGCTCGGCCGTCGCGATGGTCGGGATGCGGGACTTGCGCAAGTCGAGCCCCGAGGTCAGACAGGCGTTCGCGGACATCGTGCGCAAGGGCGCGCTGCGCGGCAGCGGAATGCCAGACTTCGCGCAGTATCTCAGCGACGCGGACGTCGCGAAGATCCGCACCTACCTCGACCACCGGGCCGACGAGTCCGGGACTCACTGACCCAGGCGCGAGACCCGCGCCGCACATAGGCCAGGCGCGAGACCCGCGCTGCGGCTCAGTCGGCAAACTTCGGCGCGCGCTTCTCGAAGTTCGCCCTGACCGCCTCGAGCTGATTCGGCTTGCCGATCAAGCTGCGCTGCAGCTCCTCCTCGAGCTTCAGGCCGTCGGCGACCGAGCTCTGCCACGTCTGCTGCAGCAGACGCTTGGCCGCGCGCACGGCGTCCGGGCTCCTGCCCGCGATCTCGCGGGCGAGCGCGAGCGCGTCGTCGAGCGGCCTCTCCGAGGTGCGCGTCGCGAGACCGAGCGCCACCGCCTCGGTGCCGGACACGACGCGGCCGGTGAAGGTGAGCTCCTTCGCGACGTCCTGGCGCACCAAGCGGCGAAGTGTCTGCGTGCCCGACATGTCCGGGATCAGTC
>JBIOJK010000152.1:0-7462 GCA_044450765.1 Myxococcota bacterium | reverse complement strand
TGCTGCTTCGCCGCGAGCGCCGCGCGACTTCGGCGCGGGCGCGCGGGACCCTGGTGGCGCTGCACGCCGACGGCGCGGACGCCAGCGAGCTGTTCGCGCTCTGCGACGCGCTCGGCCGCGATTGGGACGTCGTCGCGCCGCAGGCGCCGCGCGCGCGCGATCCGTTCCACTCGAGCGCCGCGCCCGCCGACCCGCGCTGGAGCGCATACGCGGGTTACTCGTGGTTTCGGCGCGACGCGCTCGGCCGTCCCGAGCCCGCGAGCTTCGGCGACAGCCTCGCGCAGCTCGAGTCACTGGCGCTCGAGCTGTGCGGGCGCGGCGGCGCGCCGCTCGTTCTCGTCGGGCACCGCGAGGGCGGTGCGCTGGCGCACGGCGCCGCGCTGGCCTTTCCGGAGCTCGTCGCCGCGCTCGTCGCGATCGCGGCCGCGCGGCCGGAAATCCCGGGCTGGAGCGAGCGGCGCCGCGCACCGGCGGGGCTCGCGATCCTGGACCTCGACATCGACTACACCGATCTGTGTGGCGCCGCAGACCGGATCCGAGCGTTCCTCGAAGCGCGCCGAGAAGGAGCCCGAGATGGGCGCGGCCGAAGCCAAGAAGCTGATCAAGACCTACTTCAAGCGCGTCAGCACGGGTGACCCGAGGCTGCCCGATCTGCTGGCGGACGACGTCACCTGGTGGGTGCCGCCCGGCTCCGACATGGCCGGCACCTACGAGGGCAAGGCCAAGGTGCTGGAGCTCATGGGCAGCGGCGTCGGTCTCTACGACGCGACCGCGCCGATGGTGATCGACGTAGAGGAGATGGTCGCGGAAGGCAACACCGTCTGCGTGCAGTTCGTGCTCTCGGCGAAGACCGCCAAGGGCCGCGACTACCGCAATCACTATCACTTCGTGTTCAAGCTGCGGCGCGGAAAGATCTCGGCCGTGAAGGAGTACGTCGACACGAAGTACGCGCACGACGTGCTGTTCACATGAAGAACTCCTGGATCCATCTCGCCAAGGGACAGACGCCGCGGCAGGCGCACGTCGCGGTGCCGAAAGGCTTGAAGGAAGAAGAGCTCGGGCGCGGGGGCTTCCACGGTCGCGTCGCGAATCTCTACCGCTTGAACGAGCCGACCGGCTGGGTGCGCGTCGAGGGCGACTTCGCGCCGGGCGACGTGGACGGCGAGAGAGTCGACGCGACCGACCGCACGAGTCCGCGCGGCGCGCCGACCCGCCTGTTCTGGAACGAGGATCTGGTCGTCTCCGCGAGCCGGCGCAGCGAGCCCATGCCGCACTTCGCGCGCAACGCGGACGCCGACGAGCTCTGGTTCGTACACCGCGGCGAGGGCACCTTCGAGACCGAGTTCGGGCCGCTCGAGTTCCGCCCCGGCGACTACGTCGCGCTGCCCAAGGGAGTCACTTATCGGGTCGTCCCCGTGACTCGCGACAACTATTTTCTGCATCTCGAGTCACGCGGCGAGATCGGCTTCATCGAGCACACGAATCTGGGCCGCCACAACCCGTACGATCCCGAAGTGATCGCGGTTCCAGAGCCGAAGGCGATGCAGGGCGATGGCCGCGCCGAGTACGAGGTGCGCGTGAAGCGCGACGGGCGAGTCACTTCGTTCTTCTATCCTCAGCATCCGTTCGACGTCGTCGGCTGGAAGGGCGACCTGTTCCCGTTCCGCTTTCACAACACGGACTTCCGGCCGGTCACTTCCGACCGCAATCACGTTCCGCCGTCCGCGTTCGGTCTCTTCTGCGCCGACGGCTGGGTGCTCTGCAACTTCGTCCCGAGCCCGCTGCAGCGAGATCGCGAGGCCGCGCGGCTGCCGTACTACCACCGCAACGTGGACTTCGACGAGATCGGCTTCCTGCACGCGGGCAGCATCGCGGGCCAGCCGATGGAGGGCACGACGATCATGTGGCATCCGCGCGGCGCGGCGCACGGGCCGGGCGAGGCGGCGCGCGAGATGGCGGATCAGTTCTGGACCGAGATCGGAACGAACGACATCCAGGCCGTGAACGTCGACTGCGTGCGGCCGCTCAACGTCGCGCCCGAGGCGATGGCCGCCAAGCGCGACCATGTGCAGCTCAGCGTGCGCCGGGACGCGCCGTAGCCGTGGCCTTCCCGCAGCTCGCGCGCTACCCGGCCGCCGGCCCGAGTCTCTGGTCCTTCGACTCGCTCCCGGACGGCGTGCGCATCGAACCGATGCCGATCCTCGCCGAGGACGGCGGCGAGTCACACGGCACACTCTTCACGCGCGGCGGCGAGCGCTGCGTCGCGATGTTCATGCACCCGCGCGGCGACATGCAGCGCCACTATGCGATGCCGCGGCTCCTGGCCGCGGGCATCGCGACGTTCGGCCAGGCCGGCCGCTTCATCAACAACGACGTGAACCTGATTCACGAGAGACTGATCCTGGACGTGGCGGCGGCGATCCGGCGGCTGCGCGAGCGTGGCTTCGCCAAGGTCGTGCTCGTCGGCAACAGCGGCGGGGGCGCGCTCTTCAGCTTCTATCAGTCACAGGCGGCGACCGCCCCGCCGGCTCGGCTCGAAGACACCGCGGCCGGTGACCCGTGCGACTTGAACAAGCTCGACCTGCCGCCGGTCGACGGGCTGGTGCAGCTCGCGACCCATCTGGGTCAGGGCAAGCTCATGGGGTCGATCATCGACCCGTCCGTGGTGGACGAGGGCGACCCGCTCTCGATCGACCCGGCGCTCGACATGTACGACCCGGTGAACGGCTTCCGGCCGCTGCCGGAGCCGTCGAAGTACCCCGGAGAGTTCCTCGAGCGCTACCGCGCGGCCCAGAGCGCGCGCGTGGCGCGCATCGACGCCGTCGCGCGCGGCTTCGTCTCGGAGTGGAATTACTGGCTCCGGCGACTGGGCGCGCCCGACGTCGAGTCACTCCCGCTCGCCGACCGGCAGCGCATCGAGCGGCACGCCTTCGTCGGCCGCTACCTGGCGATCCACCGCACCGAGGCGAATCCCGCCTACACCGATCTGAGCCTGTTCCCCTCGGAGCGCGCGATCGGCTCGTTCTTCTCGCCGCGCCCCGACGTGTTCAACTTCCTCGAAGCCGGCTTCGGGAAGTATCAGACGCCGCGCGCGTGGCTCTCGACCTGGTCGGGTCACGCTTCGCGCGCCTCTACGCTAGACTGTCTGCCGAAGCTCGCGCTGCCCACACTGGTCGTCGCGTACCTCGGCGACAACGCCGTCTTCTCGAATCACACGGACGCGATCTTCGAGCGCTCGCCGGCGCGCGACAAGCAGATCCAGCGCGTCTCCGGCGACCATCTCGGCTACGGCGCGAGCGGCATGCGCGATCGCAGCGGCCAGAACGCCGCTCTGGAGCGAATCGTCCCGTGGATTCGCGAGCGCTTCTGTTGAGCAGCCCAAGGAGTCAGTCTTGAAAATCGACCTGTTCGCCATGCCCGCGGTGCCCGCCACGCTCGAGGAGCGCGAACGCCTGCGGCCGATCGGCCGCTCGACCGAGCGCTACCAGAGGATGCTCGAGGAGCTGCGCCACCTCGCGATCACCGCCGACGAGCTCGGCATCGACGCGTTCTCGACCACCGAGCACCACTTCCACACGGAAGGCAACGAGCTCTCGGTGAACCCGATCCTGCTCTTCGCGGACTTCGCGGCACGCACGAAGCGGATCAAGTTCGCCCCGATGTCGATCGTGATGACGGTCGCGAATCCGGTCCGCGTCGCCGAAGACCTGGCGATCCTCGACCAGCTGACACAGGGACGTGTCGCCGTCGCGTTCGCGCGCGGCTACCAGAAGCGCTGGATGCAGGTGCTGGGGCAGGGCGCCCCGATCGCCACGGGCATGGGCGACGAGACCGACCGCCAGAACCGCGAGCGCTACGATGAGAACATCGAGATCCTGATGCAGGCGTGGACGAACGACTCGTTCGCGTACAAGGGCAAGTATTTCCAGGTTCCGTTCCCGCACGACGGCATCCATGGCTGGGGCGCGCCGAGTTACACGCGGCAGTTCGGGGCGCCCGGCGAGATCGACGACGACGACGTGATTCGCAAGATCGGGGTCTGCCCGCGCCCGTATCAGGTGCCGCATCCGCCGATCTGGGCGCCGATCACGGGCGGAATGCCGTCGCTCCTGAACTGCGCGAAGAACGGCTGGCTGCCGTGGATCTGGGAGGCCGACCCCGCCAAGTTCCTGACGATGTGCGAGGAATACCGGCGAGTCTCTCGCGAGAACGGCCGCGAGCTCGAGCTCGGCGAGAACTGCGGCGCGGTGCGCGCCGTCACGATCGGCGACACGTACGACGAAGCGTTCGAGCTGGCCGCGCGCACCACGGGCCACGACTACCAGGAGTACTTCGGGCGCTTCGGCTTCCTCGAGATCTTCCGCAACCCCGAGGACGATCCGAACTGCCGCCCGCTCCTCTTCAAGAGCCAAGAGGCCGCGACTCAGCGTATGATCGAGAAGGGCTATCAGATCTGCGGCACGGTCGACCAGGTGAAGCGCCACTTCGAGAAGCTCGTGAAGTGTCACGGCGGCGGGAACCTGGAGTGGCTCTCGTGGAACTTCTTCTATCAGGGCACGACACCGCGCCACGTGCAGGATCGCCAGCTCGAATTGTTCGCAACCAAAATCATGCCGGAGTTTCGTTAGTGCCGTTTACGAACGTGAATGGGAACGATCTGTATTTCGAGGACTCGGGGGGGAACCGACCGGCCGTGATCTTCAGTCACGGCTTCCTGCTCGATCACTCGATGTGGGACACGCAGGTCTCGGAGCTGTCCTCGGACTACCGCTGCATCACCTGGGACCAGCGCGGTCACGGGATGAGCGACTGCTTCGGCCCCTTCGACTTTTACGACGCGGCGTCCGACGCGATCACCATCCTCGACCAGCTGCGCATCGCGAAGGCGGTGTTCGTGGGCCTGTCGCAGGGCGGATTCCTGTCGATGCGCGCGGCGTGGAAGTATCCCACGCGAGTGACTGCTCTGGTGCTGATCGACACCGCCGCCGCCTGCTTCAGCGAGGAGGTCCTCGCCGGGTATCACGCGACCGCCGACTCGTGGCTCTCGCAGGGGCCGGTGGGCGAGATCGCGACTGGCATGGCGACTCTCTTGTTCGGGACCAAGTACGACGCGAGCGTCTGGCTCGGGAAGTGGCAGGCCAAGCCGCCGTGCGAGTGGGCGCATCCCTGGCAGACGGTGCTCGGCCGCGACGACTTCATGAACCGGCTCCCGGAGATCAAGTGTCCGTCGTTCGTGATCCACGGCGCCGAGGACCAAGCGTTCGACGTGGCCACCGCCGAGGGTCTCCGCGACGCGCTCGGCGACTGCAAGGGGCTGAAGATCGTCACGGGAGCGGCGCACGCGCCCAACGTCACACACCCGAAGGCCGTGAACGCCGCGCTGAAGACGTTCCTGGGGAAGCACGCATGACCCCGCTCGGTTTCGGGATCTGGGATGGCGACAATCACTACTACGAGCCGCGCGACGCGTTCACGCGCTACATCGAGCCGCGCTATCGCGATCGCGCCGTGCGAGTCATCGAGACCGACGGGCGCTCGCAGGTCTGGATCGGCGAGCGCGCATTCCACTTCCTGGACGACACGTTCGCGAGCTTCGAGAAGACCGTGCGGCCGGGCTCGCTGCGCGAGTTTCTGAAGTCGCTCGGCAGCGACCGGCTCGTCGAGCCCGAGTCGGTCGAGATTCCGATGGATCCCGCGTTCCAGAACCGCGACGCGCGGCTGGCGCGGATGGACGAGCAGGGCGTCGAGGCGGCGTTCCTGTTCCCGACTCTCGGTGTCTGCGTGGAGCACTTCCTGCGCGAGGACGTCGCGCTCTCCTACGCGAACATCCGCGCGTTCAACCGCTGGCTCGACGAGACCTGGGGCTTCGCCTGGCGCGGGCGCATCTTCGCGTCGCCGATCCTCTCGCTGCTCGATCCCGAAGAGGCGCTGCGCGACCTGGAGGACGTGCTCGCGCGCGGCGCGCGCCTGATCAACGTGCGCACCGGGCCCGCGGGCGGCCGCTCCCCGGCAGACCCGATCTTCGACCGGGTCTGGTCGCTCGCCAACGAGGCGAAGCTCGCGATCGCGTACCACGTCGGCGAAGCGGGCTACAACGAGATGATGTCGACTCACTGGGGCGAGGCGGCGAATCCCGCGTCGCACCACCAGTCGGCATTTCAGTGGGTGTGCATGTACGGCGACCGGCCGATCATGGACACGATCACGGCGCTCGTCATGGGCAACTTCTTCGGGCGCTACCCGAACATCAAGGCGCTCTCGGTCGAGAACGGGTCACTCTGGGTTTCGTACCTGCTGAAAGCGATGGACAAGATGAAGGGCATGGGCCGCAACGGCCCCTGGCTCGGCGGCCGCGTGCACGGGCGCGCGAGCGAGATCTTCAAGCAGCACGTCTGGGTGAACCCGTATCACGAAGAGGATCACAAGGCGCTCGCCGAGCTGGTCGGCGTGAGTCACGTGGTGTTCGGCTCGGACTACCCGCATGCCGAGTGCGTGCCGCATCCCGAAGAGTTCATCGCCGGCATCCAGAAGCAGTTCTCCGCCCCGGACGTGCGCGCGCTGATGCGCGAGAACGCGCAGCGCCTGGTGGGCGACGCTTGAGCGACTCGCGCGAGTTCGAGGGCCGCGTGGTGCTGGTCACCGGCGGCGGCGGGGCGTGCATCGGCGGGCCGACGGCGCTGCGCTTCGCGCAGGAAGGCGCTTCGCTCGCGATCTGCGACCTGCACGAGCGGCGCAACCGAGAGATGGCCGAGCGCATCCGCAAGGAAACCGGCGCGGCGGTGCTCGACTTCCAGCTCGACATCGCGGACCGCGACAAGGTCGAGGCGATGCTCGCCGAGACCGAGAAACGCCTCGGCGGGGTCGACGTGCTGGTGTGCAACGCCGCGGAGAACAAGCTCGGCAAGATCGTCGAGTACGAGATGGCCGACTGGGATCGGACCATCGACGTCTCGCTCTCGGCGAACTTCTTTCTCGCGCGGCGCGTGTTGCCCGGGATGGTCGCGCGCAAGCGCGGCAACATCGTGAACATCTCCTCGGTCGCCGGCTGGATCGGCAATCCGAACGAGAAGGACGGCGAGCCGGCGTACGCCGCCGCGAAGGCGGCGCTGTTCGCGCTGACTCGCAACATCGCGCACGAAGTCGGCCCGCACGGGATTCGCTGTAACGCGATCGCGCCCGGTCTGATCTGGTCGCGCTTCGTGGAGAAGTTCGACGCGGACTTCCGGCCGCTGATCGCCGCGACCCCGCTGCGCCGCTACGGAAGGTCCGAGGACATCGTCGAGGCGGTGCTGTTTCTCGCCTCCGATCGCCGCTCGGGCTTCATTACCGGCGAAGCACTGAACGTGTCGGGCGGCTGGTACATGCGGCCGTGACTCCCGGCGCGCGAACCGTCGCCGGGGTCCTGGACCGCTGGCTCGAACGCGCGCCGGACCGTCTCGCGCTCGTCGGTCGCAGCGGCCGC
>JBIOJK010000151.1:0-7484 GCA_044450765.1 Myxococcota bacterium | reverse complement strand
GAGCAGCGCGATCACCGTGAGCCAGATCCAGCCCAGCAGCCGGTAGCGCGCGCCGCGCTGACTCGCGAACAGAAACACCAGGCCGCCGAGCCAGAGCGGCACCGCCGGTGGCGCCATCACCAGGAGCTGCTCCGCCAGGAATCCGAGGACACTCTTGTGTGTCATTTTCTCCGCTGTGGCGTTGCGCATGAACTCGAGCGTCGGCCAGCCGTTCTGGATCTGCCAGACGAGGTGCGGCGCGAAGATCACGAGCGCGACCAGCGCGCCGAGCCACGGCCAGCGAGTCAGTAGCCAGCGGCGCTCGGGAGTCAGCGCGAGCCCCACCGCGAGACCGAGTCCGAACCAGAGCATGCTGATCTTGTTCAGGAGCCCGAGGCCGAGCACGGCCCCGAGCCAGAGCCAGCTGCTGGGTTTCGCGCCGTTCAGGATCCGCGCCACGATCAGCGCCGCGAGCGCCCAGAGCGGCGGCTCGAACGCGTTCATCGAGTAGAAGCTCGCGTCGGCCAGGTAGACCGGGCAGATCAGCGCCGCGAGGCCCGCGAGCCCTTGCGCCACGCGGCCGCCGCCCAGCTCGCGCGCGAGCGCGCCGACCAGCGCGATCGCCGCGACGTGCAGCAGCGCGGGGAGCAAGTGCAGTGCGAGCAGTGAGTCACCCAGCACCGCGCGCGTGGCGGCGAGCACCGCGATCGAGAGCGGCGGATGGTCGACGTAGCCGAAGGCCAGGTGCGCAGCGCAGTCCAGGTAGTAGAACTCGTCGCTCATGTATCCGTACGCGAGCGGACCGCTGGAGAGCAGATAGAGCGCGAGCGCGGCAGCGCCGCTCGGCAGGATCCAACGCCACGCGATGGCTGGCTGCGACATCTGCCCGCTGCTCAAAGCGAGGAGCGCTCGCTGCCCCGACTCCCGCTACAGGTCCATCGGATCGACCGATGAGTCCTCGTCGTCGTCGTCATCGTCGTCCGTGTGGCGCACGGCGGGAATCGGCTTCGGAGCGGGCCGCTGCGCGGGGCGCGGGGCAGGGCGGGGAGGCGGCGTGGCCTGCGCGGGCGGCATCAGCGCGCGCGGGTCGTAGTAGTACCGCTCGGCGCAGATCTTGTCGCCGCGCACTTCGTGGAGCGCGATCTCGGTGAGCTTCATCTGGCGGCCGTCCTTGAAGACGACGTCGGCTTCCCACTCGATGCAGATCGTCTTGCCAGACACGAAGACGTGTCGCGCCTTCCACTTGGCCGAGCGCAGGCCAGCGAGCCAGCCCGCCAGCTTCGAGCGCAGTGACTGGAGGCCAGTCACCGTACCGCCCGCGGGCTCTTCGGAGACGGCGTCCTCGGTGTAGAGCTTCCCGAGGTCGACGTTGAACTCGTCGTCCATGGCGGCGAGGATGCGCCGGGCGAGCTCCTCGGTCGGCGTCGGGCGGCGCGACGGCGCGCGCGGGCCGCCCTTCTTGCGCCCGCCGGCCTTCTTCGCGCCCTTGCGCGCGGTTCCCTTCGCGCCAGCGGGTCGCTTCGACGCGGGCTTGCGTGCGGTCGACTTCTTGCGAGCGACGGTGGCCATGACTCTCCTCCCCCAGCTCGGTGGGCCGGCTCCGATTCTAGCAGCGCCCGCCTGAGCGGAAAGCGCTTTCTGATAGACTCGCTCGCCCATGCCGAAGTACACACCGGTGACCGACGGGCTGCACGAGTACTTGCTGGCGCACCGCACCCCCGACGATCCGCTGCTCGAAGAGCTGCGAGCCGAGACTCGCCGCGCGATGGGCGAGCGATCGGGAATGCAGATCTCGGCCGAGGAGGGCACCTTCCTCGCGCTGCTGGTCGGCGCGCTCGGGGCGCGCAGCGTCGTCGAGGTCGGCACGTTCACCGGCTACAGCGCGCTGTGTATGGCGTGCGCGCTGCCGCCGGGCGGGAAGCTGCTGTGCTGCGACGTGAGCGAGGAGTTCACCGCGATCGCGCGCCGCTTCTGGCAGAAGGCCGGCGTCGCCGATCGCATCGAGCTCCGGCTCGGTCCCGCGCTCGACACCCTGCGCGCGCTCCCTGCGGGCGAGTCGATCGACTTCGCGTTCATCGACGCCGACAAGGAGAATTACACCGCGTATTACGAGGAGATCCTGCGCCGACTGCGGCCGGGCGGACTGATCGCGATCGACAACGTGCTCTGGAGCGGCCAAGTGATTCGCGCCGACGACCAGAGCGCGAACACCGTCGCGATCCGCGGCGTGAACGACCACGTCGCCGCCGACCGGCGCGTGCAGTCGGTGATGCTCGGCGTCTCCGACGGGCTGACGCTCGCGCGCAAGCTCGGCTGAGGTGGGCGGGCCGCGGCTCGGCGTCGCGGTGATCGGCGCCGGCCGCGCCGGCGAGGCGCGCATCCGCGCGCTCGAGTCGAGCGCGCGCGCACGGCTCGCCTGCGTCGTGTCTCGCGGCCGATCCGATTCGGTGTCGCTCGCCGACGCGCTCGCGGATCCGAGCGTCGCGGCGGCGATCGTCTGCACGCCGAATCTGCTGCACGCCGCGGCCGCGCACGCGGCGCTCGGCGCGGGCAAGCACGTCGCGGTGGAGTTCCCGCTCGCGGCGAGTGCCGCCGAAGCGCGCAGCCTGCTGGCCGACGCGCGCGCGCGCGGGCGGGTGCTGCACGTCGAACACATCGAGCTGCTCTCGCCGTCGCAGGCGGCGCTGCGCGAGCGAGCGCGCGAGCTCGGCCGCCCGCTCGCGGGCAACGTGCGCTTCTCCGGCGACGAGGGCGGCTGGATCGCGGATCCCGCGCTCGCGGGCAGCCCGGCGCTCGGCGCGCTCGCGCGCCTACACCGATTGGTGGACCTCTTCGGCCCGGCCGAGGCGCGCGCCGCGCGCCTCGAGACGCGCGGCTCGCGGCGCCGACTCGAAGTCGAGCTCGTCTTCGCCGGCGGCGGCGCGGTGACTCTCTGCGAGGAGCGCGGCGCGGGGCTCGCGCGCGCGACCGAGTGGTCGATCGCGTGCGAGCGCGGTCGGCTGACCACGCCGGCCGCCGAGCCGCAGGGCTCGCTGTTCGCGCGCGACCTCGACGTCTTTCTCGATCGGATCGAGCGGCGCGGAGAGTCGTACGTCTCGGACGCGCGCGTGCTCGAGCTGCTCGAGCTCGTCGGGGCGATCGAGCGGCGGCTCTGTTAGGCTACGCCGCGTGGGAGGTCCCTTGCACCGCACCGCCGCTCTGGTCGCGCTGTGTCTGCTCGCGGTCTCGACCGGCTGCAAGAGAGACTCGAGCGCGCCCGCGCCGGCGGCGGGATTCCGCGTCGCGCTACTGACTCCCGGCTCGATCCGCGACGGCGGCTGGAACCAGAGCGCGTACGAGGGACTCGAGAAGATTCACAGCGAGCTGGGCGCCGAGATCGCCTACCAGGAGACCAAGACGCCGCAGGACTTCGAGTCCGGGTTCCGCGACTTCGCCGCGCGCGGCTTCGATCTGGTCTTCGGTCACGGCTTCGAGTTCCAGGACGCGGCTGCCAAGGTCGCGCAGGACTATCCGAAGACCGTGTTCATCACGACCAGCGGCTCGACCTTGCGCCCGAACGTCGCGCCGATCGTGTTCGAGCTCGAGGACGCGACGTTTCTGCTCGGCTTCGCGGGCGCGCGGCTCTCTCGCACGGGCAAGCTCGGCGCGGTCGGCGGCGTGAAGATCCCGTCGGTCGCCAGCACCTTCACCGCGTTCGAGGCCGGCGCGAAGCGCGCGCGCGCCGACGCGCAAGTCACGATCTCGTACATCGGCGGCTGGACCGACACCGCGGCGGCGCGCGAGGCGACGCTGGCGCAGATCGCCGGCGGCGCCGATGTGCTGATCCACAACGCGAACGAGGCCGCAGCCGGGTTCTTCCAGGCGGTGAGTGACAGCCCAGGGGTGTTCGCCTTCGGCTCGAACAAGAACCAGAACGACGCGGCGCCCGAGCGAGTGCTCGCGTCCGCGACGCTCGACGTGCCGCGCGCGCTCCTGCTCGTGGCGACCGACGTCAAGAAGGGCGCGTTCCAAGCGCACGCGATGCGCTTCGGCCTGGCCAGCGGAGTGATTCGCGTGGAGTGGAACGACAAGCTGCGCGAGCAGGTGCCCGACGCGCTGCGCGCGGAGGTCGACGCGCTCGCGGCCCAAATCGCGTCCGGGGCCCTCCAGGTCCCGCGCGGGAGCTTCTAGCCGCTTGGCGGTCGTCGCGCTGCGCGACATCCGCAAGCGCTTCGGCGCGGTCGAGGCGCTGCGCGGCGCGAGTCTCTCGCTCGCCGAGTCCTCGATCCACGCGCTGCTCGGCGAGAACGGCGCGGGCAAGACCACGCTGGTGCGCACGCTGTACGGCAGCGTCCGGCCCGACGCCGGCGAGATCCTCGTCGACGGGCGTCCGGTCGCGATCGAGGGACCGCGCCACGCGCTCGCGCTCGGGATCGCCCTCGTGCACCAGCACTCGATGCTCGTGCCGGCGCTCTCGGTCGCCGAGAACCTCGTGTTGGGCGAGGCCGGCGCGCGCTGGCTGCCGCGGGCGCGCCTGCACGCGCACGCCCGCGAGCTGCTCGAGCGCGCCGGGCTGTCTCTCGATCCCGGCGCGCGCAGCGACTCACTCGCCGTCGGCGAGATGCAGCGGCTCGAGATCGCGCGCGCGATCGCGCGCGGCGCGCGCGTGTTGGTGCTCGACGAGCCGACCGCGGTGCTCGCGCCCTCAGAAGTCGGTGAGCTGCTGCGGCATCTGGTCGAGCTGCGCGCGCGCGGCATGAGCATCGTGCTGATCTCGCACAAGCTCGAGGAGATCACGGCGGTCTGTGACTGGGTCACCGTCCTGCGCGCGGGCGAGAGCGTCATGAGTCAGCCGCTCGCGGGGCTCGACGCCGCCGAGCTCGGCCGGCGGATGGTCGGCGAGGCGCTGCCGCCGCCGGGCCGGCCGCCGGCGACCGAGCCCGGCCCGGTCGCGCTGCGCCTGCGCGGCGCGCGCGCGCCGGGACTCACTTCGCTCGACCTCGAGCTGCGCGCCGGCGAGCTCGTCGCGCTCGCGGGCATCGACGGCAACGGACAGCGCCCGCTCGAGGAGGTGCTCGCTGGCGTCCGCGCGCTCGAAGCGGGCGAGGTCCAGGTCCTGCGCCCGCCGCTGGCCGTTCTGTCTGGCGATCGCCAGCGCACCGGGCTCGTGCTCGAGCTCTCGGTCGCCGAAAATCTCGTCCTGCCGGAAGCCGCGCGCGGCGGCGCGCCACCGGTGTTTCGCGCCGGGCTCGTGAGCTCGGCGGAGCTCGAGCGCGCGGCGGCAGCCGCGATCGAGCGCTTCGCGATTCGCGCCAGAGCCGCGGACCCGGCGCGCGCCCTCTCGGGCGGGAATCAGCAGAAGCTCTGCGTCGCGCGCGCGCTGCGCGCGGGGCCGGGCGTGCTGGTCGCGGTGAATCCGACTCGCGGCCTCGACGTCTCCGCGACCGCTGCGGTGCGCGAGGAGCTGCGCGCACAGGCGCGCGCGGGGACCGCGGTGCTGCTGATCTCGACCGAGCTCGACGAGGTGCTCGAGCTCGGGCAACGCATTTTCGTGTTGTTCCGCGGCGCGCTGCTCGAGGTTCCCGCGGCCGAGCGCACGCGCGACGCGATCGGCCGCCGCATGCTGGGAGAGAGCTCGAGCGCGTGAGCGGCGAAGAGAGGAGGTCGGGTGTGAAGCTCGCGCGCGCGCTGCTGGCACCGGTCGCGGCGGCCGCCGTCGCCATCGCCGTGGCGGGCGCGGCGCTCGCGCTGCTCGGCGCCGATCCGCTGCGCGCGCTGGCGGCGCTGGTCGGCGGTGCGTTCGGCGACTCACTGGCGCTCGAGAGCACCGCCGTGCGCGCCGGGCCGCTGCTCCTGGTGGGCCTCGGCGTCGCGCTCTCGTTTCGCTGCGGGATCTGGAACATCGGCGGAGAAGGGCAGCTGAACGCCGGCGCGCTCGCCGCGACGGCGCTCGTGACTCGCGGCTTCGGCCCCGAGCTCGGCGCGCTCGCGCTCCCGCTCGCGCTGCTCGCGGGCGCGGCGGCGGGCGCGAGCTGGGCGGCGCTCGCGGCGCTGCTGCGGGTACACCGCGGAGTGTCGGAGGTGCTCTCGACGATCCTGCTGAACTTCATCGCGGCGCTCCTGGTGGCGTGGGCCGTGCACGGACCGCTCCAGGAGGCGAGCGGCGCCTACCCGCAGAGCGACGCGTTTCCCGACGCCGCGCGGCTCGCGCTGCTGCCCGGCATGACCCGCGCCCACGTCGGCCTCGTGCTCGCCGCGGCGCTGCCGTTCGCGGTGTGGGTGCTGCTGTTCCGCTCGGCCGCGGGCCTGCGGCTGCGCGCGGTGGGGCTGTCGCCCGACGCCGCGCGCTACGCCGCGGTGTCGCCGGAGCGCGAGACCGTGCGCGTGCTGGTGATCGCGGGCGCGCTCTCCGGGCTGGCCGGCGCGCTCGAGGTCGCGGGAGTCACGGGCCGGCTCTTCGAGAATCTCGCCGCGGGCTACGGCTTCACCGCGATCGCGGTCGCGCTGCTCGCGCGCCTGCACCCGCTCGGCGTGCTGCCGTCGGCGATCGTGTTCGCCGCGCTCGCGTCCGGCAGCGGGGCGATGCAGCGGGCGGCGTCGGTGCCGTCGGTCGCGGTGCAGGTGATCGAGGCGCTCGTGATCTTCTTCTCGGTGGGCTTCGCGCTGCCCCGGCGGGAGGGCGCGTGATCGACGCGCCGACGATCCTGCTCGTCGCGTCGACGGTGCGCTTCGCGACGCCGCTCGCGCTGGCTGCGATGGGCGAGCTGGTCGCGGAGCGCGCCGGCGTGCTGAACGTCGGCATCGAGGGGATGATGCTCGGCGGCGCGCTCGCGGCCTACGAGGCGGGCGCTGCGACCGGCTCAGTGACTCTCGCGCTCGGGGCGGCGATCGCGGTGGCCTGCGCGCTGTCTCTCTTGTTCGCCGCGTTCGCGCTGCGCCGCGGCGCGGATCCGATCGTCTCCGGCACCGCGCTGAACATCCTGGCCCTGGGCGCGACGGGCAGCGTGTTTCGTCTGCTGCACCCCGCCGGCGGCGCGCTCGCACGCGCGCCGCAGCTCGGCGAGCTGCTGCCGGGGGTCAACGGATTCACCGTGCTCGCGCTCCTGCTCGTGGTCGCAGTGTCTCTGTTCCTGGAGCGCACGCGGCCGGGCCTGGCGCTGCGCGCGGTCGGCGAGCGTGCCGAGGCAGCGGACGCGCAAGGCATCTCGGTCGCGCGCGTCCGCCTCGCGGCGACACTGTTCGGTGGCGCGTGCGCAGGGCTCGCGGGGGCGGCGCTCGTTCTCTGGCTCTCCGACGTCTTCGTCGAGGGGATGACGAGCGGGCGGGGGTTCATCGCGCTCGCGCTCGTGCTCTTCGGCGGCTATCGGCCGGCGCGCATCGTCGCGGGCGCCGTCCTGTTCGGCGCGGCCAGCGCGCTGCAGTTCCGGCTGCAGGCCGCCGGCTCGGCGCTTCCCTACACGCTGCTGCTGATGATCCCGTACGCGCTCACTCTGCTCGTGCTGGCGCTCTTCGCCGGCCGCTCGCGT
>JBIOJK010000150.1:0-7514 GCA_044450765.1 Myxococcota bacterium | reverse complement strand
CTCGGTGAGTGGACTCACCACTGGCGTGGTCGGCTCGACCACGTCGCCCGCGTTCGCGGCGGTCTGGCTCGGCGAGATGGTGCCGCGCGCATTCGGAGCCGGCTCGACGGCGCAGAGCTTCCAGAACGGCGTGCCGATCGCGGCGGGGCCGAACAAGCTCCACGGCATCCGGATTCTCGGCGGCGACGCGATCTTCAAGCTTCCCGATGCGCGGCTCTGGCTCTCCTACGGTGGCGCGTCGATCGACTCGAGCGGCGGCTCGACTTACGACCGCGATCTGATCTACTGGCTCGCCGAGCTCACGGTGCAGATGCGGCTGATCTCGCCGCTGCTCGCGCCGGCGTACGTCGCCGTGCGCGCGAGCGGACTCGGCACTTACAGCGACAACCGGGGCTACATGCTCGACATCCGCAACACGGCCGTCGGCTACAACATGAGTGCCCTGAACGTGTACGCGCTCGTCGTCGGTCTGCCGATCGGCGAGTACATCACCCTGAAGACTCAGTACGCGTTCCAGCGCATCGCGCTGGTCCGGGGAGTCAACATCGAGTCGATCGAGGACGCCGCGAAGAACGGCAACTTATTCGGAATGGAAGTCGGTGTCCACTTCAAGAGCTGTCGCGCTCGGACTCGCGCTCGCGTTCGGCCTCGCCGCACCGTCGGTCGCCGGCGAAGTGAACGGCCGCGTCGCGCTGGGCGTGCAGGGCGTGTCGCTCGAAGACACCGGGCCGATCGTCATCTATCTCGAGAGCGCGGGGCCGCCGCTGCACTTCGATCTGCCGACGCGTCCGCTCGAGATCCACCAGAAGGACGCCAGCTTCCAGCCGTCGTTCCTGGTGATCGCCGCCGGCGAGACCGTGGTGATGCCGAACGACGACTTGATCTTCCACAACGTGTTCTCGTATTCGACGCCCAACGACTTCGATCTGGGCCTGTATCCGCGGGGTGACTCGCGCGCGAAGACGTTCCAGTATCCCGGGGTCGTGCGCATCTACTGCTCGATTCACGAGTCGATGAACGCGACGATCTTCGTCGCGCCGTCGATCTGGCACGCGGTCGCGGGCGCGCACGGCGAGTTCGCGATCCGCGACGTGCCGCCGGGGAAGTACCGGCTGCGCACCTGGAACCGCCGACTCCCGCCGGTGTCGCAGCTGGTCGAAGTCGGCACCGGGAAGCCGGTGACTGCGGACCTGGTGGTCGCCGCCGGCAGCGGTCCCTAGGCCGAGCATGTCGCTCCGCACGCGGCTGATCGCGATCCTCGCCGCGACCGCGAGCTTCGCGATCGCGCTCGCGCTGGTGTTCCAGGACCACACCCTCTCGCGCGACCTGCAGCGCGCCGCGTCGGAACGCCTGCAGCGCTCCGCGACGGCGGCGAATCGGCTCGTGGACGCGCACCTCGCGGCGTTGTCCGACCGCTACCGCGCGATCTCGGGAACGCCGCAGCTGCGCGCGAACCTCGAGGTCGAGGACCCGCCGACCCTGGCGCACTACGCGGCCGATCTGCAGGCGAGTCTCGGCGCCGAGCGCCTGCTCTTCTTCGACGCGCACGGCCGCGTCGCGGCGGCGGCCGGCGACCAGTCACTCGACTCACTCGCGCGGGGCGCGACCAGCTCGCGGCTGGTCGCGGCGAGCGGCCGGCTGTACGCGCTGGCGAGCGTCGCGATCGGGAGCGGCGGCGAGACGGTCGGCCGCCTCGTCGCGCTGGAAGCGATCGATGCCGACACCCTGAGGGACTGGAGCGAGCTGTGCGGCGCCGAGGTGACCATCGGCGACGGCGACGCGCGAGAGGGCGAGACACTCGTCTTCCCGGTGCGCTCCGTCGAGAGCGCCTGGCTGCGCGTCGAGTCGCGCCTGGAGGCGGAGCGCGCGGCGCTGCGGCGCTCGCGCGAGCTGCTGCTCGTCGCCGGCGCGCTCGCGCTGGTCGGCGCGTTCGCCGCGAGCCTCGTGCTCTCGCGCGGGCTGGTCGAGGCGATGACTCAGCTGCTCGGCGCGGCCGAGCGCATCGGGCGGGGTGACTTCGGCGCGCGCGTCCAGATCTCACGCCGGGACGAGGTCGGCGAGCTGGCGCGCGCGGTGAACGAGATGGCGAGCCGCCTCGAGGAGCACGCCACGACCGTGAAGCGGCAGCACACCGAGCTGGTCGACGCGAAGGACTCGGCGGAGGCCGCCAGCCGTGCCAAGACGGAGTTTCTCGCGAACATGAGTCATGAGATTCGCACGCCGATGACGGCCGTGCTCGGCTACACGGAGCTCCTGCTCTCCGGCGAAGCCAGGGGCGACGAGCGCGCCGAGTGGAGCGCCGCCGTGCGCCGCAACGGCGCGGACCTGCTGCAGCTGATCGACGGGATCCTCGACATCTCGCGGGTCGAAGCGGGCGACCTCGAGATCCACCGTCAGCCGTGCCGGCTGCGCCGGATCGTCGAAGACGCTGCCGCGCCGATCGCCGCGGCGGCGCGCGAGAAGGGCCTCGAGTTCAATTTCGAGATCGACGCGAGCTGCCCCGAGGTGATCGAGACCGACGCGCCGCGGCTGCGGCAGGTGCTCGCGAACCTGTTGCAGAACGCGCTGAAATTCACCGAGTACGGCAGTGTCTCGCTCTGGGTCGGGCGCGACTCGGCGAACACGGTCTGCTTCGCGGTGCGAGACACCGGTATCGGCATCGCCGCCGCGGACCAGGAAAAGATCTTCACGCCGTTCGGCCAGGCCGACTCCTCGCACACGCGGCGCTATGGCGGCGCCGGGCTCGGGCTGTCGATCTCGCGCCGCGTCGCCACGATGTTGCTGGGCTCGCTCACCGTCTCGAGTCATCTGGGCCGCGGCAGCGAGTTCCGACTCACTCTGCCCGCACCCGACTGTGCCCTGCCCGAGCCGAGGGACGCGGCGACGCGCGGGGCAGAAATGAGCTACGCGCTCGCCGCGGAGCCGCGCACGTTCCCCGGCGCGCGGGTGCTGCTGGCCGAGGACGGCGTCGACAATCAGCGCCTGGTGCGCGCCCTGCTGCGCCCGACGAAGCTCGAGCTCGTGGTCGTCGAGAACGGCGCTCAGGCCGTCGACCACGCGCTGGCGGCGCTCGACGGCGAACACCCGTTCGGCCTGATCCTGATGGACATGCAGATGCCGGTGATGGACGGCTACGAGGCGACTCGGCGCCTGCGAGCGGAGAGCTATCCCGGCCCGATCGTCGCGCTGACCGCGCACGCGATGTCGAGCGATCGCGCGCGCTGCCTCGAGGCAGGCTGCGACGAGTACGTCTCGAAGCCGGTCGACCGCGCGCGGCTGCTCGGCGTCGTCAGCCGCTTCCTGGCCGAGCGCAAAGCCGACACGGACGCAGGGGGCTGTTAGTCTTCCGCGCGTGCCCCCCGTGCCGCCGCAGCGCTTCGAGCTCGTGATCTTCGACTGCGACGGCGTGCTCGTCGACAGCGAGCCGATCTCGAACCGCGTGCTCGCCGAGTGTCTCAGCGAGATCGGCTTGCCGACGACGACCAATGACTCACTGCGCGACTACAAGGGCCACTCTTGGCCCGAGTGCGTCGCGCTCTTCGAGGCTCGCCTGCGCGGGCCGCTCCCCGAGCACTTCGGCGAGCGCTTCTACCGGCGCGCCATCGCCGCCTTCGAGCGCGAGCTCGTCGCCGTTGCGGGAATCCACGAGGCGCTGGCGCGCATACCGGCGCAGACCTGCGTCGCGTCGAACGGCCGCCACGCGACGATGCGGGTCACCTTGGCGCGCGCGAACCTCTTCGAGCGCTTCGCCGGCCGGATCTTCAGCTCGGCGGACGTGGCGCGGCCCAAACCGTTCCCGGACCTGTATCTGCACGCCGCCGCGCAGATGGGGATCGCCCCCGCGCGCTGCGCGGTCGTCGAGGACAGCCCGCGCGGTGTGGCGGCGGGAGTGACTGCCGGGATGAGCGTCTTCGGCTACGCCGGGCTCGAGGCCGCGGACGAGCTCGCGGCCGCCGGCGCGCGCGTCTTCCGCGACATGCGCGAGCTTCCGCGGCTGCTCGGCTTCGGCGGCGAGTGACCGGCCGCTACTTCGTGCGCCGGCCGTGGTACAGGATCTTGTCGGGGGTCGGGCGCTCGCTGGTCACGATCTCGTTGCGACCCGAGACCGCGCGCGAGGTGTACTCGATGAATCCCTGCGTCGTGAAGCGAACCACCTCGGGGAACTCGCGCGCGCCCTCGACCGTGATCAGGAAGAGTCCGTGGTCCTGGCCGGCCTCGAAGGTCCACTTCGTGAAGTTGTAGAGCACCGCGGCCATCGTCGTGACGATCTTGCCGACCCGGTTCCCCCAGGTTTCGGTCGACGCCTCGAACTGGCGGTAGAGTCCGCCCTTGTGCAGCCGCTGTCCGGCGCGGACACCGCGGCCGTGCAGATACACCTCCGCCCGTCCGTTCGCCTCCAGCTCGACCAAGATGTCGACCACCCGGCGGTAGGTGTCGATCGGGATCCAGGTCGTGGCCGCGAGCTGCTTGTCGAGATAGCGGAGATCGTCTGCGCGGAGCCGCGCCTCGACATCCGCGCGCGAGATGCGCCGCTCATCGATCAGGCGGATCAGGTCGTCCGCGGCCGACTGGAAGCCGGTCGCCTTGATCGAGGGTGGCTGGGGCATTTCAAGGCGGATCGGCACGCGCGGAGGTCCGGTTGAATGCCCGTCCCCGCAATTTTGCTTGACAGGGCGCGCCGCGAGCGGGCATCCCTCGCAGCGCGATGCAGAGCGAGGGCTGGACGAACTTCTCCGGGCGCGTGACCTGCAAGCCTGCGCGGCTGGCGCGACCGCGCGATGAGGCGCAGCTCGTCGACGTGGTTCGCTCGGCCAACGCCGCCGCGGGCGGTCTGCGCGTCGCGGGTACGGGTCACTCGTTCACGCCGCTGTGCGCGTGCGACGGAACGCTCGTGTCACTCGACGATTGGCAGGGGGTCGTCTCGATCGACCGCGAGCGCCGGCAGGCGACGGTGCGCGCCGGCACGAAGCTCTCCGGGCTCGGCGAACCGCTGCTGGCCGCCGGGCTCGCGCTGCGCAACATGGGCGACGTCGACGTGCAGGCGCTCGCGGGCGCGGTCTCGACGGGCACGCACGGCACGGGGCCGACGCTCGCCAACCTGTCGTCGCAGGTCGTCGGCGCGCGCCTCGTGCTCGCGAGCGGCGAGCTGCTCGAGCTGTCGGCCGAGCGCGAGCCGGAGCGGCTCGACGCCGCGCGCGTGTCGCTCGGGCTCCTGGGCGTGTTCTCGACGCTGCGCCTGCAGCTCGTGCCCGCCTACCGCTTGCACGAGCGGATCTGGAGGACCGGCACCGAGGAGTGTCTCGCCGAGCTCGCGTCCGACGTCGCCGCGCGCCGCCACTACGAGTTCTGGTGGTATCCGCACAAGGACTACGCGGAGCGCAAGGCGCTCGCGCTGACCGACGCGGCTGCGGAGTCAGTCGCCGGGCGCAAGGGGGAGCGCATCGACTGGAGCTCGCGCGTGCTGCCTTCGGTGCGCGAGCTGCGCTTCAACGAGATGGAGTACTCGGTTCCGGCGGCGGCTGGAGCGGAGTGTTTCCGCGCGGTGCGCGAGCGCATGCGCAGCCGCTGGCCCGACGTCGTCTGGCCGGTCGAGTACCGGACCCTGGCAGCGGACTCGGCTTGGCTGTCGACCGCTCACGAGCGGGACAGCGTCGCGATCTCGCTGCACCAAGACGCGCGCCTGGATTGCGCTGAATTCTTCGCCGACTGCGAGGGGATCTTCACCGAGCACGGCGGCCGGCCGCACTGGGGCAAGCTGCACACCCGTCGCGCGCCCGATCTGGCCGGCCTCTATCCGCAGTGGGCGCGCTTCCAGTCGCTGCGCCGCGAGCTCGACCCGCGCGGGCTGTTTGCAAATGGCTACCTGCGCGAGCTGTTCGCGATCGCGTGACGCGGTCGCCGGCGCGACTCACTCGACGCGAATCGTGTAGACGATCCGACCGCGGGCCTCGCGCTCGCTCGTCAAGCTCACGGTCCGCTCTTTCGAGAAGTGTCGCGACACGTACTCGATGAAGCCTTCCCCGACGAAGCGAAGTGAGTCGGGGAACTCGAGGGCATCCTCGACGATGATCTGGAAGGCGCGCTCGTCCTCCTTCACGGCGAACGTCCAGCGCGTGAAGTTGTAGAGCACCGCGGACATGGTCGTGGCGACCTTGCCGGCGCGCTTGCCCCAGGCCTCGACCGAGGCGTCGAACTGCCGGTACAGTCCGGCCTTGTGCAGCCGCGCCGCGGCGCGCCGGCCGCGCCCGCGGAAGTAGCTCGGGAAGTCGCCGTTTCCCTCGAGCTCGACCAGGATCGCGGCCACCCGCTCGTAGGTCTCGATCGGGACCCAGCTCGACGCTGCGAGAGACTTGGCGAGATAGGCGAAGTCGGCGACCGGAAGCCGCGCCTCGAGCTCGTCACGACTCAGTCGCCCCGTCTCGATCAGGCGCGCCAGGTCGTCGGCCGCGGACTGGAAGCCGGTCGCCTTGATCGAGGGTCGGCGCTCGCTGGTCACGGCTCGGCGACGCGCCCGATGAACTCGACGCAGTCGGCGGACACGCGCCGGCTGGTCACCGATACCTTCGCGTCCGGCAGCATGTACTGCGCGATGTACTCGATGAAGCCTTCGCCGACGATGCGAAGACTGTCGGGGTAGTCAGTCGCCTCGCGCATGGTGGTGCGGAAATCGCCGCGCTCGCCTTCGCTCTCGAAGCTCCAGCGCGAGAAGTTGTAGAGCACGGCGCCCATCGTGACCGTGATCGCTCCCACGCGCTGTCCCCAGGTCTCGACCGACGCGTCGAATTGGCTGTAGAGCCCCAGCTTGTGCAGTCGCGCCGCGGCCCGGCGACCGCGCTCGCGAAGATAGCCGGCGGGCGAGTCACCGGCTTCGAGGTCCACCAGGATCTGCAGCGCGCGCGCCAACGTCGTCATCGGCACCCAGCTCGAGGCCGCGAGCTGCTTGCCGAGGAACGGCAAGTCCTCGCGCTCGAGCCGCGCGTGCAGCGCGGCGCGGGTCAGCCGGCCCTCTGCGACGAGTCGCTCCAGGTCGTCCGCCACGGACTGGAAACCCGTGGCCTTTACGGAGGGAGTTGCGGACAAGCGGGGCCCCCGAGGCTAGCTCCATCCGATCGGCAGCCGCGCGCTGGCGGTTGAGGTTGAGGTTGAGGCTGTAACGGATTCCGGGATCCGAGCGTGGATCTCTCGGACGCGGACGGATTCCGCGCGAGGTCAGGCGATGGCGAGTGGCGCACGGGTCGTGGTGGTCGGAGCCGGGATCGCGGGGCTCGCGGCGGCGGCATTCGCCGCGCGCGCGGGCGCCACGGTGACGCTCTGCGAGCGGCTCTCGGAGCCCGGGGGACGGGCCCGCACCCGGCTCGACCAGGGCTTCGCATTCAACATGGGCCCGCACGCGCTGTATCTCTCCGGCGCGGCGATGCGGGCGCTGCGCGAGCTCGGGATCGATCTCCCGGGCAAGTCACCAGCGACTTCGGGCGGACTCGCCTACTGCGCGGGAAAGCTGCACGCGCTGCCCG
>JBIOJK010000149.1:0-7575 GCA_044450765.1 Myxococcota bacterium | reverse complement strand
GCGGATCGCATCCATGCGGGCGCGCGGATCTTAGCGGAGCCTCGTCCTCAGTTCCGCGCGCGGAGCCCGAGCGCGGACTCGAGGTGCTCGAAGCGCGCCTGCAGCGCGCGGTTCTCGTCGCAGAGCTCGCGTCGCCGCGCGGCTCTAGAGCAGCGCTTCGACGAGGCGCGGCCCGCGGCCCGCGAACGAGCGAGTGAGTGCGATCGCGAGCTGCTCCGCGGTCTCGACGCGCTCGCCCGGCACGCCGAGCCCGCGCGCGAGTGACACGAAGTCGATCTCGGGCGGAGTGAGATCCGTGAGCGAGCGCGCCGCGGGGCCGGGCTGCTGGATGTCCGCGCGCGCGAGCTCGACCTTGAGGATTCGGTACGCGCGATTCGCGCAGACGATCACGGTGACGTCGAGGCCCTCGCGCGCCATCGTCCAGAGTGACTGCAGGGTGTACATGCCGCTGCCGTCCGCCTGGAACGCGATCACGCGGCGATCGGGGCACGCGATCGCCGCGCCGACCGCGTTCGGCAGGCCCTGGCCGATCGCGCCGCCGGTCAGTGACAGGACCGTGTGCGGCGCGCCGCCCGCCGCGAGACCGAACCACTGCGCGCCGGAGGTGGCGGCTTCGTCGACGACGATCGCGCCCTCGGGCGCGAGTGCCGCCAGCGTGCGGCCCAGCGTCTCGGAGTTCAGCGGCCCGGCCGCCGGCGCGATTGCCGCGCGCGGCGTGCGCTCGCCGTCGTCGGGCTTGGCGCCGAGCGCCTCGGCCAGCGCCTCGAGCGCGCCGGTCGCGTCCTGGTCCGGCGTCGCCAACACCGAAATGTGACAGCTCTCGGGCGCGAGCCGGCTCGGCGTCTTGGGATACGCGAAGAACGCGACCGGCTCGACCGCGCCGGCGAGCACGAGCTCTCCGACGTTCGCCAAGAGCTCGAGTCCCTGCTCCGGGAAATACGGGAACTTCGCGAACGGCGGCAGGCCGGCGCCTCGCTCGACGCGCGCGGGGAACGTGCCGAAGCACACCCGCGCGCCGCTCTTCGCCGCGACCCGCGCCGCCGCCAGCTGCCCGCGCCGGGAGAGCGAGTCGCCGCCCAGCAGGATCAGCGCGGGCTTGCCCGAGCGCAGCCGGCGCGCGGCCGCGTTCACGGCCGCGAACGCAACGGACGGGCGCGGCTCGACCCGCCGAGGGGCGACCGGGCCCGGCGCCTCGCCCCAGGCGCAATCGGCGGGCACGATCAAGGTCGCGATCCCGCCCGCCCCCGCGCGCGCCGCCGCGACCGCGTCCGCGGTGTCGCCCGCGAGCGCCGCGGCGGTCGCGGTCTTGCGCAGCCAGCGAGACACCGGCCGGGCGAGTGACTCGATGTCCGAAGTGAGTGGCGCGTCGGCGGCCAGGTGCCAGGTCGCCTGATCGCCGATCACGTTCACGATCGGCGAGCCCGCGCGCCGCGCGTTGTGCAGGTTCGCGATGCCGTTCGCGAAGCCCGGGCCCAGGTGAAGCAAGGTGAGCGCCGGCTTGGCCGCCATGCGCGCATACCCGTCGGCGGCGCCGGTGACCACCCCCTCGAAGAGCGCCAGCACCGGCCGCAGTCCGGGCGCGGCGTCGAGCGCCGCGACGATCTGCATCTCCGTCGTGCCGGGATTCGCGAAGCAGACCTCGATGCCGCTGGCGATCGCCGTGCGAACCAGCGCTTCCGCGCCGTTCATCGCCAGGCCGTATCCGCCGGCTCGGGAATCACTTCGGCCTCGATCGCGCCGAGGCCCGAGATCTCGATCCGCACCCGCTGGCCCACCTTCATGTAGCCGCGCGGATTCATCGCGACGCCGACACCGCCGCAGGTGCCGGTGCTGATCACGTCGCCCGGCTCGAGCGTGAACGCGGTCGAAAGTGTCTCGACCTGCGCGAAGCAGTCGAAGACGAGGTTTTTCGTGTTCGATTTCTGCCGCCGCTCGCCGTCGACCGTGGTCTCGAGGTCGAGCACGTGGGGATCGCCGAGCTCGTCCGGGGTCACCAGCCATGGACCGAGCGGGCCGTGTGTGTCGAACGACTTGCCCAGAGTCATCGTCGGCGAGCGCTGCTGCCAGTCGCGCACCGAGACGTCGTTGCAGATCAGATAGCCCGCGATCACCTCGCGGGCGCGTTCCTTCGGCACGTGGCGGCAGCGCCGGCCGATCACCAGCGCGAGCTCGCCCTCGTAGTCGAGCTTGTCCGAGACACGCGGCATCCAGATCGGGTCGAACGGCGCGTTCACGCACGTGACCTGCTTGTTGAAGAACATCGGAAACTCGGGAGCCGGCCGACCCGTCTCCGCGATGTGGTCGGCGTAGTTCAGACCGATCGCGAGGAACTTGCGCGGACGCTGCACGGGCGCCTCGAGCTTCACCTGCGCGAGCGGCAATCTCGGGCCGTTGCGCGCCGCGCCGCGCGCGCGCTCGAGCGCCGTCTCGCCCGCGGCGAGAAACGCTTCCATCGCTCGAGGCATCTCCGGAACGGCGGCAGCGAGATCGACGACCTCGTCGCCGACGACCACTCCAATTCGCGTCGCCCCACGGTGTGTGAACGTTGCGAGCTTCACCCGGCCAGTATAGAACGAACCCGATGCGCATCGTCTCGCTGCTCCCGTCGGCGACGGAGACCGTGTGCGCGCTCGGTGCGATCGACGCGCTGGTCGGGCGCTCGCACGAGTGCGACTTCCCCGCGGGGGTCGCGTCGCTGCCGGTGCTCTCTGCGCCGCGGCTCGATCCCCGAGCTCCGGGGCGCGAAATCCACGACCGCATCGAGGAGCTGGTGTCGCGCGGACTGTCGATCTACGAGCTCGACGCCGAGCAGCTCCGCGCGCTGCGGCCCGACGTGATCCTGACCCAGACCCTGTGCGAGGTCTGCGCCGCGACGCCGGCCGATCTCGAGCACGCGCTGCGCGCGTGGACCGGCGCCGCTCCGCGGATCGTCTCACTCGCGCCGCTCTCGCTCGACGACGTCCTGCGCGACGTGACTCGCGTCGGCGACGCGCTCGGGCTCGGCGAACGCGGCGCCGCGCTCGGCTCCGCGCTGCGCGCCAGGATCGAGTCACTGACCCTGCTCGGCCGCTCCGCGGCGACCCGGCCGCGCGTCGCCGCGCTCGAGTGGCTCGACCCGCTGATCGCCGGCGGGAACTGGATGCCGGAGCTGATCGAGCGCGCCGGCGGAATTCCGCTCTTCGGGAAGGCCGGCGAACATTCGCCGCGGCTCGACTGGGACGAACTCGAGGCCGCCGAGCCCGACCTCGTCGCCGTCGTCCCGTGCGGCTTCAGCCTCGAGCAGGCGCGCGCCGAGCTCGCGCGCACGCCGCGCCTGCGCGGCCGCCCCGCGGTCGTGCTCGACGGCAACCAGTATTTCAACCGGCCCGGACCGCGGATCGTCGAGTCACTCGAGATCCTGCTCGGAGTGCTGCACCCCGAGCTCACCCCCCACCAAGGAGCCCACGCGCCATGATCCGACTCCACACCTGGACCACCCCCAACGGCACCAAGATCTCGATCGCGCTCGAAGAGCTCGGCCTGAAGTACGAAGTCTGTCCTGTGAACCTGGGCAAGAACGAGCAGATGACTCCGGAGTTCCTGAAGCTGAATCCGAATCACAAGATCCCGGTCATCGAAGACGACGGCCAGGTCATCTGGGAGTCGGGCGCGATCCTGTTGCACCTGGGCGAGAAACACGACCCGAAAGGGGTGATCCTGCCGAAGGACGCGCGCAAGCGGATGGCGGCGATCCAGTACGCGTTCTTCCAGGCCGGCGGCATCGGCCCGAACCTGGGCCGGCTCGGCGCGGCGCTGCGCAAGGAGGGCGAGAAGAACCAGGAGATGATCACCATCTTCCAGGGTGAAGTCACTCGTCTGTTCGGCGTGATCGACCGGATCCTCGCCGACGGCCGCCAGTATCTCGCCGGCGACTACTCGATCGGCGACATCATGCACTACCCCTGGCTGCGCTTCCCGCTGAACCTGAAGTTCCCGGAGCTGATGAAGCTGCCGCGCGTGGTCGCCTGGCTCGAGCGCATCGGCGAGCGGCCGGCGGTGAAGCGGGGGATGGAGATCCCGAAGGTCTAGGCCGCGAGCGACGCGATGGAGAAGGAAGCGGCGGCGAAGACCGCGAGCGTCAACGGCTGCGAGCTGTATTTCGAGACGTCGGGGCGAGGCGAGCCACTGCTCCTGCTGCACGGCATGGGCGGCTGCGCGCAGGACTGGAAGTACGCGGGGCGCGAGCTGCTCGCGCGCGAGTACCAGCTGATCGCGGTCGACGCGCGCGGTCACGGTCACTCGACGAATCCGGGCGGCGCTCTGACTCACCGGCAGTGCGCGCTCGACGCGCGGGCGCTGCTCGGCCAGCTGGGCATCCAGCGCTGCCGGGCGATCGGTCTCTCCATGGGCGGGAACACGCTGCTGCACGTCGCCACGCAGGAGCCGGCGCTGATCTCGGCCATGGTGGTCATCAGCGCGACGCCCTATTTCCCCGAGCAGGCGCGCGCGCTCATGCGCGCGATCTCGCCGGATGATCGCCCGGCCGAGGAGTGGCGCGCAATGCGCGAGCGCCACGTGCATGGCGACGCGCAGATCCGAGGCCTCTTCGCGGCGCAGCGCGACCTGCAACACAGCGTCGACGACATGTCCTTCACGCCGCCGCAGCTCGCGCGAGTCAGCGCGCGGACGCTCGTCGTCTACGGCGACCGCGACCCGCTCTATCCGGTCGAGCTCGGCCTCGAGCTCCACCGCTCGATCCCGCGCTCGGCGCTGTGGGTCGTGCCGAACGGCGGCCACGGCCCGATCTTCGGCGGCGGCGGCGAGCCCTTCGCGCGCGCCGCGCTCGAGTTCCTGCGCGACTGACTCAGGGGCCGCCGCCCGTCGAGTGAATCACCTGGCCGGTGACCCAGCGCGCGTCGTCGGTCGCCAGCCAGGCGATCAGCCGCGCAGCGTCGTCCGGCAGGCCCCAGCGGCCCTGCGGCTGCCGCGCGAGGACTTCGCGGTGCAAGTCGGGGCTGGCCCAGCCGGTGTCGGTCGCGCCGGGATCGACGGCGTTCACGGTGATTCCGCGCTGCGCGAGGTGCGCGGAGAGACTCGGCACGAGCGACGCGAGCGCGCCCTTCGAAGCCGCGTACGCCAGCTCGGCGGGCATGGGACCGCGGTCCTGGCCTGAAGTCAGCAGCACGACCCGGCCGCCCGAGCGCCCGTCGTGGCGCGCCGCGAACGCCTGGATCAGGAGCAGGGTCGCGCGCACGTTCACGTGCAGATGGCGGTCGATCTCGCCGGCGCGCAGCGCCTCGAGGTCCCCCTGCGCGCTGTGGGTGTGATTCGCGACCAGCACGTCGAGCCGCCCCAGGCGCTCGACCGCGTGCGCGACGACGCGCGCGGGTGCGTCGGCCTCGGCGAGGTCCGCGGCGACTGACTCGGCGCGCACGCCGAGCGCCCGCAGCTCGACGGCGAGTGTCTCGGCGCCGTCCTTGTCCGCACCCCAGGACTGCTCGGCGTCGTACGGCGCGAACGACTGCAGGCACAAGTCCACGCCCAGCGACGCGAGCCGCTTGGCGATCGCGAAGCCGATGCCGGCGCGGCGCGAGACACCGGTGACGAGAGCGACGCGGCTCTTCAGAGGCAGGGCACGCACGCTGCGCGGCTCGGCGCGCTAGCTCGAGCCGCCGCGCAGGCGGCGATGCCCCCAGAGCAGGACCAGCGCACCGGCGGTCGCGAGCGCGATGCCCCGCAGGTTGAACTCGCTCACGCTGCCCAGCCCGAACAGCGAGCCGAGGAATCCGCCGACGAACGCCCCCGCGATGCCGAGCAAGATGGTCAGCACGAACCCGCCGCCGTCCGGTCCGGGCATGATCCACTTCGCGATCACTCCGACCACTAGGCCGAGCACGAGCCAGGTCACGAGACCCATGAGCGACTCCTTCGGTTCAGGCGTTTCGGATCGTGAGTCCGCCGTCGACGGGCAGCACCGCGCCGGTGACGTACTGCGCGGCCGGCAGGCAGAAACTCAGCGTAGCGTGCGCGACCTCTTCGGGCTCGGCGTAGCGCAGGAGCGCCGTGCGGCGCTTGGCGAAGGCGGCCTTCTGCTCCTCGGGGATCGCCGCGGTCATGCCGGTGCGGATCGGGCCGGGGCAGATGCAGTTCACCGTGATCCGCTCCGGGCCGAGCTCGACCGCGAGCGAGCGCGTGAGTCCGACCACGCCATGCTTCGCCGCGGTGTAGGGGCTGCCGTACTTCGTCGCGCCGAGCGCCTCGGTCGAGGCGATGTTCACGATCCGCGCGGCGTCCGACTTGCGCAGATGGGGCAGCGCCGCGCGAATCACGCGCGTGTGCGCGGTGAGCAGCACGTTCAGCGACGCGTTCCAGTGCAAGACGTAGTCGGGCCCGTCGATCGCGCTGAAACGCGCGATGCCCGCGTTGTTCACGACGATGTCGAGCCGCCCGAACGCCTCGGCGATCTCGGGCACGACGCGAGCGACGTCCGAGTCACTCCCCACGTCGAGCACCCAGCCGCGCGCGGAGCCGCCCGCGCCGCGGATCTCGTCGACGACGCGCGCGACGGCGTCCTTCTCGAGGTCGGTCACCGCGACCTGCGCGCCTTCGTCGGCGAACAGGTGCGCCGTGGCTCGGCCCATGCCGCTCGCCGCGCCGGTCACCAGCGCGCCGCGGCCGGCGATCGAGCGCGAGAGTTTCGAGAGGCGCTGCATCGCGCCGATCTTACACCCGGGCCTCGAGCGCGCGCCGCGCGGGCCTAGAGGCCGTCGAGCAGCTGCTGCGCGAACGCCGCCGGAGTGACTCCGCGCGCGTGCAGCGCGGCGAGCAGCGCGGAGCCGAGCACGGCGCTGTTCCCGCGCAGCACCTGGTCGAGGTCGCGCTTGGTCAAGGTCGCGTCGACGCCGCCCATGCCGACGATCTCGACTCGCTTGGCGCCGCGCTCGGCCAGGATCCGGATCGAGACGTTCTCTTCGCCGCGCGGCGCGGGCTCGCCGGTGTCGGCGCTCGCGGGCGGCGGCTCGGACTCGGCGGCCGGCGGCAGCGGCCGCGGCGGAGCGGCGCCGAGCGTCCAGCCCTGCCAAGCGTCGCCCTTTTGGCTCAGCAGGCCGAGCGCGAAGGGCCGCCGGGCGCTGCCCGTCACGCCGAAGCCGGGATGCACGAGGATTTCGCGCGCGACGCTGCCCGGCTCGCGCACGCCGACCAGCCCGCGCTGGACGGCGACCGTCGACGCCGCCGAGTCCGCGGTGACCGTGAAGCGCGTGCCCTTCACGAGGGCGACAGCGTTCGGTGTACGCGCCTCGAAGGGCGCGTCGTCCCGGTGTCGAATGTCGAAGGAGGCTGCGCCATAGGCGACGTCGACGCTGCGCGCCGCATCGGCTCCCTCGGGAATGCGCACGAGCGAGTGCTCGTAGAGCCGCCCGATCCCCGCGGCGAGAATGACCTCCGCGCGGGCGCCGGCGCCGGTGCGCAGGGCGGCGCCGGGAGGCAGCGCATCGTCGACCTGCGCGGCTCGCCACGACCCGGTCGGCCCGAACGAGATCTCGACCTTCCCGACGACCCGCAGCACGCGGGCCTCGGGCTGCGCGTCCGCTGCGG
>JBIOJK010000148.1:0-7585 GCA_044450765.1 Myxococcota bacterium | reverse complement strand
TGACACGGTCACGGGTCGCGAGGCCGCGCAGATCGGACTCGTGCTGAAGTCGGTGCCCGCGAAGCTGCTCGAGGCCGAGGTCGAGGGCCTGGTCGACCGGCTGGCGCAGATCGATCCGGACCTGCTCGCCGCGAACAAGCGCATCATCAACCTCGGCCTGGAGCTGATGGGCGCGCGCACCTTGCAGAGACTCGCCTGCGAGAACGACGCGCGCGGCCACCTGGCCGAGAGCGCGCGCGCGTTCGTGCGCAAGGCGGGCGAGAAGGGACTCAAGACGGCGCTCAGCGAGCGCGACGCGAAGTTCGGCGACGGCCGCGCGCGCGTGAACGGCCCCGAGCTGCGCGACTCCGAGGGGAAGCTGATCGATTGAGCGAAGTGACTTCCGGGGCGCATCCGCCGACGTGATCGCCTGGGCGCCGGGCAGAGTCGCCAAGCTCTTCCATCCTCAGTACGCGTACGCGGTCGAGCTCGGGCGCTCGCGCGCGGTGCACGCGCTCGGCGCGCGGTGTCCCGCGGTGTTCGAGCGGATCGAGCACGCGGGCCGGCCGGGGATCGTCTTCGAGCGGATCGACGGGACGCTGCTGAGCGACGGCTTGTTCGGGGGCTCGGAGGCGATCGCGGGCATCGCGGAGCGCCTGGCCGCGCTGCAGCTCGAGCTCCACGCGATCCGCGTTCCCCCCGACTCGCCGCTTCCGCGACTCACGGACGCGGTCGCGCGATTTCTCGAATCCCTGCCCGAGGACGAGCGCGGCCGCGCCCGCGCGGAGCTGGCGCTCGTCCCGTCCGACACCGGGCTGTGTCATATGGATCTGCACCCGATCAACGTGATCGTTCGCGGGGCGGAGCTGGTGGCGGTCGACTGGGCGAACGCCTGCTCGGGCGCGCTCGCGCTCGACGTCGCGCGCTCGTTCACCCTGATGGCGTACCAATCGGCGCGGAAGCGAGACGGCGCGCGCCAGTCCGCCCGCTTGGAGCTCGGCGAGCGCTACCTCGAGGCAGTCTCGCGGAAGGCTGCTTTCGGGCCCGGCGAGCTCGGGCGCGCGCTCGGGTTCGCAGCGGCAGCGCTTCTGCGCGGCGAGCCGGCGAATCCGTTCGCCAATGAGCTCGCGGCGCTGATTTCCTGGCGGCGCCGCTGATAGACTCTTGCGGCGGGGAAAAAGGGAGACCGTCATGATCGTCGAGACGGCGCGGGGCAAGATCCAGGGTGAGTCGCGCGGCGGACACGAGCGGTTCCTCGGGATTCCGTTCGCCGCGCCGCCGGTGGCCGAGCGCCGCTGGCGCGCGCCGCAGCCGGTTCCGGGCTGGTCGCGCGTGCGCCCCGCGCTCGCGTTCGCCGCCTCGGCGCCGCAGCCGCCGAGCGCGCTGCCGGGGATGGCGGTCGGCGCGCAGGACGAGGACTGTCTGTATCTCAACGTCTACACGCCGCGCGCAGATGGCGCGCGGCGGCCCGTGCTCTTCTGGATTCACGGCGGCGGATTCACGACCGGCTCCGGCTCGCAAGCGCTGTACGACGGCGGCGCGCTCGCGGAGCGCGGAGACGTCGTCGTCGTCACGATCAACTACCGGCTGGGCGCGCTCGGATATCTCAGCCTGCCCGGCTGCGACGCGAACGTCGGGCAGCTCGATCAGATCGCGGCGCTGCGCTGGGCGCGCGAGAACGTCGCCGCGTTCGGCGGCGACCCCGAGCAGATCACGATCTTCGGCGAGAGCGCGGGCGGCATGGCGGTCTCGACGCTGCTCGGCATGCCTGCGGCCCGCGGGCTGTTCCGCGCGGCGATCGCGCAGAGCGGCGCGGCGCACAACGTGCACTCGCGCGAGAGCTCCGAGCGAGTGACTGCCGCGCTGCTCGCGGAGCTCGGCCTCGCCTCGCCGGACCTCGCGGTGCTGCGCGCGCTGCCGGCCGCGAAGCTGATCGAGGCGCAGGCGCGCGTGATGGCGTCGCGGCGCACCCTGGGCCTGCTCGCCTTCTGCCCCTCGGTCGACTCCGCGAGCCTGCCGGTCGCGCCACTCGAAGCGGTGCGCGCGGGCGCGGCGAAGGGCGTCGCGCTCCTGGTGGGAACGAATCGCGACGAGTCGAAGCTGTTCCGGCTGGGCGTCGCAGGCAGCGCGAGTCTTTCCGAGGAGTCACTCGCCGCGCGCGTGCGCGCCGGCCTCGAGACGCTGCGGGCGCACGAGTCACACGGCGAGCGCGTGATCGAGACGTACCGCAAGGCGCGCGCCGGCCGCGCGTCCGTGGAGCCGGGCGAGCTGCTCGATGCGATCGACTCCGACCGCACGTTCCGGCTGCCGGCGATCCGCCTCGCCGAGGCGCAGCGCGCGCACGAGCCGCGCACCTACATGTACCTGTTCACCTGGGAGTCACCGGCGCGCCGCGGCACGCTCGGCTCCTGTCACGCGCTCGAGCTGCCGTTCGTCTTCGGCACGCTCTCTGCCCCGACGATGGATCGCTTCGCGGGCAAGGGCCCCGAGGCCGACCTGCTGGCCGCGCGCATGATGGATTCCTGGATCGCCTTCGCGCGCTCCGGTCAGCCGGCGCATCCGGGACTGCCCGCCTGGCCCGCCTACGATCTCGCACGGCGCCCGACGCTCGTGTTCGACCGGAGCTGCGAGCTCGCGCACGGGCCGCTCGACGCGGAGCGCGCCGCCTGGGACGCCATCCTGTGAGTCACACGCGCCGCGCGGCGACGTCCGCGCCGCCGCGATTGCGCGGAGTCTGACCGATCGGTGTAAGCTTGCCGCCCCGGAATCCGCGCCTGCGCCCCGCGACGTAAGAGCTTCGGAGGTCGGGGTCGGAGCCGTGGGCTGGTGTGACGGCTGCCAACGCATCGGTACTTTGTGCGCGGGCGGAGCGAAATCGGGTGGCGGACTCCCGCGACGACCTGACCCTGATGGAGCTCGTAGCGCGCCGGGAAGCCTCGGCGCTCGATGCGCTCTACCTCCGTCACGGGTCACTCGTCTTCGCGCTGTGCCTGCGGATCCTGCGCAATCACGCTGAGGCCGAGGAAGTCTTGCAAGAGGTGTTCTGGGAGCTCTGGCGTTCGAGCAGCCGCTACGCGGCCGAACGCGGAAGTGCGCGCGTGTATCTCGTGCAGCTCGCGCGCAGCCGCTCGCTCGACCGAGTCCGGCTGCGGCGGCGCCGAGAGGCGCTCCTGGTCGACGCCGGCGGTCCGTCCGTGATCGCGGCAGAGCTCGGCGGCGACGGCCGCGTCTTGAACGCGCTGGCGGCGGCGGTCGCCGGCGAAGAGCACCGCCAGGTGCGCGCCGCGCTCTGCGAGCTCTCCGAATCGGAGCGGCGCGCGGTGACTCTCTCGTTCTTCGACGGTCTGTCTCACGCCGAGATCGCCGAGCAGCTCGGCGAGCCGCTGGGCACGGTGAAGACGCGCATCCGGCGCGCGCTCTTGCGGCTGCGCAACGTGCTGGTCGCCCCCGGCGACAGGAGCGAAAAGTGACCTGCGCGGAGCGACGCGACTCACTCTTCCTGCTCGCCGCCGACGAGCTCGACGGGGCCGAGCGCGACGAGCTGCGCGCGCACCTCGCGGACGGCTGTCCGCGCTGTCTCGGCGCGCTCGCGGAGGCGCAGGCCGCGGTCGCGAAGCTGGCGCTGCAGATCGAGCCGGTGACTGCGCCCGACAATGTGCGCCGGGCGCTCGCCGAGCGCGTCGCGCTCGAAGCGCGCCTCCGCGAGCCCCCTCCGCTCGCTGAGAGCGCGCCGAGCGCGCGCGCGAGCTGGCTGCACACGGCGCTCGCGGCCGGGCTCGCCGCCGTGCTCGCGGCGGGTGCGACCGCGCTCGCTGCGCGGGTGCGCGTGCTGCGCGCGGAGCGCGACGCACAAGTCCGCTTCGCGGCCCTCGACGTGATCGGCTCGCCGTACATGCGCGCGGTCGAGCTCTCGGGGCCGGGCCTCGGCTTCCAGGGCCACGGCCATCTGTACTGGGACTACCACAGCGGAGGCTGTTACCTGCGCGCGACCCAGATGCGCGCGCCCGAGGCCGGCAAGGTCTACGTGCTCTGGTTCACCGACGCCGACGGCGCACCGCTGCGCGCCGGGGTGCTCGAGGTGTCGCGCGGCGGCGAGGCGACGCTCTTGACCGAGATGCCGCGCAACATCGATGTGACCGGTCAGGTCGCCGTCACCGCCGAGGCCGATCCGCGCGTCGCGCAGCCCAGCGCCGACGCCGTGCTGCGCGGCGAGCTCCAGCTCCAGCACTTCTAGCTCGCGCGCTCCGAGTTGGATCCGCCGCCGCCGCCGTGGTCTACTCTCGGCGCGGTCGGGCTCCCGTCCGCGCGAGTGCGGGGAGTAGATGAGCTCTTGGACGGACGGGGGGATCCTGCTGACGGGCGCGACCGGCCTCGTCGGCGGTGAGCTGCTGCCGCGCCTGCTGGCTGCGGCGCCCGACGCGACACTCCACTGCCTGGTGCGCGCGCGCGACGCCGCCGAGCTCGAGCGGCGCGCGAGCGGTCTGCTCGCCTGCGCCGCGGCCGCGCCGAACGGGGCTGCGCGCACACGCGTGCTGGCGGGCGACATGCGCGCGCCCGACCTCGGCCTCGGCGCCGCGGCCCGCGCGGCGCTGTGTCGCGAGGTGCGCTCCGTCGTTCACGCCGCGGCGAGCACGCGCTTCGATCTCGAGCTAGAGGACGCCCGCCGCATCAACGTCGCCGGCGCGCGCAACGCGCTGGCGTTCGCCCTCGACGCGGGCGCGCACCTGCACCACGTCTCGACCGCCTACGTCTGCGGCGACCGCGCGGGTCTCTTCGGCGTGCGCGACAGCGACGCGCGGCCGGCCGCCTTCCACAACGGCTACGAGGCGAGCAAGTGGGAAGCGGAGGAGGTCGTGCGCGCCGCCGCGCGCGACCTACACGCGACAGTGTATAGGCCGAGCATCATCGTCGGCGATTCGCGCACCGGCCGGACCCCGCACTTCCGCGTGCTCTACGACCCGTTCAAGTGGGTGATCTACGGGAAGACGAGTCTCTTGCCCTGCCGTCCCGAGGTCCGCATCGACGTGGTGCCGGTCGACTACGTCTGCGACGCGCTCGTGGCGCTCGGCGGGCGCCCCGACGCGGTGGGCGCGACTTACTCGCTGTCGGCCGGCCCCGGACGCGCGCTGGCGATCGCCGAGATCCTGGGGCGCGCCGAGCCGATCGTGAACGGCTGGCTCGCGGCCCGCGGCCTGCCCACCGTCGCGGTGCCCCGCATCGTCTCGCCCGACGACGCGACCCCCGAGCTCGCCGACCTGTTCGCGCTCGGCGCCCAAGTGATGCGCACGCACGTGCCGTACATGCTCGCCGAGCTGCTCTTCGACGACCGCGAGACCGCGGCCGCGCTCGAGGGCACGGGCATCGCGTGTCCCCCGCTCGGCGACTATCTCGCAATCCTGCTCGAGTACGCGCTCGAGCACCGCTTCGGAATTGCCTAGGTGCTGACCGCCCTTCAGTTCGGCATCGCGAGCACCGTACTCCTCTGCCTCGGAGCGGCAGTAGCGCTCTTCCGGCCGACCTGGATCGTCGACTTCCCACGAACGGTGCTCGCGGTGCTGGCGCTGGTCACGCTCGGCTTCGGCGTCGCGATGATCCGTCCTCACCCGCTCGGCTTCCGGATCGGGATCGACGCGTCGAGCGAGCCGCTCCTGCCGGAGAACGACCCCGGCGAACCCGTCTATCAGCGCTCGATCCTCGACTTCGGCGACGACGACGTCTTCGTGATCGCGATGGAGACTGCCGACGTCTTCACGCAGCCGAACCTCGCGACACTGCGCAGCGTCAGCGACCAGATCCAGAAGCTGCCCGGGGTGCGCGGCACCGAGAGCCTGGTCGACGTCTACGCGTACCACTGGGACCCCAAGGGCGAGCTCGTCGAGATGGGCCGCTTCATCGGGAACGTACCCAGTGATTCCGCCGCGCTCGCGGACCTGCGCAAGCGCGCGCTCTCGGACCCCCTTTATCCGAAGACGATCGTCTCGCGAGACGGCCGCGCTGCGGCGATCAACGTCACGTTCAGCGCGATGAGCGACGACGACTTCGTGAAGCTCGACCTCGACGCCCGCATTGCCCGAATCCTCGAGGCGGCGACTCGACCCGGCGTGAAGTTCCACGTCACCGGCCGCCCGCACATCCGCGCGCAGGCACATCTCCTGCTGGTGCACGATCTCCTGCGGCTCGTACCGATCGCGGTACTCGTATCCGTGGTCGCGCTCTGGCTGATGACCGGATCCGTGCGCGGTACGCTCGTGCCGCTCTTGTTCAACTTGATGTGCGTGTTCTGGTCGTATGGCGCGATGGCGCTCGTCGGATCCAACATGAACCTGATCACGCTCGTCATGGGCCCCGCGCTGATCACGATCGGGGGAGTGACCGGAGTTCACTGTTACTCGTGCTACCAGGAGTTTGCCGAGAAGAGCAAGACTCCGCGCGAAGCGGCGCTGCGCACGCTGACCTATACGTCCGAGGTCATACTGATCTCGGGGCTCACGACGATGGTCGGATTCGCGGCGCTCTTGATCAACTTCATCCCCGCGACAAACGATCTCGGCGGCTTCTGTGTCTTCGGCGTCGCCGCAATCACGATCCTCGTACTCACCGGATTGCCGGCGCTCCTTTGCTTGCTTCCACTTCGAACCGACGCCGGGAAGCCGCTCTTTTCGCCGCAGACGCGCCTCGCTGAAGCCTTCGAGCACAACATCGAGGGGTGGCTCGGGCGCTTGGCCGTGTGGCAGATCCGCAACCGGAACCGGGTTCTCGCATTCTGGGCGGTCTGCTCGGTGGTCGCGTGCGCACTGATGCCGAACATCGTGACCGACACCGACTTCATCACGTTCTTCCGCCAGAGCTCCGCGGTGCGGCAGGACTTCGACGCCGTGAATCACTTGCTGACCGGCGCCGTGCCGATCTACGTGGTGCTCGAGGGCCAGAACGAGGGGACGTTCCGCGAGCCCGAGGCGCTGCGCGCCATCGAGCGGCTGGAGGCGCGGATCGAGAAGCTCCCGGGAGTCACCGCGGTGGTCTCGGCCGCCGATCTCGTGAAGGTCGCGCATCAGGCGCTCGAGAACGGCGACCCGGCCGAGGCGCGCATTCCCGACACGCGCGCCGAGGTCGCCGAGCTGATGTTCATGATTCCGAAGGAGAAGCTGCGCGCGTTCGCGACTTCGAATCACTCGAGCGCGAACCTCCTCGTGCGTTCGGATCGCCTCGGGTCGGCGGCGCTGCGCAACCTCGAGGACGCAATCCACGCCGAGCTCGACGCCGAGAAGCTGCCCGAGGGGATCCACGGCGATGTGACCGGCAACGCGATCCGCATCAACCGGGGCGCCGACGGCATCGCGGGCAATCAGGTCGGGCAGTTCACGCTCACGATCGTGCTCTGTCTCGTGATCGTGATCGCGGTATTCCGCAGCATCGGTCTGGGCGTGTTGGCGATGCCCACGAACGTGCTGCCCGTGTTCCTGTTCTACGGGGCGCTGGGCGCCGGTGTCGCGCCGCTCTCCATTCCGATCAGCTTGATCGGCTCGATCGCGCTGGGCATCACCGTCGACGACACTTCCCACTACCTCCAGGCGTTCCGGCACCGACGAGCAGAGGGCGTTCCCGT
>JBIOJK010000147.1:0-7593 GCA_044450765.1 Myxococcota bacterium | reverse complement strand
CGGGCCTATACGGCGCGCCCGCGCGCCCTGTCCGTTTGGGCTGCGGGAACCTTCACGCCCGCGGGCAAGCCTCCGAAGCCGGCGACGACGGTCTTGATGCCCTTGGCCCGCATCTGCTCTTCGGCGCGGATCAGGGGGTTGTAGTTCTGGAGGTTGCGCTCGCCATTCGGCGCGCCGGCTTTCAGCCAGAGCCGGCGGCTCCGCGCGCCGTACATCAGCGGGAGGTAAGGCAGAAACTCACTTGAGCCTTCCGTCGAGCGGTGCGAGATGAACACGGAAAAGCCACACGCCTGGATGTTCTCGAGCGCCTCTTCCAGGGTCTCGACGCCGAGCTTCCGGCACTCGGCCAGGATCCACTCCAGCTCGCCGCGCGAGCCGAGGAGCTCTTCGACCATGTCGCGGTCAGCGAGGCCGAGCACCACTTCCAACGCCAAGCGTGTCTCGGTGAAGGTGCCAGCTTGGTTGAGCTTGATCAGGACGCTGTTGCCCGCACGGTCCGCCACTCTCTTGCCGCACAGATACGGGATGATGAAGCGCAGCTGAGTCACCACCAGGTCGTCGAGCACGATCTGCACGCGATCGCCGTATCTCTCGTTCATCAGCTTGTGCGCGGCGCCATCGTGCTCTGACCCGGGATCTTCCATGGTCGCGAAGTTGTCGGAGCTGTTCACGATCAGGCCGTCGAACTCGATCAGCTCTTCGCGCGTCTTCCTCCCGCTGCCCGAGAAGCGCATCTCGTACATCCCCGCCTTGATGAGCTCGTCGCCCTTCTGGACTTCGCTGAAGGCGTTGTCGGTGCCAATGGCATAGTCACCGAGGGCTAGCCCGAGCTGCCCCGCGCACTCCTTGATGCGCGTCAGGCCCTCGAAGTTGTCCTTCACGGGAAACACGAAGCCGCGCTCCTTCGCGGTGCCCGTCGGCAGGCCGTCGCGCACCAGGTTCTTCTCGAACTGGCGGAAGAACTGAGTGCCGATTTCGAACACTTCCTTGACTGACCTGGCCTTCATCGCGAAGAAGAACATCTCCTGGATGTCTTGCTTCGTACCGGGGACGTGCTCGCCGCCGCACACCATGTTGAATGCGATGTTCGGGAAGTAGAAAGTCTTCGTGTGCTTCGTAGCGAACAGCTCCCACGCTTCGAAGCCGCTCGCCTTCAGCAAGGTCTGAAAGAACACAGTCGACGCCGCGAGACACGCGTTCCCGCCCCACAGCTTCTTGTTCGGGCCCGCCTTCTCGACCATCGCCAAGTCGAACGAAGCAGCGGCATCGAGAATGTCTCGCGGTTCTTTGATCACGACCTTCTTGGGCAACAGGCGAGAGATATTCTTGTGGATCGATGCGATCGCCTTGTCGTTCGAGATGTAGACGGCCTCGTTCTCGCCGTCGGATGTGCCCTTCGGGATGCCGTTGCGCTCCGTGATCGTCCACGAATCCTTGCCGCGGGTCACTTTGGCCGAGATCTCTCCCTCCAAGGTGAAGGAGGCATAGGAGGAGAGGATCTCGCGCCCCTTGAGCTTGAAGTTCGATATCGTCGTCTCTCTGGCCATGCGGGCCCCAACATAGGACGTGAACATGCAAGTCGCACTGCTCGCCGCACTCGTGCTGCTCTTCGCCGCGGAAGCGCGCCCCTGCACGGGTATCCCGATCAACAAGCTCAGCTCGACGCAGTACGACGTCACCCAGAACGGGGGCACCGAGGCTCCATTCCACAACGCGTACTGGGACCACCACGCGCCCGGCATCTACGTCGACATCGTCTCGGGCGCGGCGCTGTTCTCGTCGCTCGACAAATACGACTCGGGCACGGGCTGGCCGAGCTTCACGCGCCCGATCGACCCGCTCGCCGTAAAGACGGTCGAGGACCGGAGCCACAATGCGGTCCGCACCGAAGTCCGCTCTTCGAAGGCGAACTCTCACCTCGGTCACCTGTTCGATGACGGCCCCGCGCCGACGGGCCAACGCTACTGCATGAACTCGGCGGCGCTGCGCTTCGTCCCGCTCGAGGATCTCGCGGCGGAAGGGTATGGCCAGTATCTGGCGTCATTCGCTGCGGCGGGCGTGACGGTTGCCAAGGCAGCGGACAAGACCGAGACGGCGCTGCTCGCGGGCGGCTGCTTCTGGGGCATGCAGGATCTCCTGCGCAAGCAGCCGGGCGTCGTCAGCTCCGAGGTGGGCTACACCGGCGGCACCACTTCGAACCCAACCTACGAGGACGTGCACGCCGGCCGCGGCGGCCACGCCGAAGCGGTGAAGGTGGTCTTCGATCCCACGAAGACTTCGTATGAGCAGATCCTGCTGTTCTTCTTTCGCATGCACGACCCGACCACGCTGAATCAGCAGGGCAATGACAAGGGTGTCTCGTATCGCTCCGCGATCTTCTACGAGAACGACGCGCAGAAGAAGATCGCCGAGCAAGTGAAGACCGAGGTCGACGCGTCGGGGAAGTGGCGGAAGCCCATCGTCACCCAGATCGTCGCGGCCCGCCCGTTCTGGCCTGCGGAAGCCGAGCACCAGGACTATCTGGTGAAGCACCCCGGCGGCTACACCTGCCACTACGTGCGAGACTTCGACTTCAAGCCGCTCACCACGAAAGAGTGAACGCAGCGAGTCGGCGCTCTCGACGAGTCTGCTTCAGGGAAATGAATGCCGCGTGACCCGCGGGCCTCGGCAGCGGAGCGCTCTTCCCGGGCGCGCCAGGTTCGAAGCTGGCTGAGCTCACTGGAGAGGCGGGCTGACCGCAACGTTGTTGGTCCGGTCCGCGTCGGCCGTGATGCGGTCCGGATCGAGAACGGCGATGAGATACTTGCCGGCGATCGCGGCGCGGGTCTTGAGCTTGATCTTCAGCGTCCGCGTCGAGCCGGCGGCGACGCCGCCGAGCTTCTTGCCGAGCACGACGGGAACGTCCTGGCCGTCGAGCGCCGCGTCGTCGGAGAGATAGAGGATGTACGGGGTCGACGGCGACTTCCCGGGGCCGTCGTTGTGCACCGTGAGTGCGCCCTGGATGGTCGTGACGCCGGACGCGGCGGCGCTCTGCGAGAGACTCGTCCACTCGCCGCGCAAGTCCTGCTGCGCGACGCTGACATACTCGGCGATCTGCGCTCCCTTGCTCAGCAACGGGTAGGTGCCGCGCGCGATGCCGTCGCCCCCGACCAGCAGCCTCGGAAGGTCGCCCGCGTTCTGCGCCGCGAGCGTGATCAGGCGCCACTCGGCGCCGTCGCGGTAGGCGAAGACGGAGAATTCCAGGGATGCGGTGCCCTGCGTGAAGTTCGTCGTGAAGAGAATCCGGGGCACGTCGTTCGGATCGAGCGCGAGCGCGGCGCCGCGCGGATCGTTGACGAGGCTGCTGCCGAAGTCGTTCGGGTCGTAGAGGTCCTCGCTGACCCACTGCGCGCCGTCGAAGCGGGAGTAGCGAATCGTGGCCGGGTCACTGAGCGCCAGCGCGACGCGCGGCAGGCCGAGTGAATCGAGCGCGAGCGAGGCGCCGCGCGCCGGCTCCGGCGCGAGCTCCTCGCTGACCCAGTCCCCCGAGGCGTTCGTCGCGTACGCGGGCCGGCCGGCGGTCGTCTCCATGGCGACGTGCGTTTTGCCGGCGGAATCGAGCGCGAGCGACAGCGGAACCTCGGGCGCGGAGCTCAACCCGTCCGGCAGATCGCGTTCCCAACTTCCCTCGGAGTGATTCAGAATCTCCACGGCTCCGCTCGCCAGCGCGTGCGCGATGTGCGGCTCGTCCGACGCGTCGATCGCAATCGCCGTCGCGTCGCCGCCGGCGCCGAGGTCCTCGATCTGCCACTGCGTGCCGTCGAAGTGCGCATACGCCAAAACCGAGCCCGACGCGTTCGGGCGCTGTGCCTGGTATGCGATGTGCGGGTGACCGGCGCGGTCGACCGCGATCGAGCTCGCGCTGCCGGATCCCGCCGTCGCGTCCACGATCTGGTCGTGCTTCTTGCCGCGGTCGAGCAGGGTGTAGTGCAGATGCAGGTCGAGCGACTGCCACGAGAAGTGCAAGCGGCCGGCCGCGTCGAGCGCGATTCCCACGGGCTGCGGAGCGCCCTTGAAGAGTGACTTCTGCTGAACGCCCGCGGCGGCGACCCCCGCGATCAGGGCGAACGCGCAGAGAGCCGCGAATGCGGCGCGGGCGGTTGAGCGCATGGCGGCGATGGTAACACCTGCGCCTCAAGCCCTTCGCAGGCGCTGCCGTTGCGAACGCGATGCCGAGTGATCGCACCGCAATCCTGTTCTGCCCGCCGCTCGCGCCGGTGGAGATCGCGGCTGGCGCGCGTGTCGCGATCGGACGCGGACGGGACTGCGAGCTCGCGCTGTTCACCGACTCGGCCTCGCGGCGACACGCGGAGGTGTACGCGGAAGGCCCGGAGTTCTACGTGAGGGACCTGGGGAGCAAGAACGGCACCTACGTGAACGGCGAGCCGGTGACTCGGCCGCGCGCGCTGCGGCCGGGCGATCGGGTCAACGTGGGCTCGACCGCGATCACGTTCTGCTGGATCGAGGGATCGCTGGCGAGCTTCCTTGCCGATCCGTCGGGCCAGGAGACGATGATCTTCGCGCGCGCGGCGGCGCGCGAGGGACTGCGCGGCGAGCTCGCCGAGATCCCGATCTTCGTCGTGCTGCAGATGCTCGAGATGGGTCACAAGAGCGGCGTGCTCGAGATCGCGACGGATTCGGGTCCGGCGCGCATCTGGCTCGGCGACGGCCAGCCGCTGCACGCGGCGACCGAGAAGGCGGCCGGCATGGAGGCGGCGCTGGCGATCGTCGGCGCGACCCGCGGCGCGTTCCACTTCCACGCGGGCCGGGACGTGCCCGAGCGCTCGTTCAGAGCGTCCATGACCGAGCTGCTGCTCGAGGCGAGCCGGCAGCTCGACGAATCACCGGCGCGCTAGACGATCCGCCCCGCGCGCGAGGTCGTGTACTTGCCGTGCTCGAGCGTGAGCGCGCCGTTCACGATCACGGCGTCGATGCCCGACGCGCCGCGCACGTAGCGGTTCGCGTCGCCCGGCACGTCGCTGACGAAGCGCTCCGGCCCGCGCGCGATCGTGTCCGGGTCGAAGACGACCAGGTCCGCGAACTTCCCGACCGCGATCTCGCCGCGCTCCGCGATGCCCCAGTCGCGCGCGAGCTCGCCGGTGAGTCGGTGCACGGCCTGCTCGAGCGTCATGCGCTTGTGCTCGCGCACGAAGCGCTCGATCAGGTAGCAGGTGTCGCCCGCGCCGCAGAACTGAGCGATGTGGGCGCCGGCGTCCGACGCGCCGACGTGCACGAGCGGGTGCGACAGGATCGCGGAGACTGAGTCGACGTCGGCGTGGATCACGCCGCGGATGCAGAATTCGGTCCGCAGGTCGTCCGCGAGCGCGACGTCGATCATGACCTCGGGCAGACTCACGCCGCGCTCGCCCGCGATCTGCAGGAGCGACCGGCCCGCGAGCGCGCGGTTCGCGTCCGAGAACACCTCGCCGATCGAGGACGCCATCAGGAGCGGCGCGATGCGCATGCCTTCCTCGGCGAGCGTCTTGCGGTGCGCCGGATCGGCGAACGCGCGGATGCGCTCGTCGATCGGCAGACTCATGAAGCGGTTCCAGGTCGGCAGCCCGTACAAGAGGAAGCTCGTCTCGGACAGGCGCATGTTCAGGTCGAAGGTGCGCGGCATCGACTGCGCGTAGACGCGGCCGCCCAGCTCGCGCTCGGCCTCGAGCGCCGCGAGCGACCGCCGCCACGCGTCGCCACTCACCGGGCTCGAGACGATCGGCGCGAGCGAGCACAGCACGCCGGACGCGCGAGACAGTCGGCCGAGCTCCGCGATGTTCTCGAGCTGCTTCTCGAGCTCGATGAAGTAGGGCACGGTCTGCAGCACGCCGCGGCCGCTCTTCGCCATCGCCCGGCACAGCGCCACCTTCTCGCGCTCGTCGGCCCAGCGGCTCGGCACCGGCACCATGTTCTCGTCGATGTCGACGTACGAGATCGAGAGACCGATCGCGCCCGCGGCCATCGCGGCTTCGAGCAGGCGGCACATCTCGGCGATCTCAGCATCGGTTGCGGCGCGCTGCTGCGACGCCGCACCCATCACGTAGTAGCGCAGCGCCGAGTGACCCACGAGCGCGGCCACGTTCGGGCCGAGGCCGCCGCGGATGTGCGTAAGGTACTCGCCGAAGCTCTCCCAGGTGAACGGCACGCCGGCGTCGAAGGTCGGCTCCTTGATGTCCTCGATGCGCGAGAACATCGCCACCAGCTTCGCGGAGCCGCCCGGGCGGACCGGCGCGAGCGATAGCGAGCAATTTCCCATGACCACGGTCGTGACTCCGTGCTCGAGCGACGGCGTCGCGAGGCGATCCCAGCAGATCTGCGGATCGTAGTGAGTGTGGATGTCGATGAAGCCGGGCGCGACCACGTGCCCGCGCGCGTCGAGCTCGCGCGCGCCGCGCTCGGCGACCCGGCCGACGGCCGCGATGCGGTCGCCGCGAATTCCGACGTCGCCCGTGAACGCGGGCGCGCCGGTTCCGTCGACGATGCGCGCATTGCGCAGAACTAGATCGAGACCCGACATCGCTCCCTCCCGAGGTTGAGACGGGGCGAATAGTATCGGATCGCGAGGGGCGCCTGCCGGAGGAGCCGCTCAGCCCATGCCGGCGATCGGTTGCAGTGCGGCAGCGACTTCCGCCGCGCTCTGGTAGCGCGCCTCGGGCTGCTTCTGCATCAGCTTCATCACGAGCTCGGCCATCGGCGCGGGGATCGAGGCGATCCGCTCGCGCGGGTCCGGCGCGGGCGTGTTGCGGTGGTGGAAGGTCACGTCTCCGGCGCGGAACGGCACGCTCTTGGTCAGCAGCTCGAACAGGGTGACTCCCAGCGCGTAGAGATCCGCCCGGTGATCGACGCGCTCGCCGGCCGCTTGTTCGGGCGCCATGTAGAAGGGCGTGCCGCCGATCACCGTCGCGCCCTTGCGCACCTCCTCGACCATCTTCGCGAGACCGAAGTCCATGATCTTCACGGTGCGCTCGCGCGTGTAGAAGAGATTCGCCGTCTTGATGTCGCGGTGGATGATGCGGCTGGTGTGCGCGTAGTGCAGGCCGGCGCACACCTGCATTCCGATCGCGGCGGCGACTGGCGCGGCCATCGCGCCGCGCGCGCGCAAGATCGTGTCGAGCGTGGTGCCCTGCAGGAACTCCATCGTGATGAAGTACTGACCCGACTCGTTGCCCGCGTCGTACACGGTCACGATGTTCGGGTGATTCAGCGCCGCGGCGGCGCGCGCCTCGCGCTCGAAGAACGCGACCGCCGTCGGGTGACCGCGCAGGCTCTCGGTGAGTCGCTTCAGCGCGACGACCCGGCCCAGGTGTTTGTCGCGCGCCTTGAACACGACGCCCCTCGCGCCGCGCCCGAGCTCTTCGTGGATCGCGTAGCGGCTCTGCGCGGCGGGCTGCGCCGGCGCGGCGGGCGCGGCACGGGGCGCGGCGGCGGGCTCCAGCTTCTCGCGCTGCGCGGCGGCGCGCGCCGCCGAGTCCGCGAGCTTCGGATCGCGCGCCTCGACGGCGTGCCAGACCTCGAGCGCCGCGTCGAAGCGGCCGAGCTTCTCGAGCAGCTCCGCCT
>JBIOJK010000146.1:0-7786 GCA_044450765.1 Myxococcota bacterium | reverse complement strand
TTCCCCCCGCGAGCCCGAGCCGGAAGCGGTTTCCGTGCAAGTGACCGAGGCGCAGCTTGTTGCGGTGGCGCGCGACCTGGAGCACGTCGATCCGCCCGCCCGCCGGGGCCGCCAGCCGCGCGAGCGAGGTCTCGTCCGCGAGCCGCACGCTGAACCACTGGCGCGCGATCGCGGCCCGATCCTTGCGCCCCGCGTAGCCGACGTCCCGGCGCTCCCTGCCCGTCGCGCGCACCAGCGCCTCGCCCACGTCGTCCGAGTTCACGCCCTCCTTCTCGACGAGCACGTACAGGTGCTCGCCCGCGCCGCTCGGCTCGTAGGCCGGAAGCTCGGTGACCTGGAAGTGCGCCGCGCCGGGGAGAAGTCGCACCGCGCGACCTTAGCGCGCCCTACAAAGGAAGGGGCCTGGATCCTAGGGGGGAATCCAGGCCCCGGAGGCTCCGCCGCGTCTGGGTTGCGGGGTGACGGTCGGCGGAGCAACAGAGCGGCCATCGGGGAGCGAAACCGTTCTGTGTTGCCAGTATAGGGCGCCGACTCACCTCTGGAATCGACTTACGCGTTTCTCCGCGAAATGGGCAAGCGGGCTCACGAGGACGTGGGCGATCCGCCTTCGTGAGTCTCGGGGTGTTCCTTGTGCAGGCGCATCAGCGTCTCGACGAGATCCTGCTGCGCGGCGGAGAAGCCGCGGTCGAGCTGCACGGCGCGCTGGAAGCGCGGGACGGCGGCGGCGAGGTCACCTTTCATGACCGACGCTTCGCCGAGGTGAACGAGCACGCGGGCCAGCACCGTGCGCGCGGTCTTGTTCGCGGGATCCGCAGCGAGCGCCTTCTCGAGCTCGGGCTCGGCCTCGCTCCAGCGGCTCAGGCGCGCCAACGCGAGGCCGAGGTTGCCGTGCTGCGCCCCGTCGTCCGGCGCGAGCGCGACGGCGCGACCATAGGCAGTCACCGCCGCCTCGAACTCGCCCTGCATGAATCGCGCGCGGCCGAGATTGGCCCAGTCCTCCGGCGCGCTCGGCTGCAGCTGCGCGGCCCGCTCGAAGTGCGGCAGCGCTTCCACGAGCCGGTTCTCGCGCCAGAGCTCCTGCGCGATCGCGCTCTCGATGCCCCCGCGCAGGCGGTGTGCCGGGTAGACGTCGAGCACCTGGGACCAGAGCGCGATCGTCGAGCGGTAGACCTCGAGACGCAGTGCGCTGGCTCCGGCCAGCGCGAGCGCGGCGCAGGTCACCAGTGCGGCGAGCGCCCCCCGCGGCGCGCGCGAGCGCAGCAGCGCGTGCGCACCGAGCACGGCGCCCGCGACCAGCGCCGCGAGCGGCAGATACATCCGGCGCTCCGCCGCGAGCTCGGAGACGATCGGGACGACGCTCGAGGTCGGCGCGAGGATGCCGAAGAGCCACGCCCCCAAGAAGCCGAGCTGCGGTCTGCGCACGCACGCCCATACCGTCGCCGCCGCGAGCGGCACGACGACGCAGATTCCGGCCCAGGCGTGCGCCAGGCCGCTCGCCAGCGGCCAGTCGTGAGCAATCACGAGTGGCGCCGGCCAGACCGCCAGCCGGAGATACCAGGCGATGACATTCAGCTGTGTCAGCGCGTACGTCGCCGGCGAGATCGGCAGTCCGAAGCCGACGGTCGCGTCGCGCGGGCCACCGGCGAGCAGCGCGGCGAGCGCGAGCCAGCTCGCGAACGCCCCGATGTGGAGCGCACGGTGGCGCCGCCAGGCCGTCGCGAAGCTCCCGGACTCGAACGCGCGGTCGTAGAGCAGGAGCAGCGGCGGCGCCGCGACCATCACTTCCTTCGCGCCGACGCCGAGCCAGACCGCGCCGACCGCGAGGCCGAGCCAGGCGCGCGGCGAGTCACCCGCCCGCTCGCGCTCGAACCCGCGGGCGGCCGCGTAGACGCTCGCGAGAAACGCCAGCGCCATCAGGAGCTCCGTGCGCTGGGTGACGTAGGCGACCGCTTCCGTGGCGAGCGGATGCACGGCCCAGAGCAGGGAGATCGCGAGCGCCAGCCCGCCCGCCGGTGGGCCGAGATCCGGCGGAGGAGAGACTCGCCCCAGAGTACGGCGCGCGACTCCGAGCAGCAGGAGCGCGCACGCAGCGTGCAGCGCGACGTTCACGGCACGCCAGCCGCGCGGGTCGAGGCCGAAGGCCGCGTAGCTGAGCGCGAAGGAGAGACTCGCCAGAGGCCGCCCGGCGGTGCTCGACTGCGGCCGCGAAGTGAGCGCTTGCGAGAGCGGCCAGAGCGCGCGGATGTTCTTGTTCTCGACGATCGACGGCACGTCGTCGAACACGAACGGCGCGTCCAGGCTGCGCGCGTAGAGCGCCGCCGCGCACCCGACCAGAAGCAGCGCCGGCAGGAGTGAGGTGAGTCGTCGCGGCGCGCTCGGAGCACTCATCGGGTCAGTGGCCCGCCGCGGGTGCGGCGCCCTGCGACGCGCTTCGGTCCAGGACCTCGGCCAGTGACTGGAGCGATGCCGCAAGCGCGGCCACGTCGGGCGGCTGCGCCGCGAGCTGGCTCGACAGCGCGTGGACCGCGGGCTCCTCCGGGAGCTGCGCCGCCACGTCGCGCTCGAAGTCCGAGAGCGCCGCGAGCCGCCGCTTTTCGGCCCAGGCGGGGTCCTCGGGGCGCAGCGCGCGCGCGAGCGCCTTCGCCTGATCGCGCAGCACGCCCAGACGCCTGCGCCGCTCGTTCGCGCGGGCCTCGAGCGCGTCGACGCCCGAAGCGACGGCGGCGAGCGGCTCGCGCCGCGCGTCGAGGTCGCTGCGCAGCTGCGCGTTCCGGTCGGTCTCGCGCTGGAGCGCCGCGCGCGCGCGGTCGAGCTCTGCGCGGGCGGCGGCCAGCGCGGCTTCGTCTGCGTTCGCGCGCGCGACCGCCGCGTCGCGCGCGGACTCGGCCTCGCCGGCCTCGCGCACGGCTGTCGCGAGCTGCTCCTGCGGAACGCGCTCCTTCTTCAGCTTCGCCAGCTCCTCGCGCAGAGGAGTCACTCGGTCCTCTCCGCAGGCGAGCGCGAGCGCCAGCGCGGAGAGAGACGCCGCTCGGCGGGCGCGAGTCACGGCCCCGGCGCTCCGACGTCGGGCGGACCGGTGCGCGCGAGGAAGCCCTGCAGGTCGCGCTCGCGAGCGTGCAGCTTCTCGGTCTGCTGCGTGAGCGTGTCGATCTGCGCCACGATCTGCGAGTTCACGTTCTTCGCGTCGGCCACCGCCGCCTGGAGCTGGGCGACCGACGCGGAAACTTGAGCGCGCTCGGCCGCGGCGCGCGCGCTGCGCTGCTCCGCCGAGCGCTGCTCGCGAAGCGCGCTGCCCTTGCGCTCGACCTCGCGCCAGTACTCGTCGCGCGGAACCGTGCTCGCGAGCAGCTTCGCGCGCTCCGCCTCGAGCGGCGCTGGATCCTCGCGCGCGCAGCCGAGCAGAGCGCCCGCGAGAGATACCGCGAGAGCGAGCGCGAGCGCACGCGCGGGAGTCAGAACTTCACCAAGAGGTCGATCAGGATGCGGTCTCGGTCCAGCACCTGGCGGCGGAAGTCGGCGAGCGCCGAGGGACTCGTAGCGGAGCTTCCCCAGAACGAGGTGTCGCACAGCTTGTCGACGCCGGTGCTCACGAACGCCTGGCAGCTGCTGCTGCGCTCCGTCGACGAGAGATACGTTCCGCGCAGCGACGTCCAGCGGTTGATCGCCTGCTCCACGCTGAGTCCCCAACCGCGCGCGTTCGTGTAGCCATCGAAGAAGTCGGAGTCGGTGAACAGCGCGACCGTGCCGTTCCGGGGCATCGACGCGTACATGAAGGTGAGCTTCGTCTTCGTCGGCATGAGCACGTCGAAGCCGGTGTCGTAGCCGTAGTCCTCGCTCGGCGCGTTGAACATGTGGGTGAGCTGGAACCATGGGGTGATGCTCCAGCCGTCCCAATAGGTGAACTGAGTGAAGACGTCGTAGACGATCTCGCGCATTTGACCGCGCGATGCGCCGCTCGTCTGGAAGTTCGGATTCGAGTTGAAGTTCGAGGCCAGCAGCGGGTTGTCGCTGATCGCGGCGCCGCCGTTCCCGAGGTCTTCGGTCGCGGCCGACGTGCGCATGTTGACGTCGCGCAGGTTGTAGTAGGAGACTCGCGCGCCCGCGCGCAGCCAGGGAGTGACTTCGCCACCGAAGTCGAGCTGCGCGGCGTACATGAACGGATCCTTCTCGTCGACGTCGGGCGGGAAGGTCGGCTGTCCGTCGACGTTGGTCTGCTGCAGCGTCGCCGAAGGCACCTCGTCGACGGTGAAGTACGACCCGCGCAGCTTCACCCACGCGTGCTCGTCGAACAGCCGCAGGCCGTACTGAATCGTGGCGCCTTCGGGACTGATGTCGTGGTCCCAGACCAGGATGTCTCCGGAGAAGTTCGGAGAGACGAACGAGTTCTCCATCTTCCCCAGGTCGATGGACAACCCCTCGACCTGGTGCGGCTGCCAGCGAATGTAGATGCGGTCCAGCCCAATACCCTTCGGGGCGTTGTAGTCACCGGCAGTCACGAACGCGGAGCGCGGGTCCGAGTTGTAGCGGCGCGAGAAGTTGACTCCGGTGAAGTTGCTGGTGTCGACCCCGAAGGAGCTCGCCTGCGCCGTGGCGATTCGGAATCCGACCAGGAAGTCGTCGCCGATCTTGCGCTCCGCGCCCAGGCGCAAGCGGAAACGGAAGCGATCGCGCTTGGCGCTCGCCGTCGCGTCCGTGAGATTGACGGGATCCTTGCCCGCGAACAGGGGCGTGTTCAGGTGAATCTGTCCGCCGCGGTTGATCTCGTCGAAGCGGATCGCGGCGTCGCCGCCGAAGGTCCAGTCCTGCAGCCAGCCGGGCAGCGCGGACGCCTCCTTCTGCTCCATCTCGTAGATCGCCTGGCGCTTGTAGAGGTCCTGATACTCCTCTTCCGAGATGATTCCCTTCTCGCGCATCGCGTCGAGCATCCCCGCCGCCGCGTCGGACGGCTTTGGCGGCTGCGCGTCGTCCGCGCGCGCGGCATGGGCGAGACACAAGAGCGTCGCGCAGAGGGCGATCGAGACGGCGCGAGCGGCCGGGTGACTCATGAGATCCTCCGAGATCAGAACCCGCCCGTCAGGCGGAAGTGGAGCCGGACCTGGCCGGCGGTCGTGTTGGCGGTCGTCTGGAGCGGGTCGGCGAGATACAGGCTGCCGCTGATCCAGCGCGTGAAGGCGACCTGCAGCCCCACGCCCAGCGAATAGATGCACTGTCTCTCGGGCTCGCCTTCTCCGGGCGCCATGTTGTACATGCACGCGTAGTCCCAGAACGCCAACGGGCGCAGCCCGAGAGACACACTGGGCGCGAGGTCGAGTGAGAAGCGGCGCGCCCAGAGCTCGACGCTGTAGGCCCAGGCGTCGTCGCCGAAGATTTCGCTCTGCAGATAGCCTCGCACGCTGTTCACGCCGCCGGCCGCATACTGCTCGGTGGGAATCAGCGGCTGAGTGGCGTGCTGTCCGCTGGTCCGCAGGTCGATCGCCCAGTCGTCGAAGAGCCCGATCGAGTCGCGCGGGATCCCGCTGTGGGGCCAGAGCGGCCCGAGCACGGACTCACTCAGGTTCGCCAGGAAGCTCGCGCCGTCGGCCATCGACAGCCGCCGCCGGTACTCGGCGTTCCAGACCAGGACCTGGTAGTTCCCGTTCACTCCCTGCGCGGATCGATTCGCGCGGAAGTCCGCGGCGCTCCCGCCCGAGACGAGGCCCGAGAAGTTGAAGCGGTCGCCCAAGGAGAAGGACAGCGAGTCGTCGAGGTCCGTGTAACTCGACCACCAGGTCAGAAGAAACGGGAGATAGCGGATCGGAGTCTTGATCTCTTCGGTGGTGCCGGGCGCGTGTGGATCGTTGGGATCCGGGCTCGTGACCTGCAGCGTACTCTTGATGTCCTTGTAGTCGATCCCGGCAGTGAGTCCGTGGTGGATCGGCGTCTCGCCGACGGCGAGGTCGGGCAGATCGGCGTTGTAGCGGAAGCCGAAGCTCTGCCCGTTGCCCAGGCTGCCCAGGCCCGCGACGAGGGGCACCGTGCTGAACGTGTTCGAGTACGCCCAGTAGCCCATCAGGTGCTCGCTCGCGCGCCACGGCATCGGCGCCGTGTAACTCGTGGAGCCGATCAGCACCGAGGTCGAATCCGTGGGCGCGGTGATGTACGTGAGCGAGAGCGCGTGCTCGAGATCCCAGAGGTTCCCGTAGGCCAGGTTGGTCTCGAGGCGCGAGTGCGGCGAGCCCGGCGTGCGGTCGTTGTCGAGCGTCACCGCGCCGTGCAGCGGCATCTGGTCGTCGACGACGAGCTTCACGTCGACCAGACCCGGCTGCTTTCCGGCCGCGAGCACCGGGCGCACGATCCGGTCGGGGTTGGTGTTCGCGCTCGCCAGGTCGGCGCGCAGATCCGACTCGCGCAGGATCGCGCCGGGCTGGATGTGAGGCGTCTGCGCGAGGACCTTGTCGTCGGAGAACCACTTCGGGTCCTCGTTCTCGACCGTGACATTGCCGATGCGCGCCTCGGCCACGTCGAGGCGCACGCTGCCGCTCTCGACGGTCTGCTGCGGCACGCCGACGGCGACCGCGATGAAGCCCTCCTGCGCATAGCGCTGCTGCAGCGCGTCGCGCGCCTTCTCGATCGTCTCGAAGGTCGCCTTGGGAGTCACGTAGGGCGCCAGCGCCCGCTCGACCTCGTCGCCGGGAAGGAGCGTGTTGCCGACGATCTCGAAGCGGCGGATCGCGAACACCGGGCCGCTCGGGGCGGGCGCGGCGGCGGCCGGGGCGAGCTTGACGGGCCGCGCCGGGACGGGGATCTGGTCGGGGGTCCACACGCGGGTCTTGTAGAGGCGCGCGCCGGACGCGAACGTCGAGGCCCCGACGTCGTCCGCGCGCCCGGCCCCAGCGACCGCAAACAGCGCGAGACTACACAGAACTGTGACAGGCTCCCGGACCCGCATCCCGCGGGAAACTAACACCAGCCCTGTAGCGCCCTCGTGAAGGGGCGCGGTCGGTTCCGTGAAGGTTACGCGTGACTCGCGACGCGTTCGAGGCGATCTCGTGAGTGCGCGGCGCCAGAGGCGGCGCCAAAAAGAGAGGGGGCCTGGATCCACGAGCGGATCCAGGCCCCCGAGGTTCAGACCCTTCGCAGCGAAGGCGCTTACGGAGGGATCGTTCCCGGCGGGTTGATGGTGCCGGGGCAAGAGGCACTCAAGGCGTTGCCGTTGGGGTCGGACAGTGCCGGCGAGACGAACTGCGCGGTGGTGACACCGTCCGTCGCGACCTTCGTGTAGTTCAGCCCGTTGACGGGCAGATACGCCTCGTTGGCGTAGAAGATCGCCGGAGTCTTCATCGCAGCGCGGTGCGCGGTCTTCGGGTCCGACGCCGCCCCACCGAGTCGGCCGCCGGTACCTCCGGCGAGCGGTCCCCAGAAGCGATACAGCCCGCAGCGAGTCAGGGTCTTCAGGTCGTTGGTGTCGGGGTCGACCCCCTCGAGTGGAACGCCGTAGAACTCGGGCCCGTTGATGAAGCCGTCGACATAGCCCACGGAGCCAGGGTGCTGCTGCACGCATGTCTTCACGTCGTTCGTGCCCTTGCCCTCGATGAGCTGCTTGTGGAACAGCGTGTTCTTCCCGGTGAGCCCACCGACCTTCTGGCCGCAGGGATTGGTCACGCCGTTCAGCGAGCCCACTCCCTGAGTGGCGGAGCTTGCCGTGTTCGCCTGCCAGGTGTTGCGGAACACCTCTCGCGTTCCCGAGCCGAGCGTGCGCTGACACACGTTGATGTCCACCGGGTTGTTCGGATCGGGCAGGTTCGAC
>JBIOJK010000145.1:0-7869 GCA_044450765.1 Myxococcota bacterium | reverse complement strand
CGCGAGACACCGGAGCCGCTCGACGGCATGTCTCATCTCGGCGGAGTCGCCGTGCTGCGCGACGGCGCGCCGGTGTTTCTGCTGGAGATCGGGTCACTCGTGGAGAACTTCGCGTGACCGACGACGACGATCGCTTCGGCGAGCTCGCCAACATCTGCGCGGGGAACGCGGCGTCGACGCTCGCGCTGCTGCTGGAGACGACGCTGCTCACGCACGTGCCCTCGGTGCGGACGCTGCCCGCGGGGCGGCCGCTGCGCTCGCTCTTTCCGCGCGAGGAGCGGGTCGCGGGCATCTTCGCCGACCTGCGCGGCGCGCTCGCCGCCAAGGCGGCACTCTTGCTCTCGGCCGGCGCGGTCGACGACGTCGTCGCGCGCGTCACGGGCAAGGAGGCCTCCGAGGCGATCGCGCTCGCGGTGCTCGCCGAGGTCGGGAACATCGCGGTGTCTGCGGCCGCGAACGCGCTCGCGCAGATGCTGGGCGAGACGTCGCTGCCGTCGGTGCCGCGCGCGGGCTATTCGCCGCGCGGCGAGCTCGAGCTCCCCGAGCTGGTGGAGACGCATCACTCGGTGCGCAGCGTGGCCGACGTGGTGCTCTACGAGCGGCACGGGCCGCTGCGCCTGCGCTTCGTGCTCGTGCCGGCCGCCGTCGACATCGACTAGACTGCCCGGCGCATGGATCGCGACCGCTTGATGGTGTTGCTCGACCGGCACGCGCGCGGCGAGCTGTCTCGCGACGAGCTCGTCGAAGCGCTCGCGGTGGCGCCGTTCGTCGAGCTCGGCGACGCGCGCGTCGACACTCACCGCGCCCTGCGCGTGGGATTCCCCGAGGTGGTACTCGGGATCGGCAAGACCGCCGATCAGCTCGCGCGCATCGCGACGGCGCTCGCGAGCAGCGGCGCGAACGTGCTCGTCACGCGCATCGCGCCCGAGGTCGCGCGCGAGCTGAAGAAGGAGCTGCCGCAGCTCGAGATACTGCCCGTGCCGAGGCTCGCGATCCTGCGCCAGGCGCCCGTGCAGCCGCGCGGTCGCGGTCCGATCGCCGTGGTCAGCGCGGGCACCTCGGACTTGTCGGTCGCGGAAGAGGCGGCGTCGGTCGCGGAGCTCTTCGGGAACAAGGTCGAGCGCGTCTACGACGCCGGGGTCGCCGGGCTGCACCGGCTGCTGGCGTCGCTCGACGTGCTGCGCCGCGCGTCGGTCGTGATCGCGATCGCTGGAATGGAGGGCGCGCTCGCGTCGGTGGTCGGCGGCCTGGTCGCGGCGCCGGTGATCGCGGTGCCGACCAGCATCGGCTACGGCGCGTCTCTCGGCGGTGTCGCCGCGCTGCTCGCCATGCTGAACTCGTGCGCCTCGAACGTGACCGTGGTCAACATCGACAACGGCTTCGGAGCGGCATACGTCGCCTCGCTCATCAACCGCGCCTAGGCGCAGGAGCGGGCCCGGCGGCGGCGCGCGCCAGCTCCACTTCGACTGCTTCTCCGGAGCCGCGGGAAACATGCTGCTGGGCGCGCTGCTCGAGGACGGCGCGCCGGCGGCCGCCGTGCGCGCCGCCCACGCGGGGCTCGGCGTCGGCGCGATCCGCATGCGACTCACGCGCGTCTCTCGCGGAGCGCTCGACGCGCGCTACGTCGCGATCGAGGGCCGCAAGAACGACTCGCGCGAGCGCACCTGGAAGTCGATCCGCGCGCTGCTCGGCCGCGCGCGGCTCTCCGCGGGGGTGCGCGCGCGCAGCCTCGAGGTCTTCGAGCGGCTGGCGCGCGCGGAGGCGCGCATCCACGGCGTGCCGATCGAGCGGATCCACTTCCACGAGGTCGGCGCGATCGACGCGCTGGGCGACGTGGTCGGCGTGTGCGCGGCGGTCGAGTCGCTGGGCGTCGCGCGAGTCACTTCCTCCGCGCTGCCGCTCGGCCACGGCTCGGTGCCGACCGCGCACGGCGCGCTGCCGCTGCCCGCCCCGGCGACGCTGGAGCTCCTGCGCGGAGTTCCGACCGTTCCCTACGACGTCGCCTGGGAGACGGTCACGCCGACGGGCGCGGCGCTGCTCGCGACGCTGGTGGACGAGTTCGGCGGGCTTCCGGCGCTGCGCCCGCTCGCGCAGGGCTTCGGCGCCGGCGACGATCGACGCGGGCCGATGCCCAACGTGCTGCGCGCCGTGCTGGGCGAGGCGGAGCCCGAGCTCGCGCGCGACGAGGTCGCCGTGCTCGAGACCCACCTCGACGACATGACTCCCGAGCATCTCGCGTTTCTCGTCGAGCGCCTGCACGCCGACGGCGCGCTCGACGCTTCGCTTGCGCCGCTCGTCATGAAGAAGGGGCGGCCGGGCCAGCTGCTGCGCGTGCTGGCGCGGCCGTCGGATGCCGAGAGACTCGCGCGCCTCGTGCTCGCGGACTCGAGCGCACTCGGCGTGCGCGTGCAGCGCGTGCCGCGCCTCGTGCTGCGCCGCGACTCGGCCTCGGTGGACACGGCGTACGGCGCGATCCGCGTGAAGCTCGCGCGCCGGCCCGACGGGACGCGCGCCGTGAAGCCGGAGTACGAGGCCTGCGCGCGCGCCGCTCGCGCGCACGGCGTCTCGATCGCGACCGTGACTCGCGCGGCGCTGCGGCGGGGCGAGGACGAGCTCGCGTGAGCGTCGACGCGAGCGCCTTCCGGCTGGGCGATCCCCGCGGCGGCGTCGCGCCGGCGGTTCTCTGTCTGCACGGACTGACGGGCACGCCGTACGAGGTTCGCCCGCCCGCGGAGTCACTCGCCGCGGCGGGCTTCTACTGTGAGGGGCCGCTGCTGCCCGGTCACGGCACCTCGGCCGCCGAGCTCGCGAGACAGCCGTACGGCGCCTGGCTCGACGCCGCGGTCGCCGCGCACGACGCGCTCGCGGAGCGACACGAGCGGGTGTACGCGCTCGGACTGTCTCTCGGCGGGCTGCTCGCGCTCGGCCTCGCGGAGCGGCGCGCCGTGCGCGGACTGGTCGTGCTCGCGGTTCCGCTCGAGCTCGGCTGGCTGGTGCGGCGCAGCGTCCCGTGGCTGCACCGGCTGGTGCCGCAGCTGCCCAAGACGCCGGCGATCCGCGATCCCGAAGCGCGCGCGCGCCATCCCGGCTACGACCGGATGCCGCTCGCGGCGGTGAACCAGCTGCTGCGGCTGGCGCGCGAGGTCCGGGCGGGCCTGCCCCGGATCGCCGCGCCCGCGCAGCTGATCTTCAGCCGGCTCGATCCGACCGTGTCGGCGCGCAATGCCGAGCTGCTCTTGCGCGGCCTTCCGCCCGGCGATCGCGAGCTGCACTGGCTCGAGCGCTCCGGGCATGTGCTGCCCGTGGACTTCGAGCGGGCGCTGGTGGCGCGCAAGGTCGTCGAATTCCTCGGGCGCCTCGAAAAGCGCTAGCGGTTGACGGCGGCCCTTCGGCTGGGAATCCTACCGCGCGAACCACGAACGGTTCCGGGGGCGAGTGAGCACATGGCGGAGATTCCCGCGGCTGCAGTGAAGCGGCTGCTCGTGAAGCACGGTGGAGAGCTGCGGACGTCCGGGCCGGCGGTCGAGCTCGCGGTCGCGGCGGCAGAGGAATACATCGCGCGGCTCGCGCAGGAGGCCGGGAACTCGGCCGCGCGCGAGAAGCGCAAGACGATCATGGACGACGACATCAAGAAGGCCCGCCAGGTCGTCGGCTAAGGCCCCGTGTGCTCGCCGCGGCGTGAGCGGCGCGCCAGATCTTCGATCACCCGGATCCAGCGCGACTCGCCTTCGTCGAGGAAGCGGCGGAAGCGGATGCCCGCCAGCACGCTCGCGTAGCCGGGCAGATTGGCGCGCGAGATCACGTCGCCGTCCACATCGATCGGCTCCAGCGGCGCCGGCAGGTGGATGCGGTAGCGCTCGACCGCGCCCGGCAGGATGTCGCGGCGCGTGCGCAGGCAGATTCCGCCGCGCGCGACCAGCTCGGTGAGCTCGTCCCACGCCCCGGCGCTCGCGGCGGTGCGCACCGCCATGCGGGCGGCGAAGCGCTCGAAGCGGCGCCGCGCGGCGTGGTCGAGCAGGTCGAGCAGCGTCGGCTCGAGCTCCTCCCAATTCACCGGCTTCACGAGATAGAGGGCGGCTCCGGCGTCGCGCGCGGCGGCGCGGTTGGTGTTGCTCTCTCGCTCGTCGAGGATCGCGATCGGCAGGTGCTCGACGCCGGGCAGGCGCCGCAAGTCCGCGGCCAGCTCCAGGCCGTCCTCGCGCCCGACGCGCACGTCGACGAGCACGATCTCGTAGCTCCGCTCGCGGAACGCCGCGATCGCGTGCGCGGAGTCGCGGTAGTGCTCGAGCTCGATCTGGCGCAGGGCGAGCAGCGTTGCGAGCTCCACCGGGCCGCTGGGCGCGCTCGAGATCACCATCACCCGGCGCGCGCGCTTGGAGCGGAGCGGCCGCTCGTCGGGACCGGACAGCGGAGTGGCGTCGGCGGTGTGCCGGGCGCGCTCTGCGACCGCCGACGAGATCGAGAGCGCGAGCTCGTTCGCGCTCTCCAGGCTGGGCAACGCGCGGAAGCGGCGCTCGCCGGGCTGGCTCAGCGAGCGGCGCGCGAGCGCGCCGCTGCTGGGCAGCAAGAGCTCGCGCGGCGCGCGGACTTCGACCGGTCCGCTCTGCTCGTCGACGACGCGCAGCCGGGCTCCGCCCGCGACGAGCTGTGTCTGCGCGCGCAGCCGCTGCAGCCAGGTCAGCGCCTCGCCCAGCGCGCGCATCTGTCCCGCCCAGGCGCGCCGCAGCGCGGACTCGATCTCGGCCTTCGACCCGCAGCGGCCGATGTCGACGGCGGGCAGATCGAAGAAGATCGCCGGGTCGAAGAACTTCAGCCGGTTGTGGCCGAGCGTGTAGAAGCGCGCGCGCGCGACGACCAGCGGCCGGCCGAGTGTCTCGAACGGCGTGGCGGCGAGCGCGAGCACGCCCTCCGCCGAGACCGCGCCGGGACCCAGCTCGATCGACAGACCGAACGCGCGCAGGCGTCCGGTCAGAAACTCCGCGTGGCGCTCGGCTGACGACATCGCGCCGAAATGACTCCTCCCGAGGAGCGATCGGCGCGCCGCGCTTTCGTCTGTAGGACGCGGCTAGTGCTGGTGCCCGGCGTGCTTGTCTTCTTCTTCCTTCGGGCGGTCGGCGATCATCGCGTGAGTCGTCAGCAGAAGTCCGGAGACGCTGGCGGCGTTCTGCAGCGCGCAGCGCACGACTTTGGTGGGGTCGATCACACCGTCCTTGACCAGGTCGCCGTAGCTGTCCGTCGCGGCGTTGAAGCCGTAGGCGCCCTTGCCATTCAGGACTTTGTCGACGACCACCGAGGCCTCTTGGCCGGCGTTCTGGGCGATCATGCGCAGCGGCTCTTCGATCGCGCGGCGGATGATGTCGATGCCCGCCTGCTGCTCGGGGTTGGCGCCCTTCAGCCCGTCGAGTGACTTCTTGGCGCGGATCAGGGCGACGCCGCCGCCCGGCACGATGCCCTCTTCGACCGCAGCGCGCGTGGCGTGGAGCGCGTCTTCGACGCGCGCCGTCGTGTCCTTCATCTCACTCTCGGTCGCCGCGCCGACCTTCACGACCGCGACGCCGCCCGCGAGCTTCGCCAGCCGCTCCTGGAGCTTCTCGCGGTCGTAGTCCGACTTCGTGTCTTCGATCTGCTTGCGGATCTCGTTGCAGCGGGCCTCGATGTCCTTCTTCTTGCCCGCGCCCGAGATGATGGTCGTGTTGTCCTTGTCCATGGTGACTCGCCCGGCCTTGCCGAGATCGTTCAGAGTCACGTTCTCGAGCTTGATCCCGAGCTCCTCCGCGATCACCTGACCGCCGGTGAGGATCGCCATGTCCTCGAGCATCGCCTTGCGGCGATCGCCGAAGCCGGGCGCCTTCACCGCGGCGACGGACAGCGTGCCGCGGATCTTGTTGACGACCAGCGTCGCGAGCGCTTCGCCCTCGACTTCCTCCGCCACGATCACGAGCGGCTTGCCCGCGCGCGCGACCTGCTCGAGCAGCGGCAGCAGGTCCTTCATGTTCGAGATCTTCTTCTCGTGCAGCAGGAAGATCGGATTCTCGAGCACGACCTCCATGCGCTCGGCGTCGGTCACGAAGTACGGCGACAGATAGCCGCGGTCGAACTGCATGCCCTCGACCGTCTCGAGCTCGGTCGTCATCGACTTCGCTTCCTCGACGGTGATCACGCCCTCTTTGCCGACCTTCTGCATCGCTTCGGAGAGAATGGTGCCGATCTCGCGGTCGTTGTTCGCGCTGATCGTGCCCACCTGCGCGATCTCGGACGGATCGCGCGTCGGTTTGGAGATCTTCTTCAGCTCCTCGACGACCGCCGCGACGGCGCTGTCGATGCCCCGCTTCAGCTCGATCGGGCTGTGACCCGCGGCGACCATCTTCAGGCCTTCGCGGAAGATGGCCTGCGCGATCACGGTCGCGGTCGTGGTGCCGTCGCCGGCGACGTCCGAGGTCTTCGACGCGACCTCGCGCAGCATCTGGGCGCCCATGTTCTCGAACCGGTCTTCGAGCTCGATCTCCTTCGCGACGGTGACTCCGTCCTTGGTCACGACGGGCGAGCCGAAGCTCTTCTCGATGATCACGTTCCTGCCCTTGGGGCCGAGTGTCACCTTGACCGCGTTGGCGAGCGTGTTGACGCCGCGGATGATCGCATCCGAGGCGTTCGTGTCGAAGCGGATTTCCTTGGCGCTCATGTCTGGAGTCTCCTCAGCTCAGTACGGCGAGGATGTCTTCCTCGCGCAAGATGACGTGTTTCTCGCCGGCCACCGTGACTTCGGAGCCGGAGTATTTCCCGTAGAGCACGCGGTCGCCGACCTTGACGTCGAGCGGCGTCAAGCGGCCGTCGTCCTGGACCTTGCCCTTGCCGGCGGCGATCACGACCCCTTCCTGGGGCTTCTCGCGCGCGGTGTCGGGAATGATGATTCCGCCGGCCGTCTTCTCCTCGCCTTCGCTCGGTTGCAGCAGCAGTCGGTCCTGCAGCGGTCGGATCTTCATGGTGGCCTCCCTCTCCGGCTGGCACTCAGCGTCTGGCACTCAGCCTAGGAGAGTGCCAGGGGTCGCCAGAGTACGACGGGGGAAGGCCGTGTCAACGGCGCGCGATCTTGGCGCGCAGGCGCTCGGCGTTCTGCAGCAGCGGCTCGGGCCGCGAGAACGGACCCCGCGGCATCCCGCGCTGCAGGGCGGCGAGCGCCTGTGCCGGCTCGCCCGCCGACTCGTAAGCGCTGGCCCCGTACTGGTAGAGCGACGAGGCGAAGCGCGGCTCGGCGGCGATGCCGCGCTGGACCGAGGCGGCGATCCCGGGCAGGTCGTGCTCGCTGGCGTAGCTGTCGGCGAGCTCGCCGTAGGCGCGGGCCTGCAGCGAGTCACTCGCCAGCACGCGCTCGGTCACTTCGCGGGCCGCCCCCGGCTGACCGCGCGCGACCAGCGCCGCGGCGACCCGCAGCTGCCACTGCGGCTCGTCGCCCAGCACCTGCTCCGGGCTCGGCAGGGCGCGCCCCAGGCGCGGCGAGCTCGGCGGCAGCAGGACGGCGGCGAAGTCGTCCGAGTAGACCAGCACCCAGCCGAACTCGGGCCTCGCGAGCGTGCTGGCGAGTGACTGCGCGCCGCTCGGCAACAGCGCGACGTCGGGCGCGTACAGCGCGAGTCGCGCGGGCAGGCCGTCGCCGCTCGCGATCATGGCGACGTAGTCGTCGTAGACCTTCTCGCTGTAGAGCGTGTTGGCGCGGCCGTCGATCAGGACCTTGAGCTCGGGCGCGTGCAGCATCATGTAGCCGCCCCAGTTGTAGTAGTTCAGCACGCGCGGGCCCGCGTCGAGCGCCTGCAGGTAGCGCAGCGCCGCCTGCGGATAGAAGTACGACTCGGTCCAGCGTGCGAGCGGGTGCGG
>JBIOJK010000144.1:0-7913 GCA_044450765.1 Myxococcota bacterium | reverse complement strand
GGTGATCGTATCACCGCACGGTGGCCGCGGCGCTGCTCGTCAGGTCGCGCGCTCCTCGCGCACGAAGAGCATCCCGACCAGACCGAGCCCCAGGAAGATCAGGATCGACGCGAAGCCGGCGCGCTGACTCGCGAACGCCTCCGTGAACCAGCGCACGGTGAACGAGCCGATCCACGCGACCGAGGTTCCGGAGAGCGAGTAGATGCCGAAGAACTCGGTCATCATCTCCGGCGGCGCGATGCGCGCGAGCATGGTGCGCGAGTTCGCGTACGCCGCCGTGATGAACACCGCGACCAGAGTGACCACGCCGATGTAGAGCAGCTCCGGCACCGTGGCGAAGAACGGCAGACTCCAGATCTTGGGCGCGGCGCGGTCCCACGGCACGACGAAGAACAGCTCGTCGGGAGTCACCGAGAGCGCGAGGATCAGCCCGAGCGACGTGCCTCCGATCGAGATCAGGATCGCGCGCTTGCTGCCGAAGGTGTCGTCGAGCCAGCCGCCGACGAAGCCGCCGAAGACCGCGAACACCGAGAGCACGATCCCGTACACGGTCATCGTGAGCGAGCCCCAGCCGAAGACGCCCGCCGCATACACGCCGCCGAAGACCAGCACCGCGGTCTTTCCGTCGTTGTAGATCATGCGCGCGAGCAAGTAGGTCGCGACGTTCCGGTAGCGCCGCAGCTCCAAGATCGTGTGTCGCAGCTGCACGAACCCCGCGCGCACGGCTTCGAACGCGCGGAGCTCACCGCGGCTGCGATCCGGCGTGAACAGGAACAGCGGCAGCGCGAACACGACCAGCCAGACCGCCGCGATCGGCCCGGTGATTCGGTCCTGCTGGAACGCCGCGGTGTCGAGCCCGAACAGCGCGCGCGCGGGAACGAAGCTCCAGTCCACGTTCCCGGGCAGCGAGAACGCCCAGAGCATGAACACCAAGATGAGTAGGGACGACGCGTTGCCCAGGGCGAGGCCGAGCCCGGACAGAAATCCGACCCGCTCGCGCGGCGCGATCGACGGGAGCATCGAGTTGTGAAACACCGCCGAGTACTCGAATGCGGCCGAGTTCGCGATCAGCATGAACGCGATCCAGGCGACCGAGAGCCCGGCCTCGTTCGGCAGCGCGAACCAGAGCAGCCAGCTCGTCGGCGCCATCACGCAGGTGAAGAACAAGATCCACGGCTTGCGCCGGCCGCCCGAGTCCGCGATCGCGCCCAGGATCGGCGCCAGCAGCGCGGTCGCGATTCCCCCGTAGCCGTTGATCGCGCCCCAGATGATCTGCCCCTTCACGGGGTCGCCGACCACGTGCGACGTGAAGTAGGGCGCGAACAGGTAGATCGTGATCAGGATGACGTACGGGTTGCGCGCCCACTCGAAGACGGCCCAGCTCCACTGACCCAGCACGGGCGCCGCGGGCGCGCCAGTCACCGCTCGCGCTCGCTCCGCGCCGACCGCGCTCAACTCACTCCCTCCCGGGCGCGCGCCGGGGCAAGAGGGCGAGCGCCGCGAGCGAGCATACTCCGGCGAGCGCGTAGAGGGGCGGATAGCCGAAGGCGACCGCCAGGTAGCCGAGCCCGACGCTGCCCAGCGAGAAGCCGACGTTGAAGGCGCCGTTGAACAGGCCCGTGACCTTGCCGCGCACGCCCGCCGGCGCGCCCTCGAGTGCGAACGCGTTCAGCGCGGGATAGAACAGGCCGTGGGCGACCCCGAACGCCGCCCCGCTGGCGAGCAAGCCGACCGCGTCGAGCTTCATCGTCACGAGCGAGGCGAAGGCGTACACGGCGAGCGCGAAGCGAGTGACTCGCACGCGCCCGGCGCGATCGGCCAGCGACCCGAACGGCCCGCGCACCACGCTCGCGGCGACCGAGTACGAGACGAGAAAGTCCGACACCCGCGCGATGCCGAGCGACAGCGCGAACGGCTGGTAGAAGGTGAAGGCCGCGGCGAAGGCGACTCCGGCCAGCGCCGCGACCAGCAGCACCCGCGCGAAACCCGCGCGCGCGAACGTGTGCAGCAGCCCGGGGAGCGGCGGGGCGTCCGCCGCGGGAGTCACCCGGTGCTCGCGCACGAACGCCAGCAGCGCGAGAGAGACGAGCGCGAGCCCGGCGGTCGCGCCGAACACCCACGCCCAGCCGGCGCGCGCCGCCAGCCACTCCGCGAGCGCCGGCGCCACGGCGTTCGTCAGGACGAAGCCCGAGCCGTAGTAGCCGAGCACGCGGCCCAGGTGCTGCGGCGGAGCCAGGTCCGCCGCGAGCGTCTGCGTCGCCACGAAGAAGAACGTGAACGCGAACCCGTGCGCCACCCGCAGCGCCAGAAGCAGCGGCCCCAGGCGAGTCACCGCGAGAAACCCCGTGCAGGTCAGCGCGAGCAGCGCGGCGCCCGCGAACGCGAACGGCAGGCGTCCGCGCCGGTCGATCCACAGACCCGCGAACCCGACCAGCGCCACGTTCGCGAGCCAGGTCGCCGACGAGTACACGCCGATCTGCGCCGGGTCCGCGGATAGCTCCACCGCCAGGAACTTCGGCAGCAAGAAGTACGCGGAGTGCGCGAGCCCGAAGGTCACCACCGCCGCGAGCAGCGCGCCGAGCTGCCGGGGAATGCGGTCGCGCTCCTCGTCGGGACTCGGGTCCGAGGGTTCCTGCCGTGCCGCTGCCAAGGGGGCAGGTGATAGCATGATGCGATGGCGCTTGCGCTCGCGGGACTGCGGATCTGGGACGGGGTGAGTGACTCGCTGCGCCCGGGGCTCGGGACTCTGTCCGTCGAAGTGGGGCGCCTCGCGCCGCACCCGGTCTCCGGCGCGGAGCACATCGACCTCCGCGGCGCGGTCGCGCTGCCGGGGCTCTGCGACGCGCACGTGCACATCGCGCTCGATCCCGCGCGGCGCGAGGCCGTTCAAGACGCGAGCTCGGACCCGCTCGAGCCGATGGCGGCGCGCGCGCGCGCGATGGTCGAAGCGGGCATTACGACCGCGCGCGACCTCGGCGGGCCTGCGTTCGGGGCGCTCGAGCTGCGCGACCGCATCGCGCGCGGCGAGATCGTGGGCCCGCGGCTTCTGTGCGCCGGCCAGCCACTCACTTCGCCCAAGGGCCACTGCTGGTACTGGGGCGGCGAGGCGCGCGGCGCCGACGAGATGCGCGCAGTCGTGCGCCGCCAGGTCGAGCGAGGCGCCGACTGGATCAAGGTGATGGCGACGGGCGGCGTGCTCACGAAGGGGACCACGCCGGCGCAGTCACAGTTCGAGCAGGCCGAGCTCGATGCCGCCGTGGCCGAGGCGCGCGCGCTCGGCAGGCATACCGCGGCGCACTGTCACGGCACAGAGGGCATCTCGCGCGCGGCGCGCGCGGGGGTGCGCACGATCGAGCACTGCTCGTTCGCGAGTCACGAGGGCTTCGGCGGCGCGCCCGACGCCGACGTGATCGCGGAGGTCGCGCGCTCGGGCGCCTGGGTCTCGCCGACCGTGAACACCGGCTTCGCTCGCTTCTTCGCCAGCGGCGGCTCCGAGGCGGGCAAGTTCGCGCCCCGCATGACCGAGGTCTACACGCGGCTGCTCGGCGCCGGCGTGCCCTTCATCGCGTCGACCGACGCCGGCATCCCCGGCGTCGAGCACCACCGCCTGCCGGCCGCGCTGCCGATCTTCGCGCGGCTCGCGCAGCTCCGACCCGTCGAAGTGCTGCGCACCGCCACGTCCGAGGCGGCGCGCGCGCTCGGGCTCGAGCGCGAGACCGGCCGACTCACTCCGGGGCTCGCGGCGGACATCCTGGTCGTCGACGGCGACCCGCTCGAGGATCTCGGTGCGCTGCTGCGTCCGATCCTGGTGGTCGCGCGCGGGCAGATCGCCTTTCGCGCGTAGAAACTCGCGGCGTATGATCGCTGCTGAGCTGCGAATCATGAGTCATTGCAAATTCTCCGGATTGCACCTGTTCGTGCGCGACCTGGCCGCGTCGCTGGCGTTCTACCGCCGCCTGGGCATCGCGTTTCCGGAGGGCGCGGAGAAGGGCGTGTTCGCGTCAGCCAACCTCGGCGAGGGGATCCACCTGGCGTTCGGGACGTTTGCGCTCACGCGCGGTTACGACCCGGGCTTCCGCGAGCCCCGCGGCGGCAGCCCGAACAGCCTGCAATTCGACGTCGACTCGCGCGAGGCCGTCGACCGCATCTACCGCGAGCTCACCGCCGCGGGCCACCCGGGTCACTTGGCGCCGCACGACGCGTTCTGGGGCTCGCGCTACGCGGAGGTCGACGATCCCGACGGCAACGTGATCGGTTTCCAGAGCCCGCGGGACGACGAGAAGCGCTCGCGGCCGCCGGGCAGCTAGCCCTCGGCCCGCAGCCGCACCGCCAGCGCGAGCGGAATTGCGCAGAGCAGCGCGAAGCCGGCGAGGACCACCGAGAGTGAGTGCTCGCCCAGAGCCGTCGCCGCGCCGTACACGATCACGCCGTAGAGGCCGCGCTGGAAGAGTGACTCGAAGCTCAGCAGGGTCGCCCGGCGCTGCGAGGCGCGAATCCGCCGGTTCAGCAGGTCCACCACGATCACCGGCGCGATCCCGAGCGCGAAGCCGTGACTCACCAGGAGCGGCACGGCCCACGCACCGGAAGCGAGCGCGAGCAGCGCGTACATCGCGGCGAGGGAGCCCGCGACGGCGAGCGCGAGCGTCGCGGTGCCCGCACGCGCGCGCCAGTGGTCCGCGCGCCACGCAGTGAGCGCGCCGAGCAGACTGACTGCCGCGGTGAGCGCGCCGTAGGCGGCGACCGGGACGCCCGACCGAACGAGCACGGGATTCCAGACGAGCGCGTTCGCGGCTCGGAGCGCCGCGTAGACGAATGCTCCGTACGCGAGCGTCGCGGCGAGGCCCGGCGTGTGCACCAGATCGCGCAGAGCGTCCGCGACGTGCCGCCGCACGCGCGCAGTCGGGATGCGCGGCGGCTCGCGCAGCGCGAGCGCTGCGCCGGCGCCCGCGAGCGAGACCAGCGCGGTCACGAGGTACGTCGCGCTGGGATCGCCGTCACTCGTGACGAACAGCCCCGCGAGCGCGAACGCTGCGGTCGCGCCTGCGAGTCCGACGGCCTCGCGCGCCCCCAGCGCGCGCGCGAACTCGTGTCTCCGGTCGTCCGCGGCGTACGCATCGAAGAGCAGAGCCGAGTCGGCGCCGCTCTGCAGCGCGGTCGCGAGCGCCAAAAGCAGCTCCGCGCCCGCGAACGCGGCGAAGCTGCGGCCGGTGGCGTAGATCGCGCAGCCGGCGGAGTTCGCGAGCGCGCCGAGGAAGAGCGTCGTCCGGCGTCCGAAGCGGTCCGCCACCACGCCGAGCGGAATCTCGGCGGTCATCACCGCGAAGTAGTAGATCGCCTTCAAGAGCCCGAAGTCCGAGGCGGGCAGGCCGCGCACGCTCGTGACGAAGAGGAACATGTACGGCCAGTACAGCGCCGAGCTCTGACTCACTTGATACAGGAGCATCAGCCGGAAGCTGCGCGCGCTCGCGGAGTGACTCGCCACGCTGCCGACCTCGCTCGAGCAGGGCTCTCAGGCCTTCGCGAAGAACCAGTCGAGTGATTCGCGCAGGAAGTCGGGCGACGGCCAGTGCTTCCCGCCCTGGTCGACCCGCCACTCGACGCTGTAGCCGGCGCGCTCCAGATTCGCGCGCATCGGCAGCGCCACGTGCTCGAAGGGGAAGATCTGATCGTGCGTGCCGTACTCGAGGAAAAGCTCGGGCTTGCGCGCCGCATCGGGATCGAAGCTCGGGTCGAGCGCGATGAAGCCCGCGGCCCAGGCCATCACTGCGCGGAACACGAGCGGGTTCGAGAGCCCGACCGAGAGCGCGTAGCTCGCGCCATCGGAGTAGCCGAGCAGCGCCTGGCGCTCCGCGTCGATCGGGTAGCGCCGGTAGATCAGGTCGTACGCGAACTCCAGAAAGTCGAGATCGGGCCGCTCGGAGCTCGCGATCAGATCCCAGGTCGGCAACCGCGAGCGCGGCACGAGAAAGAAGGCGCCTCGGCGATCGGGCTCGTCGCGCACCGCCTTGACCAGCATCTCGTCCTGGCGCCCCGCGCCGTGCAGCACGGTGACGAGCGGATAGCGCCGGTCGGGGTCGATCTCGCTCGGCGTGAGCAGCACGGCGCGTGACTCACCGCGCTCGATCCACACGTGGCCCGTCGGCGGCGGCTCGGGGCTCGGCTCCGGCGACTTGTGAGAGATCGCGAGCGCGAGTGAGTCGCCTGGCATCAGCCCTCGCCGCCGTGTACCGCCAGCACCGAACCAGTGGTGTAGCTCGACGCGTTCGACGCGAAGTAGAGCGCGGCGCCGACGATCTCGTGCGGCTCGCCGCCGCGCTGCAGCGGGATGAACAGCTTCGCGCGCTTCTTGAATTGCTCCATGTCCCAGGCCTTCGAGATGTCGGTCAGGAACGGCCCGGCCATGATGCAGTTCACGCGGACCGCCGGCCCGAACGCCTGGGCGAAGGCGACCGTCATGGCGTTCAGGCCCGCCTTCGCGGCGGCGTACGGAATCACGTTGGCGGTCGGGCGCACCGCCGCGACGCTCGACACGTTGATGATCGAGCCGCCGGCGCCCGCCGCCATGCGCGTGCCGACCAGCGCGGTGAGTCGGAACGGACCCTTCAAGTTCAGGTCGACGACCTTGTCCCACATCGCCTCGGAGACGTTCCCGACCTGGTCGTAGAGCAGCGACATGCCGGCGTTGTTCACCAGCACGTCGATCCGCCCCAGCTCGCCATAGACGCGCTCCACGAGCGCGTCGATCTCGGCCCACTTCCCGACGTGACACGCCACGGCGAGCGCGCGCCGCCCCGTTTCGCGCTCGACCTCCTTCGCGGTCGACTCACAGGCGTCGAGCTTGCGGCTGGCGATCACCACGTCCGCGCCCGCGCGCGCGAACGCCAACACCATCTCTCGCCCCAGACCGCGGCTGCCGCCGGTCACGAGCGCGATCTTCCCGGTCAAGTCGAAAAGCTTCTCGATCTCGCTCATCGAACTCCCTCCGTTGCAACCCAGAGCATACCCGCTCAATCAGGTCGCGCGCTGGATCGCCGGGAGAGCCAATCGACGAGTGCGCCGCGAGCCGGAGTCAGAGCTCGCCCAGATCCCCGATCATGCACTTCACCGAGCCGCCGCCCTTCTTGTGGAACTCGGAGACGTCGACGTCGATCACCCGGGTTCCGCTGGCGCGGACCGCGGCGCCGAGCTCGGCAGAAACTCCGCGGGGCATCACGAGCAGGGCTTCTCCGGCGCGCTCGACCGCGAAGGAATTCGCGGCGTAGATCGCGGCGTCGGCTTCGCCGATCGGGATCAGCCGCTCGCCGAAGCGGGCGCGCAGCTCGGCGAGTGACTCGCGCCGGAGCGCAGGCGGGTAGGCGAGCAGGAACTCGCGCCCCGGGCCGAAGGAACACAAGCAGGTGTCGCCGTGGTAGTAGCGCTCGTCGACGAGCTCGACGCGAGTCACCAGCTTGCCGAGCGGGCGGAGCGCCTCGATCTCGGCGAGCGCGCGCGGCTCGCTGCGGAAGCCGTAGACGCGCTTCCACGGCGGCCAGCCCAGCCGCGGCACGAAGCGCTGCCGGCGGATCCGGCCATGCGTGAACAGATAGGCGTCGCCCGCGGGGAACAGATCCGCCTCGCCCTCGAAGCGCGCGCCGATCTCGACGCAGTGCAGGCCGCGCCGTTCGACCGCGGCGCGGTAGGCCGGCTTCTCGCCCGCGCGGGTCGGGACCAGGTTCGAGAGCACGAACAAGTCGCCGTGTCGGAAGCCGGCGTTCGCGGGATACACGAGCCCAGGGTGCGCGGGATCGGGCGGAATCACTTCGACCTCGAGGCCGAGCTCGCGCAGCGCGTCGCGCAGCATCCCCCACTGCCGGATCGCGAGCGCGCGATCGACGGACTTCCTGCGCCCGTACTTGTCGCGCGTGTGCGGGTTC
>JBIOJK010000143.1:0-8039 GCA_044450765.1 Myxococcota bacterium | reverse complement strand
GCCCGGCCAGCGGCTGCCGTGCAGCTCGGCCATGCGCTGGGACTCCTGGGGGCGAAGGCTGTCGACACGCACGAGCTCGACGCCGCTGCCCTTCGAATCGCAGAGCGCGCAGCGCGCCCCGTCATCGTCGCTCAACTCGCCTCCTCGGATCGCCCGGGCCGCGGTTATCGTAGACTGAAGAGGAGCCGGCCGGAAACACCCGTGTATTCTTCCTCCCGGGGCGAGAGGGAGTCGCATGAAGGAGAGGCTTGCGCGGGCGCTGGGCCCGCTGATCGGGATCGCGCTGTTCGGCGGCGCTCTCTGGATCCTGAAGCGCGAGATCCACCAGTCGCACCCGGGCGACGTGCTCGCACACCTGCGCGCGATCCCGCCGCACAAGCTCGCCTTCGCACTCGCGCTCTCGGCTCTCTCTTACACCGCGCTCACCGGCTACGACGCGCTCGCGGTGCGCTACGTGAATGCCGCGCTCGCCTACCCGCGCGTCGCGTTGACCTCGTTCATCGCCTACGTCTTCAGTCACAACATCGGCCTGGCGTTCTTCGGCGGCAGCGCCGTGCGCTACCGGATGCTGTCGAGCTACGGCCTGAAGGCCGGCGAGATCGCGCGCATCGTCGTCTTCAACGTGACGACCTTCTGGCTGGGCTTCGCCGCGCTCGGCGGCGTGGTGTTCGTGTTCGAGCCGGCCCGCCTGCCGGAGACCTGGCTGTGGGCCAACGCGAGCTCGCAGCCGCTCGGGATCGCGCTGCTCGGCGCGCTCGCGCTGTATCTGGTCGCCTGCGGCGTGCGGAGGGGATCGTCGGTCGCGGTGCTCGGCTTCGAGATCCCGGTGCCTCGGCCGACTCACATCGCGGCGCAGCTCGCGATCTCGATCAGTGACTGGTCGCTCGCCGCGGCCGTGCTCTACGCGCTCCTGCCGCACGTCGTCGGACTCTCGTTCGCGGAGCTGCTCTCGGCCTACATGTTGTCGGTGGTGCTGGGCCTGGTCTCGAACGTGCCTGGCGGCCTCGGCGTCTTCGACACCGCGATCGTGGTCCTGCTGCGCCGCTGGCTGGCCGCGGACGTCGTGCTCGGCTGCGTGCTCGCGTACCGGATCGTCTACTACCTGGTGCCGATGGGCTTCGCGCTCGTGCTCTTCACGGGCTACGAGCTGCTGCAGCGGCGGGTTGCGCTGGCGCGGGGGCGCGATCGATTCGCGCTCTGGGCTTCCGAGCTGGTGCCGAAGGTCTTCGCCGCGATCACCTTCGGGGCGGGCGGCCTGCTGTTGATCTCCGGCGCGACACCGGCCGCGCCGGGGCGCATGGACTTCCTGCACAGCGTGCTGCCATTGGCGCTGCTCGAAGTGTCTCACTTTCTCGGCTCGGTGATCGGCGTCGGCCTCTTGCTCCTCTCGCGCGCGCTCTTGCAGCGGCTCGACGGCGCCTACTTCCTGGCGCTCGCGCTGCTCGCGGCGGGCGCGCTGGCGTCGCTGCTGAAGGGCTTCGACTGGGAGGAGGCGTCGATCCTCGCGTTCTTCTTCACCGCGCTGCTGCCCTGCCGCCGCTACTTCTACCGACACAGCTCGGTGTTCCGACAGCCCTTCTCTCTGGTCTGGACGACGCGCGTCTTCCTCGCGCTGCTCGGCACCGGCTTGGTGCTCGCGCTCTCGTTCCGCCACCGCGAGTACTCGCGCGAGCTGTGGTGGCAGTTCGAGCTCTCCGCGCACGCGTCGCGCTCGCTGCGCGCGTTCGTCGGCGCGTCGGGATTCGCCGCGCTCGCGGCGCTCGCCGCGCTGCTCCGCCCGGCGCGCGTTCGACACGCGCCGCCGAGCCCCGAGGAAGTCGCGCGCGCGGCGCCGATCGTCGCTGTGGCGCCGTCGTCGAGCGCGCACCTCGCGCTGGTGGCGGACAAGAGTCTCCTGCTCAGCGACGCGGGCGACGCGTTCCTGATGTACGGCGTGCACCGCAAGAGCTGGGTCGCGATGGGCGACCCGGTCGGCAGCGCCGAGGCGCGGCGGGAGCTCGCTTGGCGCTTCCGCGAGCTGGCCGACGCCGAGGGCGACTGGGCCGCCTTCTACGAAGTGAGCGCCGACGATCTGCCGCTGTATCTCGACCTCGGCCTCTCGCCGCGCAAGATCGGCGAAGAGGCGCGCGTGCCGCTCGCCGAGTTCTCGCTCGCCGGCGGCGGGCGCAAGGCGCTGCGCGCGTCGCACAACCGCGTGGTCCGCGAAGGCGGTCACTTCGCGATTCTGACTCCGGAGCAGGTCCCGGAGCGGCTCGACGAGCTGCAGGCGATCTCGGACCAGTGGCTCGCCACCAAGAACACTCGGGAGAAGCGCTTTTCGATCGGCGCGTTCGACCGCGACTATCTCCGGCGCCTGCCGATCGCGGTCGTGATGCGCGGCGAGCAGCCGGTCGCGTTCGCGAACATCTGGCTGGGCGGGAACCTCGAGGAGCTCTCGATCGACCTCATGCGCCACTCCGAGGACGCGCCGCCGGGAGTCATGGATTATCTCTTCGCGGAGCTGATGCTCTGGGGCAAGGAGCACAGCTATCGCTACTTCAGCCTGGGCATGGCCCCGCTCTCCGGGCTCGAGTCACACCGCTTCGCGCCGGTCTGGAACCGGGCCGGCGCGCTGCTTTTCCGCTTCGGCGAGAACTTCTACAACTTCCAGGGCCTGCGCGCGTTCAAAGAGAAGTTCGATCCGATTTGGGAGCCGCGCTATCTCGCGGCGCCCGGAGGTCTGGCCTTGCCGTTCATCCTGACCGACATCGCAGCGCTGATCTCCGGCGGAGTCTACGGCGTGGTGGCGCGGTGAGGCGCGCGCGCTGGGCGTTCGCGCTGTCCGTCACTGTTTGGGCGACCGCGAGCGCCGCAGCCCCGCAGCAGACGCTCAGCTTCGGGCGCTTCGGAGAAGTCACGATCTATCGCCCGACGCCGGCGCCGACTCACGCCGCGATCTTCCTCTCCGGTGACGGCGGCTGGAATCGCGGAGTGGTCGACATGGCGGCCGCGCTCGCGGAGCAGGACACGCTCGTGCTCGGCGTCGACACGGCCCACTACCTGAAGGCGCTGGCGCGCTCGAACGACCCGTGCGGCTACCCGGCGGGCGAGCTCGAGGCGCTCTCGCAGTACGTCCAGAAGAAGCTCGAGCTGCCGACTTACACGGTGCCCGCGCTGGTCGGGTACTCCTCGGGAGCCACTTTGGCGTACGCGGCGCTGGCGCAGGCGCCGACCAACACGTTTCGCGGCGCGATCTCGCTCGGCTTCTGCCCCGATCTGCCCCTGCACCAGCCGTTCTGCAAGGGACACGGTCTGGTGTCGGAGCGCTCTCGCGACGGAAAGCTGGTGCTCGTCGAGCCGGCGGCCGCGCTGGATCTGCCGTGGTTCGTGCTGCACGGCGAGAGCGACCAGGTCTGCGACGTGGGCGCTGCGCGCGATTTCGTCTCGCGCGTTCCGCAGGCCAAGATCGTGACACTTCCGAAGGTCGGCCACGGGTTCTCCGTCGAGACCCGCTGGCGTCCCCCGCTGCTCGAGAGCTTCGCAGCGCTCGCGCGCCCGAAAGACGCGGCGCGCGCGCCGACCTCTGCGGACGTCTCGGACCTGCCCCTGATCGAGATCCCCGCCGAGGGCCCGGAGTCGGATCTGTTCGCCGTCGTGCTCTCCGGGGACGGCGGCTGGGCGAGCATCGACCGCGAGGTCGGCGGCGCGCTCGCCCGGCACGGCGTCTCGGTCGTCGGCTTCGACAGCCTGCAGTATTTCTGGACGCGCCGGACGCCGGAGGACAGCGCGCTGGCCCTGGGCCGCGTGGTGAGTCACTACCTGGGCGCCTGGCACAAGGCGCGCGTGGCGCTGGTGGGTTACTCGCGCGGCGCGGACGTGCTGCCGTTCATGGCGAGCCGGCTGCCGGCCGAGCTGCGCGCGCGCGTCGCGCTGGTCGCCCTGCTCGGGCCGGCGCGCTCGGTGGAGTTCGAGTTCCACCTGTCCGATTGGATCGGCGGCTCGTCCGGCGAGGACGCGCTCGCGACCGGGCCCGAGGTCGCGAAGCTCAAGGGCCTGAAGCTGCTCTGTGTCTTCGGGCGCGACGAGGGCGAGAGCCTGTGCCGCGACCTCGACGCGAGCCTCGCCACGCGGGACGAGCGCCCCGGCGACCACCACTTCGGCGGCGACTACGAGGCGATTGCGCAGCGCATCCTCGACTCGCTCCGCTAGCGCCGCCGACCGCCTCTCACGCGAGACCGCTCGGATCGAGTAAGGTGGCGCGAGCGAGGAGGGACGGAACATGACTGGACCGCTCGAGGGGCTGCGCGTCGTCGAGGTCGCGAACTGGGTCGCCGGGCCGGCGGCTTGCGCGCTGTTCCGCGACATGGGGGCGCAGGTCCTGAAGATCGAGCCGCCCGCGGGAGACACGCTACGGCAGTTCAGCATGCGCAACCTCGGCTACGACACGAACCTGAACACCGCGTTCCAGATCGACAACCGCGGCAAGCGCTCGCTCGTGATCGACCTCGAGAAGCCGGCGGCGCGCGGCGTGGTCGAGCGCCTGGTGCGCGACGCGGACGTGTTTCTCACCAACCTGACCACGCCGCGGCGCGAGAAGTACGGACTCACGTTCGACCGGCTTTCCGCCGCGAACCCGAGGCTCGTGTACACCTCGCTCACGGGCTACGGAACGACGGGGCCGGACCAGGGCCGTCCCGGATTCGACTTCGCGGCCTTCTGGGCGCGTTCGGGTCTGATGGCGTCGCTCGGCGAGCCACCGTCCGCGCCGCCGCTGTGCCGCGGCGGCCAGGGCGACCACACGACCGCGCTGAACCTCGTCCTCTCGACCTTGCTCGCGCTGCGCGTGCGCGACAGCAGCGGGCGCGCGCAGTACGCGGAAGTGAGTCTCTACGGCACCGGCATGTGGACCCTGGCGAGTGACCTCTCCGCGGCGCTGGTCACGCGCACCCAGCCCGCGCGCCACGACCGCACCGCGCCGGCGAATCCGATCTGGAACACCTACCAGACCGCCGAGCGCCGCTGGCTCTTGCTGGTGCACCCCGACTCACAGCCGTTCTGGCCGCGCTTCTGCACGGCGATCGGAGAGCCCGCCTGGGCCGCGGACCCGCGCTTCGACACGCCGCAGAAGCGGCAGGCCGCGGGACGCGAGCTCTCCGCCGCGATCTCGGAACACTTCGCGCGCTTCGACTTCGCACACTGGGCCGGCGTGCTGGACCGCGAGAAGTTGATCTGGGCGCCGGTCGCCACCTTGGACCAGGTCGTGAATGACCCACAGGCGCGCGCGATCGGCGCGTTCGCGGCGCTCGAGCACCCGACCGAGGGCCGCTTCGAGACACTCGCCGCGCCGTTCGCGCTGGCGGGCGCCGAGATCGCGCCGAAGGGCTGCGCGCCCGAGCTCGGCGCGCACTCGCGCGAGGCGCTCGCCGAGCACGGGTTCTCCGCCGACGAGATCCGGACGCTCGAGCGCGAGGGCGTGCTGGGTTGAGCGACGCGCCCTGGGAGATGCTCGCGAACCGCTTGCGGAAGCGCGCGCGCCACCTCGCCAAGTGGGCGCGCCGCGAGAGCGTGACTTGCTATCGCGTCTACGACTGCGACATCCCGGAGCTGCCGCTCACGATCGACGTCTACGAAGGTCACCTGCACGTCTCGGCCTATGCGCGGGAAGACGACGCCAAGCGCGACGACGCCTGGCTCGAGCTGATGCGCGTGACCGCCGCGACTGCGCTCGAGATTCCCGCCGAGCAGGCCGTGGCCAAGCGCCGCGCCGGTCAGCCGGGCACGTCGCAGTACGGCCGGGTCGCGGAGAGCGGCGCGTACTTCGCCGTCTCGGAAGGCGGGCACCGCTTCCGGGTGAACCTGCGCGACTACGTCGACACGGGTCTGTTCCTCGACCACCGGCTGACTCGCGCGCGCGTCGGGGCCGAGGCGGCGGGCAAGCGCTTCTTGAACTTGTTCTGCTACACGGGCGCCTTCACGGTGTATGCGGCCGCGGCCGGTGCCGTGTCGAGCGCCAGCGTCGACCTGTCGAAGACCTATCTCGAGTGGGCCGGCGAGAACCTGCGGCTGAACGGTCTGGATCGCCCCGAACACCGGCTCGTGCGCGCCGACGCGCTGGAGTTTCTGGCGCGCGACAAGGGACCGTACGACCTCGCGGTGCTGGATCCGCCCACGTTCTCGAACAGCAAGAAGATGCGCGGCGAGATGAACCTGCAGCGCGACCACGTGAAGCTGATCCGCGCCACGCTGGACCTGCTGACCCCGGGCGGCGTGCTCTGGTTCTCGACGAACTTCCGCCGCTTCAAGCTCGACGCGCCCGCGCTGGGCGCGGCGCAGATCGAGGACCTCTCGCGCACCACCCTGCCCGAGGACTTCAGCGACCCGAAGACGCGCTACTGCTGGCGCATCACGCGCTGACTCAGCGGCCGACGAACTTCGGCTTGCGCTTCTCCTGGAATGCCTTCACGCCTTCCTGATAGTCGTGTGACTTCGCCGCGACGCCCTGCAGCGCGCGCTCGAGCTCGAGCTGGCGGTCGAGATCGGAGTCGAGCGACGCGTGCAGCGCGCGCTTCGTGAGTCCGATCGCCAGGGTCGGCATCTGCGCGAGTCGCGCGGCCAGCGCCTCCGCTTCCGGAAGCAGCCGGTCGGCCTCGTGCACCGCGTGGATCAAGCCGAACGCGAGCGCCTGCTCGGCGCTGAGTCGGTCGCCGAGCAGCGCGAGCGCCTTGGCGCGCGCGAGCCCGACGAGCCGCGGCAGGAAGAACGTGCCGCCGCTGTCCGGCACCAGCCCGATGTTCACGAACGACTGGATGAACGACGCCGTCTTCGCGGCGACGACGAAGTCGCAGGCCAGCGCGAGGTTCGCGCCCGCTCCAGCCGCCACGCCGTTCACCGCGCACACGATCGGCTTCTCGAGCGCGGCAATTCTGCGGACCAGCGGATTGTAGCTCTCGGCGACGACGGCACTCACTTCCGGGCCGGGCGATCCGTCGGGCGGAACGACCTCGGCGAGGTCCTGCCCGGCGCAGAACGCGCGGCCCGCGCCGGTCAGCACCAACGCCCGCACGTCGCCGCGCGCGGCCAGCGCATCGAGCGCGATCTGCAGCTCGCGGGCCATCGCGCGGTGGAAGCTGTTCAACACCGCGGGCCGATCGAGCGTGACGAAGCCGACCCCGCCGCGGATCTCGCTCTGGATGAATTCTGGCGCCATGCGCGGGATGATACTCTGCCGGCGTGGACGAGGCGGGGCGCGAGCGGCGCTTTCAAGCGCGCATCGACGCGGGCGAGAAGATCGAGCCCAAGGACTGGATGCCCGAGTCGTACCGGCGCCAGCTCGTGCGCATGATCTCGCAGCACGCGCACTCCGAGATCGTCGGTCAGCTGCCCGAGGGCAACTGGATCACGCGCGCGCCGAGCTTGCGGCGGAAGCTCGGCCTGCTCGCAAAGGTGCAGGACGAAGCCGGTCACGGGCTGTATCTCTACGCGGCGGCCGAGACACTCGGCGTCGCGCGCGAGGAGCTCGTCGCAGACCTGCTGAGCGGCGCCGCGAAATACTCGAGCATCTTCAACTACCCGACCTTGACCTGGGCCGACATCGGCGCGATCGGCTGGCTGGTCGACGGCGCGGCGATCCTGAACCAGACCATGCTGACCAAGTGCTCGTACGGTCCGTACGCGCGGGCGATGGTGCGGATCTGCAAGGAGGAGCGCTTCCACGAGCGCCAGGGCTACGAGATCATGCGCGCGCTCGCGCAGGGAACGCCGGCGCAGCGCGCGCTGGCGCAGGACGCGCTCGATCGCTGGTGGTGGCCGACCCTCATGATGTTCGGACCGCCCGACGAGGCTTCGGTGCACAACGAAGCTCTCATGGGCTGGGGCGTGAAGCAGAAGTCGAACGACGAGCTGCGCCAGTGGTTCGTCGACATCGCGGTGCCCCAGTCACAAGAGCTGCCGCTCGCGATTCCCGACCCGGAGCTGCGCTTCGACGAGGCGAGCGGCCACTGGCGCAGCGGGCCGATCGACTGGGACGAGTTCTGGCGCGTGGTGCGCGGCGGCGGGATCTG
>JBIOJK010000142.1:0-8205 GCA_044450765.1 Myxococcota bacterium | reverse complement strand
TGCGCGGACAGAGCGACAACGATCAGCCGCTGCCGAGCGGGAACCTCGAGGACGTCAACGCCGAGGACCCCTTCGCGCAGCTCAAGCAGCGCGAGCTGACTCAAGCGCTCGCGAACGGCATCGCCGGGCTACCCGAGAAGGAGCGCCTGGTGATCTCGCTCTACTACTACGAGGACCTGAATCTGAAGGAGATCGGACAGATCCTCGGCATCACCGAGTCGCGCGTCTGTCAGATCCACTCGAAGGCGGTCTCGCGGCTTCGCAGTCGCATGCGCGCTGCAATGCTCAACTGACCTGGCGGGCGAAGCCCAGCCCACCTGAACCCCGCTCGGCTGCGGCTCGCTTGCGAGCTCGTTTCGGATAAGCTGCGCTCGTGCTCGTGAAGCTCGCGATCGACTTCGAGTGCCCGGCGCCGATCTGGTGGAAGAGCGGAGGGCGGGCGCTCTGGGAGACGCTGCTCGAGTCGTTCGACAACTCGAGCGTCGTGGTCGAGGAATCGATCGCGCGCTCGTGGCTGGCCGAAGCGGCGCGCATCCCCGGCTGGACGGGCGGACCCGAGTACGCGCCCTCGCCGATCCTGCTGAAGCCCATCGACGAGGACGAAGACGTCTAGGCCACCCGGGGAGGCGCGATGTTCCGAATGGCTCTCGGATTGCTCGTCGCCCTGCTTCTCTCGAACACCGCCGGCGCAGCGCCGATCAGTTACCTCTGGTACGGCGTCGTCGCGAGCCCGATCGAGGGCTTAATCAATCGGGGTGACCCGCTCTACCTCTCGTACACCTTCGACGCAGACCCGAGCTGTCCTGTATACGGCTGCTCGGGCATCACCCATCCGCAGCTGCTCTCTGGATCGCTGAGCGTCGGCCCATACACGTACACGCTCAGTGACCCCACGGCATTGCTGATCGTGGACAACGATGATCCGACCTTCCAAGGGAACACCGGCACCTACGACGTCTACCAAGTGCAGTTCTTCCAGATGGAGGGCCCCGCGCTGAACGGAATGCCGCCGTACTTCCTGCAGCTCGTGATGGTCGACGGAACGCACACGGCGTTCCCCAACTCGACACTGGACCTCAACAAGTTCCAGGGCCCGAGCGGCTATGGGTTGCCACGCACCTTCAATTTCTTCTTCGGCGCCCAGGGCGCGGACGCCCTCGCATCGGGCGGGCTGTGGAACGTGACCATCGTTCCCGAGCCAGGCGCGCAGGCGCTCGCGTGCATGGCGCTCGTCGCGCTGATCTTTGGGCGAGTCACTCGGTCTTCGACTCATTGACTCGCACCTGGGTGATGCGCGTGCCCGAGATGCCGACCACGGTGAACTCGTAGCCGGGCACCTTCACCACGTCGCCCTCGCGCGGCGCGCGGCCCAGTGAGTTGAACACCAGACCCGCGAGTGTGTCGCCGCGCTCCGCGGGCACTTGCCAGTCGGTCTCGCGGTTGAAGTCGGCGACCTTCAAGCGGCCGAGCGCCTGAAAGCCCCCGTCGGGGAGCTCGCGGATCGTGAGCAGCTCCTCGCGGTCGAACTCGTCGCGGATCTCGCCGACGATTTCCTCGAGGATGTCCTCCTGCGTGACGATCCCGAGAGTCACTCCGAACTCGTCCTTGACGACGGCCATGTGCACGAAGTTGCGCTGCATGTCGGCGAGCAGGCGCAGGATCGGCTTGCGCTCGGGCACGCGCAGCACCGGCTTCAGGATCTGGTGCAGGTCGCCGCCTCCGCCGCTCTGCAGCTTCACGAGGTCCTTCAGGTGCACGACGCCGATGATCGCGTCGATCGAGCCCTCGTAGATCAGCACGCGCGTGTAGCGCTCTTCCATGACCTTCTCGAGTAACTCGGCGGGATTCATGTCGATCGGGAAGCAGACGATCTCCGCGCGCGGGACCATGATCTCCTTCACCGTCATCTCCGCCGCGCCCGCCGCCGCGCCCATGATCTCGAGCGGCTGGGCGTCCGGCTGCGCGGCCGACGCGGCGCGCGCCAGCCGCATCACGTCTTCGACGGTGGTGAGCTTCTCGCCTTCGGACGCGCTGCCCGCGGCGAGGCGCACGAACGGCTCGATGATGCGATCGAAGACCGCGTGCACCGGCCAGAGCGCCTTGTGCAGGAGATAGAGGGGCAGCGCGACGGCGTGAGACACGCGCCTCGGGTGCGCGGCGGCGAACGCCTTGGGCAGGACTTCGCCGACGACCAGGATCAACAGCGTCATCGCAAAGGTCGAGACCAGGATGCCCTTCTCGTCGCCCAGCCAGCGCACCGCGAGCGCCGTCGCCACGCTCGGCGCGAGGATGTTCACGAGACAGTTCGCGAGCAGGATCGTGACCAGCATGCGCGACGTGGAGTTCAACAGATCGCGGATCGCGAACGCCGACGGGCCGCGGGCCTCGCGGATGTCCGCCTCGATCTCGTGGGCGCGCATGCGCAGCAGCGCGGTCTCGCTCGTCGAGAAGAACGCGGAGAGGGCCAGGCACACCAGGATGACGAGGAGGCCCGTGACGAGGTCCATCCTCGCCCATACTAGCGGAGGCGTTGGACAGGGCGCCGGAGCCGCGCACAGAATGCCGCCGTGGACCTCACCTACGGCCCCCAATACGAAGCGTTCCGCGCCCAGGTGCGCGGCTTTCTCGAGGCGCGCCGCGAGGAAGCGCCGCGCGCGGGCATCGGTCTCGGCGGCCTCGCCTCGCGCGAGCGCATGCTCGCCTGGCAGCGGACGCTGATCGAGCACGGCTATGCGGCGCGCACGATCCCGCGCGAGTACGGCGGCTTCGGCGCGCAGCCCGACCTGGTGCAGTCGATCATCATCGACGAGGAGTTCGCGCGCGCCGGCGCGTCGCGCGGCATCGCCGGCCAGGGCCCGTCGATGCTCGTGCCGACGCTGCTGGAGCACGGCAGCGAGGAGCAGAAGCGAAAATATGTCGGCCCGACGGTGCGCGGTGAGCTGATCTGGTGTCAGGGCTACAGCGAGCCCGGCGCGGGCAGCGATCTCGCGAGCCTGCAGACGCGCGCCGCCGACGCAGGGGACTCGTTCGTGATCAACGGCCAGAAGATCTGGACGTCGACCGCGCGCGAGGCCGACATGATCTTCGCACTGGTGCGCACCGAGCCCGACTCACCCAAGCACGAGGGGATCTCCTATCTCGTGTTCCCGATGAGCACGCCGGGCATCGAGGTGCGGCCGCTCCACACGCTGACGGGAAACGCCGAGTTCAACGAGGTGTTCTTCAGCGACGTGCGCGTGCCGAAGTCGAGCCTGGTCGGGCGCCGGGGCGAAGGCTGGAAGATCGGCAACACCACCCTGCGCCACGAGCGCAACATGCTCGGGAACTCGTCGCAGACCGAGTCGATGCTCGCGTCGCTGGTGACTCTGATGGAGACCGAGACGGTCGGCGGCGCGCGCGCGATCGACTCACCGGTGTTGTGCGACCGGCTCGCGCGGCTCGAGGCGGCGGTGCTCGCGATGAAGTACCACGCCATGCGCTTGCTCACCTGCCAGCTGCGCGGCGAGTCACCGGGCGTCGCAGGGCTGATCGTCAAGCTGCAGGGCTGCGAGCTGAACCACCAGCTCAGCGCGCTCGCGCTCGACGTGCTCGGCGAGCTCGGGCCACTCCACCGCAGCAGCCCGCACGAGCGGGCGCACGGCGCCTGGCCGTTCCAGTGGATGTTCTCGCTCGGGCTGATCATCGGCGGCGGCACCGCGCAGATCCAGAAGAACATCATCGCGGAGCGCGGTCTCGGCCTGCCGCGCGAGCCCAAGGCGGCCTGAGCGCGTCATGGATTTCGGACTTTCGGAAGAGCAGCGGCTGCTGCAAGACACGATCCGCAAGCTGCTCGCGGACTGTTTTTCGACCGCGCGCGCGAGAGAGATCTCGAGGACCGCGAGCGCGCACGACGCGAGTCTGTGGCGGCAGCTCGCGGAGAACGGCGCGCTCGGCGCGCTGATTCCCGAGCGCCACGGCGGCAGCGAGCTGTCGTTCCTCGACGCGATGCTGATCGCCGCCGAGATCGGCCGCGCGGCGGGCCCGGGCGCCTACGCGGCGACCGCGGTCGTGGCGGCGGTCGCGCTCGGCGCTGCGCGCGACGAGACACTCGCCAAGGAGATCTTGCCCGCGATCGCGTCGGGCCGGACGCGAATCGGCGTCGGCCTCGCAGAGGCGCACGGCGCCCGCGACGGCGCCGGGGTGCGCATCGAGCGCGGCCGCGTGGAGGGCGTCGCGCTGTTCGCGCTCGACGCGATCGAGGCCGATCGCCTGCTGGTGCACACGCCCGCCGGGCTCGCGCTGGTCGCGGCCGCGAGCCCCGGCGTCGAAGTGATTCCGCTCTCCGCGATCGACGGCACGCGGCGCACGGCGGAGCTGCGGCTGCGCGCGGTCGAGCCGCTCGCGCTCGTCGATGCGACGACGCGCGCGCTGGCCGCCGGCCGGCTCGCGCTGGCGTTCGACTCACTCGGCGCGAGCGAGCGCGCGCTCGAGCTCGCGCTCGCCTACGCCGCGGAGCGCAAGCAATTCGGCCGGGTGATCGGCTCGTTCCAGGCGGTGAAGCACATGCTCGCCGAGATCGCCGCGGCGCTCGAGCCGGCTCGGTCACTCGCCTGGTACGCGGCGCACGCGTTCGAGCACGAGCCGCACGAGGCCGAGCGCATGGCGGCGCTGTGCAAGGCGCATGTCTCAGAGGTGGCGACCGAGGTGCTGCGCAAGGCGACCGAGGTGCACGGCGGCATCGGCTTCACCGAACAGTACGACCTGCACCTCTGGTTCCGCCGGGTCGCGCTCTCGCGGCCCCTGCTCGGCGGGCCGGAGCTGCTGCGCGAACGCGCGCTCCGGCTGCGCGGCGAACACCGGCCGTTATAATTCGCGGCCCCGAGATCGGCCCGCTGCCGGCGTCCCGCGGGCGAGGAGTCACGCGTGCCCGAGTTCGTGTTCGTGATGGAGGACCTGCGCAAGGTCGTCCCGCCGGATCGCATTCTGCTCGATGCGATCTCACTCTCGTTCTATCCGGGCGCGAAGATCGGCGTGCTCGGCCACAACGGCTCGGGCAAGAGCACTCTGCTCAAGATCATGGCCGGCCTCGACAAGGAGTTCGTCGGCGTCGCGCGCCCGCACGAGGGGCTGCGGATCGGCTTTCTGCCGCAGGAGCCCGCGCTCGACGAGTCGAAGACGGTGCTCGGCATCGTCGAGGAGGGCGTCGCCGAGACTCGCGCCCTGCTGCATGAGTTCGAGGAGATCTCCGCGAAGTTCGCCGAGCCGATGGACGACGACGCGATGGCGAAGCTCTTGGACCGCCAGGCGAAGCTCCAGGACCGCATCGACGCCGCGAACGCCTGGGAGCTCGACCGCGCGCTCGAGGTCGCGATGGACGCGCTGCGGCTCCCGCCGGGTGACGCAGAAGTGCGTCACCTATCGGGCGGCGAGCGCCGCCGCGTCGCGCTCTGCCGGCTGCTGCTGCAGCGGCCCGACATGCTGCTGCTGGACGAGCCCACGAACCACCTCGACGCCGAGTCGGTCGCCTGGCTCGAACGCTTCCTGCACGACTACCCCGGCACCGTCGTCGCAGTGACTCACGACCGCTACTTCCTCGACAACGTCGCCGGCTGGATCCTCGAGCTCGACCGCGGCCGGGGCATCCCCTACAAGGGCAACTACAGCGCCTGGCTCGAGCAGAAGCAGAAGCGGCTCGAGCTCGAAGAGCGCAAGCAGAGCGCGCGCCAGCGCACGCTGCAGCGCGAGCTCGAGTGGGTGCGGATGGCGCCGCGCGCCCGGCAGGCGAAGAGCAAGGCGCGCGTCGCCGCGTACGAGAAGCTGCGCGCGGAGGAAGAGAACCGCGCGCTCGAGACGGTCGAGATCGCGATCCCGCCCGGACCGCGGCTCGGCGAGAAAGTCATCGAGGCCTCGCACCTCTCGAAAGGCTACGGCGAGTTACTTCTGATCGACGAGCTCGACTTCAAGCTGCCGCAGGGCGCGATCGTCGGCGTGATCGGCGGCAACGGCGCTGGAAAGACGACTCTGTTCCGCATGATCATCGGCAGCGAAAAGCCGGATGCGGGCGAGCTGCGGCTCGGGGACACGGTGAAGCTCGCGTACGTCGACCAGGCGCGTTCGGAGCTCGACCCGAAGAAGACCGTCTTCGAGGCGATCAGCGACGGCGAGGAGAAGATGAAGGTCGGCAGCCGCGAGCTGCCGAGCCGCGCGTATGTCGGATCGTTCGGCTTCAAGGGCCCCGACCAGCAGAAGCGCGTGTCGATGCTCTCCGGCGGCGAGCGCAACCGCCTGCACCTCGCGCGCACGCTGAAGGCGGGCGGCAACGTGCTGCTGCTCGACGAGCCGACGAACGACCTCGACGTCGACACCCTGCGCGCGCTCGAGGAAGCGCTGCTCGGCTTCTCCGGCTGCATCGTCGTGATCTCGCACGACCGCTGGTTCCTCGATCGCATCGCGACTCACATGCTCGCATTCGAGGGCGAGAGTCACGCCGAGTTCTTCGAGGGGAACTACCAGGAGTACGAGGCCGACCTGAAGCGCCGCCGCGGCGTCGACGCGGACCAGCCGCACCGCATGCACTTCAAGCGGCTAACGCACTAGCGCCCGCCACAGGAGCGCGACCGGCAGCGCCAGGATGCCGAGAGTGCCGGCCGCATCCGCGACCGCCATGCAACACCAGAATGCGTAGGATGCGCGGTCGCCCGCGGTCGCCGCCGGCACGGGCTGGTCGAGCGCGAGCCGCGCGCGCAGGCTGCCGACGGTCTCGCGCAGGACTCCCTCGGAGAGACCCTCGCGGTACAGGTTCCCGGAGTGGCGGCCGCGGACCCATGCGCGCCAGGTCCTGCCCGGGTTCACGACCCAGCCGAGGATCATTCCCTGCAGATTGATGTACCAGGCGAACCACAGGCGGCCACAGCCGGAAGCGATCTCCCAGGCGCTGATCTCGGCCTCGCCGGTCCAATCGGTCCGGTAGCCGGTCGCCACGTGGTGCAGGTCGTGCAGGCCGACGGCCTTCCGCCGTGCGTCCGAGTTCGGGAATCCGAGCGGGATCGGTCCGAGCTTCGCGAGCTGCACGAACTTCGCCGCATATCCGCCGTCGGGCGGGAAGCCGGCCTCGGCGAAGTATCTCGCGCGCGCCTCGCGCACGCTCTGGGACAAGTCCGACCCGGTCACTTCTCGGTCCTCCTGGGCCGCGGGCGCAGTCCGTCGAGCTGGAGCTCGAGGCTGCTGCGCAGGCCCTCTTCGGCGCCCTCGCGCGACACGAGCGCGGCGCCGAGCCAGCCTTGAATCCAGTACGCGTAGTGCGCGAAGAACGCGTTCGCGACCCCCATCGGCGCGAGCTCCGCGCGGACCTGGCCGCGCGCCTGCGCCTTCGCGACCAAGTCCGCCAGGTGCGCGCCGAACTCCAGAGTGAGTCGTCCCATCAGCGAAGAGTCGTGCTCGCGGAAGAACAGCTCCTGAACGAGCGCCTTCGCGTGCGCGGTGTCGCGCGCGTAGTAGGCGACGAAGCGGCCGAAGATCGCCATCGCCTGGTCGACGAGGCCCCGCTCCTTCGCGGCGGCCGCCCTTCCCTCGGCGAAGATGCCCCGCGCGTCCTCTTCGAAGGTGAGGAACAGGAGCTCGCGCTTGTCGCGCACGTACAGGAACAGCGTTCCGGTCCCGATGCCCGCGCGCCGGCAGACGTCGCGGGCGGTGGTCGCCTCGAAGCCGCGCTTGGCGAACAGCGCGCGCGCTGCCGCGCGAATGCGCTCGAGCTTCTCGCGTTTGTTTCGCTCGCGCAGACCCTCTGCGATTTCGGGCACTTCGAGCACCGGAGCCTCCAGCGATCTCCCTGAACGCGATCAATTATGATCAAGATCATTTATATCGCAAGCCCCGCCACCGAGTTGCGCGCGGGCTGCGCGCTCCTGCGCGCCGGCCTTCGCAATGCCGCGATCCGGCGCGATTCTGGTAGAATCGCGCCGTGACTCGTGCCCCCCTCCGGCTGCTGCTGTGCGCCTCGTTTGCGCTGGTTCCGCTCGCGGCACTCGCGGCCGATCCGAACGAGCCAAACGACCCGCTGTTCAGCGCGAGCGGCAATCCGTGCTTCGCGATTTCGGCCGACAGCCCGACGGTGAGCGCGGGGTTCTCGCTCGACAATCCGAACGACCCCGGAAAGACATTCTACAGTCACCTGCCGGACTGCACGAGCGTCTGCAAGAAGGTCGGCGCCAGCTGCGCGAAGTTCGC
>JBIOJK010000141.1:0-8458 GCA_044450765.1 Myxococcota bacterium | reverse complement strand
GCGACGCAGGTCGTGACGTCGGCGCGCTCGAGCGCTGCCGCGTCGGCGGTGCCGAAGCGCGCGAGGATCTCGGCGATCGGCGTGCGATCGCGCGGCACGCGTGCGGGGAACAGGTCGACGCCGCGCGCGCGCAGCTCCTCCGCGGCGGCCCGGCGCGCGGCCAGGATCTCCGCCTCGGTCGCCACGCTAGTTGCCTCCCGCGAGCAGGAACGCGCGCATGAACGGATCGAGCTCGCCGTCCAGAACGCTGCTCGCATTCCCGATCTCGACCTCGGTGCGGTGGTCCTTCACCCGCTGCGACGGGTGCAGCGTGTAGGAGCGGATCTGACTGCCGAAGTCGATCTTCTTCTTCTCGCCCGCGACGCGCTCGATCTCGGCCTCGTGCTCGAGGCGCGCCTTCTCGTACAGCTTCGCGCGCAGGATCTTCATCGCCTGCGCCTTGTTCTTGTGCTGGCTGCGCTCGTTCTGACACTGCACGACGATGCCGCTCGGCAAGTGAGTGAGCCGCACGGCGGAATCGGTCTTGTTCACGTGCTGTCCGCCGGCGCCGCCCGCGCGGTAGGTGTCGACGCGCAGGTCCTTCTCGTCCAGGTCGACCTCGATCTCGTCGCCGATGTCCGGGATCATCGAGAGCGACGCGAAGCTGGTGTGCCGCCGCTTCTGCGCGTCGAACGGCGAGATCCTCACCAGGCGGTGGATGCCGATCTCGCTGCGCAGGCGGCCGTACGCGTACTGGCCCTTCACCGTGAAGGTGACTCCCTTGACGCCGGCCTCTTCGCCCGGCTGGATGTCGACAATCTCGACCGCGTAGCCGTGGCGCTCGCACCAGCGCAGATACATCCGCAGCAGCATCTCGGCCCAATCTTGTGACTCGGTGCCGCCGGCGCCCGCGTTGATCGAGACGATCGCGTCGAGCGGGTCGTGCTCGCCGGAGAGCATGCGCGAGAGCTCGGCTTCCTCGATGCGCGCGCGCGCCGCGCCGAGCGCCGAGGCGGAATCCGCCACGGACTCCGCGTCGGGCGACTCACTCGCCAGCTCGAGCATGAGCTCCGCCTCCTCGATCAGCTTCTCCGTCTCGGCGAAGAAGCCCAAGCTGCGCTCTAGCCCGCGCTGCTCGCGCAGCGTGCGCTCGGCGCGCTCGCGGTCGCTCCAGAGCTCGGGGTCCGAGACGCGCTGCTGCAGCTCCTCGAGCCGCGCCTGCTTCGCGGCGAGGTCAAAGATGCCTCCGCAGCTCCGCGAGGCGCTCGCGCAGCCCGGGTAACTCGTCGCGCAGCTCGCGCACCCTGGCGCTCTGGTCTTCGGACACGGAATCTCCCCCGAGAAGCCCCTTTTCGGAGCCCCGTTGATAGCAGATGGGCACCGCTTTGGCGCGGCGCCCGGGCCGGGGCGCGGGCTAGGGCCGCGGGCGGCGCAGCAGGGCCTTCCCTGCGACGCCGGCGAGCAGCAGCCCGGCGAACAGCAGCGGCCAGTCACCGACTCGCGTGTACAAGGTCGCGCTCGGGCGCGGCGGGGGCGCCTCCGCGTTCAGCACGCGCCGCTCGAAAATCGGAGTCTCTTCGAGCACGGCGCCGCTCGCGTCGATCACCGCACTCACTCCGGTGTTCGCGTCGCGCAGCATGGGCAGACCGTGCTCCGCCGAGCGCAGCTGGGCGATCGCGAGGAACTGATGCGGCGCGCTCGAGCGCCCGTACCAGGCGTCGTTGGTCAGGTTCAGCAGCAGCCGCGCGCCGCCGAGCACCGCGCGCCGCACGATGCTCGGGTAGACGGCCTCGTAGCAGATGAGCACGGCCGGAGCGCGCTCGGGGCCGAAGCGCTCGAGCCCGCGCGCGCGCCGCGGTCCCGGACCAGGAGTCAGGTCGCCCACGTCGGCCAGGCCCGACGCCACCGCCTGCAGCGAGCCGAACACCGCGCGCAGCGGAACGTACTCGCCGAACGGCACGAGCACCGTCTTGTCGTAGCGGTCCACGATGCCGTCGTCGCCCACGACGAAGACGCTGTTGTGGATCCCGGGGATCTTGCTGCCGGGGAACTCGGTGAGTCCGAGCGCGCCGAACGCGAGCGTCACGCCGCTCTCGCGCGCGAAGCGGAGCAGCGGATCGCGGAACTCGCGCTGTGACTCGCCCAGCCCCGGATAGATCGCATCCTGCAGAGGCGCCAGGATGAAGCCGGGGAAGCCCGACTCCGGCCAGGTGACGAGGTCCGGCTTCTGCGCGAGCGCGCCGCGCGACTGCTCGAGCTGGATCGCGAAGTTGTTCGCCTCCAGCACCGGGTCCCACTTCTCGTTCTGCGGAATGTCTCCCTGGACCATCGCCACGCGCAGCGGACGGTCGCCGGCGGGCGGGAGCGCCCCGGGCAGCGCGAGCCAGCCGACGGCGTGCAGCCCCGCCGCGAGCGCGGTTGCCCGCGCGAAGCGGCGCTCCGCCAGCCAGACGCCGCCGAGCCCGAGCGCGAACGAGAGCCCGTATACACCGCAAAGTGACGCGAGCCCGCGCAGCGGCGCGTCGGCGTGCGCGGCGTAGCCGAGGAACGCCCACGGAAACGCCGCCGCCGACTCGAGCGCGCGCACTCTCTCCGCCAGGATCCAGGCGGCGGGCAAGAGCAGCGGCGCCGCGCGGCCGGCGTGCGGCGCGAGCGCCGCGGCGAGGGCCGCCGCGCTCGCCGCGCAGAGCGCGCAGTACGCCGCGACCGCGACCGTCCCGCCGAAGCCGGCGTACGCCGCGGCCCGCCCGTAGACGGTGATCACGATGAACAGCCACCAGAACACACCGGCGTAGCCGAGCCAGGTGGCGAAGAAGGCGCGCCCGAAGGCGACGCGCGGCGCCTGGCCGCGAATCAGCAGCCAGAGCGGCGCCAGCGCCAGCCAGCCCGCCACCAGGCCGGCGTCGAAGCGCAGGTCGCCCGCGCGAAACTCGAAGGACAGCGCGAACAGCAGCGCGAAGCCGAGAGTCAGTGCCGCGTTCATCCGGCGAGTCACTGCAGCCGCGCGAGCTCCCAGGCGAGGTGGCGCTCGAGCGCGCGCATGCGCGCGCGGTCGCCGCGCCGCAGGTGATCGAGCCCGTGCAGGTGCAGGCAGCCGTGGATCAGCAGGGTCCGCAGCTCGCGCTGGAGCGGGATTCCGCGCCGCGCCGCCTGCCGCCTGGCCGTGTCGAGCGAGATGACCACGTCGCCGAGACACTGCGCGCTGCCGCCCGCGCGGCCCTCGCGCTGCGCGAACGCGAGCACGTCGGTCGCGCGCGCGCGCCGGCCGTAGGCGGCGGCGAGCCTCGCGATCTCCGCGTCGTCGACCAGACTCACGGAGAGCTCGACGTCAGTCGAGCCCAAGGCGCCTAAGATCGTCCTCGCGCTTCTCGCGAGCGCCGTCCGGTCGAGCCCCGGGGCGCGAGTCGCCGCGTTCAGAAAGATCTTCATCGACCCCTTCCTCGACTCGCCGGCCGAGCGCGTCGGTGGTCTCCGGATAGTCGATGCGCTCGTGGCGAATCGCGGAGAGCGTGTCGATGAAGCTGCGTGCGATCGCGTGCAGGTCGCGCAGCGTCAGGTTGCACTCGTCGAGCTGGCCGTCGCGAAAGTAGTTGTTGATGATGCGCTGGACAAGCTGCTGCACGCGCGCCGGCGACGTGTCGACCAGCGTGCGCGACGCCGCTTCGACGGAGTCCGCGAGCATCAGGATCCCCGCCTCGCGCGTCTGCGGCTTGGGGCCGGGATACCGGTAGTCGTGCTCCGCGACCAGATCGCCCTTCTCGGGGTCCGCGACCTCCTTGGCCTTCTCGTAGAAGAAGCGGATCACGCTGGTGCCGTGGTGCTCCATGATGCCGCGCAAGATCGGCAGCGCGAGCTTGTGTCTCTCCGCGAGCTCGACGCCGTCCTTCACGTGCGCCTGGATGATGCGCGCCGACATCGAGGGCGACAGTTTCTCGTGTCGGTTCTCGCCCTGGGTGATCGTGACGTTCTCCACGAAGAACTGCGGCCGGCGCATCTTGCCGATGTCGTGGTAGTAACCCGCGACCTTCGCCAGCAGCGCGTTCGCGCCGATCGCCTCGGCGGCCTTCTCGGCGAGATGCCCGACCATCATGCTGTGGTGGTAGGTGCCGGGCGCGCGCAGCTCGAGCTCGCGCAGCACGGACTGCTCGCGGTTGGCGAGCTCGAGCAGCTTCACGTCGGTCGTGTAGGAGAAGACTGACTCGATCACGGGCGCGAGCCCCGAGACGAGGATCCCGCACAGCGTCCCACCGGCCAGCGCGAGCGCGAGCGCGAGACAACCGCTGCCGAGCGAGAAGTGATTGCCGAGCAGCAGCAGCGCGATCACCACCATCGAGTTCGCGAGGCCGACGCGCAGCCCGGCGCGGATCAAGGTCCCGCGCTGCATCACGCGCGCCGCTCCCAGCGCGGCGGTGAGTGAACCGGCGAGTGAGTAGAAGGTGAAGCCGAGGTCGCCGTGCACTTGCAGCCCGGCGATCAGCGAGACGAGCGCGGCGAACAGCGCGGCGGTCTCCGCGCTCTGGACCATGCGCACGAGCATGGTCGCGGCGGCCACCGGGATCACGAACTGCAGCACGCCGGGCCAGTCGCCGACGATCCCCTGCAGGCGCGGACTCTCGGCCGCCAAGTCCGTGAGAAACAGCGCGACCGACGTGCCGAGCGCGGTTCCCACGAGCACCGTGAGCAGGAACCACGCGTCGCGATTGCGCCGTGGGAAGCGCTGCAGACTGGCGACCCCGAAGCGCCAGATCACGCGCATGAGCCAGAACAACAGGAGCGCGACGCCCAGGAAAACCGCCAGGCGCGACAGCGCGCTCTGCTGCTCGCGGATGCCGTTCAGAATCAGCACGTGGCGCTCGGTGATCGGGTCGCCGTCGCGCACGATGATCTCGCCCTTGCGCAGCGCGATCGTCGCTTCCTTGACGTTCCCCTCGGCTGCTTTGCGGCGCTCGTCGGTGGCGCGCAGGTTGAAGTTCAGATCCGGCCGTACCAGCGCCTTGGCCAGCGGCACCAGCGCCGCGCGCGCGGCGGGACTCACGTTCGAGAGCACCTCGGTCGCGCCCCGCTCCACCTGCGCGCGCGCCGACTCGGTGGTCAGCACGTGCGGGTTCGGCTTCAGCACGCGCTCGTTGCCCGAGGCCAAGTCGCGCACGACGGTGGAGCGCGCGTCCGCCTGCCGCTCGAAGTCCGATGCGTCGTCGACGATCATGCGCGCCGCGATGCCCTCGATCAGCTGCAGCACGAAGCGCTCGTCCTCGCCCGAGAAGCCGGTCTTCTCGAGGTGCGCGAGCGACACGTCGGGCACCTCGACGTCCGGACCGAGCGCCTCGCGGAACGCGGAGCTCGGCGTGCGCACGACGGCGTCGGGCGCCGGCGGCGGCGCGCCCCGCTTCGGCGAATTCGCGCGCACCAGGCGCGCCGCGCCGAACGCGTTCGAGACACTCTCGCGCAGCGTCGCCGGCCGCTTGTCGTCGAAGTCGTAGACGACCGGCGCCGAGTCACTCGCCTCGCGGCGCAGTCGCTCGGTCGCCAGGGGGTCGACAATCGTCAGGGCGAACGGCGCCTTCTCATCGTGGTCGGCGATCTCACCCGCCACCGGCATGCCGACCGAGAGCCCGCCGACGGGCGCCGGCAAGATCTCGAGCGTGAGCAGCGCCGACAGGATCAGGCACGCGGCGAGCGCGCCGAAGACGAGCGGCCAGCCGCCCGCGCGCTGTTCGGCGTTCGCTCCGGCGAGCTTCGCCGGCCCCCGCCACGCTTTCGCCTCCGGCCTGGGCAAGAGTGACTCCCGCCTCTCAGCGCTCGGCTTCGTAGCGATCGTAGGCGCGAATCACTTCCTGCACGAGCGGATGCCGCACGACGTCCTTCTCGGTGAAGAACTGGAAGGCGATCCCCGGCACGTCCGCGAGCACCTTCTTGGCTTCGACTAGACCCGAGACCGTGCCGCGCGGCAGATCGATCTGCGTCGTGTCGCCGTTGATCACCGCCTTCGAGTCGAAGCCCATGCGCGTGAGGAACATGCGCATCTGCTCCGAGGTCGTGTTCTGCGCCTCGTCCAGGATGATGAACGCGTCGTTCAGCGTCCGGCCGCGCATGAAGGCCAGCGGCGCGACCTCGATCACGCCGCGCTCCATCCGGCGAGACACTTCCTCACCGTGCAGCATGTCGTGCAGCGCGTCCGTGAGCGGACGCAGATAGGGATCGATCTTCTCGAACAGCGATCCCGGAAGGAAGCCGAGCTTCTCGCCCGCCTCGACCGCCGGCCGCGTCAGGATGATGCGGCCGACCTCGCGCCGCAGCAGCGCCTGCACTGCCATCGCCATCGCGAGATACGTCTTCCCGGTCCCGGCAGGGCCGATCCCGAAGGTCAGCGAGTGCTCGCGGATGGTCTCGAGATACAGCCGCTGGTTCTCGGTCCGCGGCAGGATGCGTTTGTGCCGTCCGACCTCGACCGACGCTCCCGCGACCAGCGCGTTGGTCGCCTGGGAAGGGCCGTCCTCGGCCATGTGCACCATCTGCCGGACGTCGGACTCCTCGACGGGAGCGCCGGCCGCCGCGAGGTCGTACAGGTCGCGGATCACCCGCTTCGCCAGCTTCGACTCGAGGATGGGTCCGCTGACCCGCACGCGGTTCCCGCGGGCCGACACGCGCACCCCGATCAGCTGCTCGAGCTTCCGCAGGTTGCGGTCGTTCTGCCCGTAGACGACCTGGGCCAGCGCGTTGTCCTCAAGAACCAGCGGATCTTCCTCGGCCAACGACCCTCCCTCTGGTCTCTAAGGGCGAATTCGCCACAGACGGTATCCGTCGGGCGAGCGCGCGTAACTGTATCGGTCGACCGGAACCGCCGCCAAGAGCGCGCCCGAGTCGCGCAGCGCAGCGAGCGACTCCGGGTACTCGCCGCGCGCCCAGCGGTGCGCCTCGAGCGCCGCCTGCAGTCGCTCGGTCGCGGCGCCTTCGCGCAGCTCCGCGACCGGGTCACCGGGCAGCGGCCGCCCGGGGCGCGCCGGCGGCTTCGCGAGGAACAGCGCGCCGGCCAGCACGGCCGACACGGCGAGCAGGGCGAGCGCGGCGATCGGCGGCCGATCGCGGCTGTGCTCGACCCGCTGCTCGGGCTCGTCCGCGCGCTGCTCGGGTCGCAGCGCGCCGTTGCGGATCAGCGCGACCAGGCCGCGCGCGCCCTGGAAGGTGCCGAGGCGCGAGAGATCGATCACGCGGCGCGCCGCGAGCCGGCCGTTCGCGAGCGTGAACAATCGCTCGAGGTCCGCGCCGGAAAGACCCGAGCCGGACTCGATCGACGCCCGCTTCGCGCGGAAACCCTCGGCGTCGACGCTCGGCGCCACGACCACCGAAAGGTCGGGCAGCCAGCCCTGGATCGTGACCCACTCGTCGCGCATGCGCAGCGCGTCGAGCAGCACCATCTCCGCCGGCACCGGCTTGTCGCAGGGTCCGGCGACGACGTCCTCGGCGCGAAACGCGAAGCGGCCCTCGTCCCAGAGAAAGAGCTCGAAGACGGTCTCGTCGGTGGCCAGCCTCGTGACCTGCTCGAGATCCGCGCGAGACACCAGGTCGAGCTGCAGCAGCGTGGGCACGAGCGGCTCGAGTGACTGCTCCTGGTGCTTGCGCGCCTGACCGAGCGTGGCCTCCGAGAGCGCGCCGGCTCGCAGCAGATAGCCGGCGAGCGAGCCGTCCGGCCGCGTCTCCGACGGGCGCGCGGACAGCACCTTCCCCTCGAGGAAGAAGACCAGCAAGATCCGGCCCTTGCGCTCGACCTCGAGTGCTCCCGTCTTCCGCTGCTGGGCGATCAGCTGAAAGACGTCGGCGACGGGGAAGTCGGCGAGGACACCCGAAAGACTCATTCGGCCCTCCGCAACTGCCGGAGCTTCGAGGCCGCCTGAGTGACTCCCAGCGCGAACGTCGGAACCAGCAGCGCGAGCGCGGCGCCGACGGGCAGCGCGTAGCCGAGCGTGCCGAGATCCCAGGGAACCGGCAGCACGCCCGGTGCGTTCAGCGCCGCGAATCCGGCACCCAGCGCGAACAAGAGCGCGGCGCCGCGCGCGGTGCGGCCGTCGATCAGATCGACGACGCCGGGCGCGAAGACCGCCGCCGCTGCCTGGCTGAGCACGGCGCGCCGCTGGCGGCGGCGGTCGCGGTCGAGCTCGAGCTTGCGCAGGCGCGGATCGGTGCGCTCCCGGCGGATGAACAGGCGCACACAGCGCATGCAGGTGCCTGCGGACATGGCCTCGCGCGAGCAGCGCGCGCACAGCGGCTCGTCGCAGCGGTTGCAGCGGGCGACCCCGGGACGCCTCAGCAAGAACGCGAGCAGGCCGAGCGCGGGCAGCAACATCCACATGCGATCGCGCTGCGCGGTTCCGAGCAGCCGCTCGCGGAGCTCCGCCGCCAGCGCCCGCGAGTCCTCGCTCGCGGCCAGCGCGCGCGCGCCGTACAGGAGTAGCGGCAGCGAGGGCTCGATCAGCACGCGGTG
>JBIOJK010000140.1:0-8562 GCA_044450765.1 Myxococcota bacterium | reverse complement strand
TATCGCTCGACTGGCTCGAGCTCTCGCGGGAGGGAAGGGAATGTCGCGCTGGCTAGGCGTCGCACTGCTGTGCCTGTTCGCTGCCGCGTCTGCCTCGGGGCAGACCAATTACACCCTGTTCGAGAGCGGGCCCGTTCGGCCGCTGGCGCTGTCGCCGGACGGCTCCATGCTGTTCGCGTGCAACATCCCGGACGCGCGGCTGGAGATCTTCCAGGTGTCCGCGGGCGGCCTCACGCACGTCGCCTCGGTGCCGGTCGGGCTCGAGCCCGTAGCGGTCGCCGCGCGCTCGAACAGCGAGGTCTGGGTCGTCAACCACCTCTCGGACAGCGTCTCGATCGTCGACGTGGCGTCGCGCCGAGTGACTCGCACTTTGCTCGTCGGCGACGAGCCGCGCGACATCGTGTTCGGCGGCTCCGCGAAGAACCGCGCGTTCATCACCGCGGCGCACCGCGGGCAGAACCGGCCGGGTGACCCGCAGCTCCTGGTGGGCGGCGTCGGCCGCTCCGATGTGTGGGTCTTCGACGCGACGGATCTCGGCGCCGACGCCCTTCGCGGCACGCCGATCACCGTGCTGAACCTCATGGGAGACACGCCGCGCGCCCTCGCCGTGACGCCGGACGGCACGACGGTCTACGCCGCGGTCTTCCACTCCGGCGATCAGACCACCGTCGTGCCGGCGAGTGTGATCCCGACGCCGGCTCCGTCCTTCAACGTGATCGACCCGAACGCGACGCAGCCTCCAGCCGGCGAGCTCCCGACGCCCGCGGTCGGCGTAATGCTGAAGTTCCAGTCCGGGACCACTTGGGCCGATGTGACTGGCGCGAGTCACACGAATCTCGTGCAGTACTCGCTGCCCGATCACGACGTCTTCGCGATCGACGCGGACGCGAATACGCCGGTGAAGACGGCGACCTTCGACCACGTCGGCACGATCCTGTTCAACATGGTCGTGAGTCCGGTGGCGCCGCACGTGATCTACGTCTCGAACACCGACGCGAACAACTTCGACCGCTTCGAGGCCACCGACGCGCGCTTCGCCGGGACCGACGGCAACCCCGAGCCGAACGTGCGCGGCGAGCTGCACCACGCGCGCATCTCGATCCTCACGCCCGGCACGCTGGCGGTGAGTCCGCGGCATCTGAACAAGCACATCGACTACAGCGTGACGGCGCCTCTCTCGGTGAACCAGAAGAGCCTCGCGATCCCGACCGAGATGGCGATCACGAGCGACGGCTCGACCTTGTATCTCGCCGCCTTCGGCTCCGGCGAGATCGGCGTGATCGACACCGCCAAGCTCGCCCTGCCGCCGAGCGACCCGGGCTCCTTCCAGCCGAACGCCGCCGATCACATTCACCTGTCCGCGGGCGGGCCGGGCGGCGTGGTGCTCGACGAGCCGCGCAACCGGCTCTACGTGTACACCCGCTTCGACGACGGGATCTCCCTGGTCGACCCGACCGCGAAGGTCGAGCTCGGGCACCTGACGGTGCACAGCCCGGAGTCGCCCACGATCGTGAACGGGCGTCACTTCCTGTACGACGCGCACCTGACCTCGTCGAACGGCGAGGCCTCCTGCGGCGTGTGTCACGTGTTCGGCGACTTCGACTCACTCGCCTGGGATCTCGGCAGTCCGGATCCGAACGCGCCCTTGGCGTCCAATTTCAACCCGTTCGTGAAGATCGGCTCCGGGAGCACCGGCCCCGGAATTGTGAACCTGGGCGGCAACGTGGACTTCCACCCGCTCAAAGGCCCGATGACCACGCAGACCTTGCGCGGCATGGTGCACAACGGCCCGATGCACTGGCGCGGTGACCGCTCGGGCGGGACGCACACGGATGCGAACTTCGACGGCGACCCGGTGAACGCCCTCGACCCGAACCAGGCGTTCATGAAGTTCGACCCGGCGTTCGTGAGCCTGCTCGGGAATGCGACTCAGCTCAGCCCGGCCGACATGCAGGCGTTCACCAACTTCATCCTGAAGGTGGCGATGCCGCCGAACCCGGTCCGCAACCTGGACGAGACGCTGACGGCCTCGCAGCAGGCGGGCATGACCTTCTACAACGCGACGACCTCGGACACGCTCAAGACCTGCAACGGCTGCCACACACTGAACGCGGCAGTCAGCGCATTCGGAACCGGCGGGCTCTCGACGTTCGAGGGACTGTCTCAGCACTTCAAAGTGCCTCAGCTCCGGAACGCGTATCAGAAGGTCGGCATGTATGGGCTGATGACCATCCCCGCCGATCCGAACATCCCGCCGCACGGAAGCTCCACGGACGATCAGATTCGCGGCTTCGGCTATCTCAACGACGGCTCCATCGACAACGTGATCAGCTTCCTGAACGGCGGGGTGTTCCAGTTCACTGCCGACGCGAACGATGCGAGCGCGAACTACGGGAACGTGGGTGCCGTGAAGCGCGAGAACGTCTCGAACTTCGTCATGGCGTTTCCGTCGGATCTCGCGCCGGTCGTGGGCCAGCAAGTAACTCTCACCTCCGTCAACTCGAGTGACCCGAACGTCACCGGCCGCGTCGGGCTGTTGGTCTCGCGCGCGTTCACGGGGTGCGGCGCGAATTGCTCGCCCGGCAACGAGTGCGATCTGGTCGTGAAGGGCAAGATCGGAGGGGTGACCCGCGGCTGGTGGCTGTCCGCCGCGAACACGTTCACGCCCGACTCGAGCTCGGATCCCACGCTGACCGACAGCGCGCTGCGCGCGCTCGCCAGCACGGCGGGTCAGGAGCTGACCTACACCTGCGTGCCCCCGGGCTCGGGCCAGCGCATGGGGATCGACCGCGGCGGCGTCGGAGACGCCTCGCAGCCCGACGGGATCCGCGACGCGAATCAGTGCGGAGACGTGACCGGCGACGGTGTCGTCACCGCCGCGGACGTCGCGGCGGAGCGCGCGGCGCTGGCCCAGATCTCGACCCCGGCCGCGCCGGGCAAGTGCAACGTGGCCGGGGGCTTCGGCAGTACGCCGCCGACCTGCGACATCGTCGACCTCACGGTGCTGCGGCGCGCGCTCGCGGGCACCGGCCAGACACTCTCGACGGGCTGCAACGGCTGAAGGTTAGAGGGAGGGCGTCGCGGAGTCAGGCCGGCCCGAGAGTCACCGAGGCGCGCGCGCGCAGGTCACTGGCGGACGCGCCGACGAGAATCTCGAACTCGCCTGGCTCCGCGACCCAGTCTCGACTCGCCGGGTCCCAGAACGCGAAGGCGCGCGGCGCGAGCGTGACCCGCACGCTGCGTGTCTCGCCGGGCGGGACCATGATCTTCGCGAACGCGCGCAGCTCTTTTTCCGGACGCGCGACGCGCGACGCGACGTCGCGCACGTAGACCTGGACGACCTCTTGCCCCGCCAGCGCCCCGCGGTTCGAGACGTCGATCGAGAGCTCGAGTGACTCGCCCGCGCCGATTCGCGCACGCGAGAGCCGCAGATCCGCGTACTCGAAGCGCGTGTACGAGAGACCGTGTCCGAAGGCCAGACGCGGCTCGATCTTCCGCGCGTCGTACCAGCGGTAGCCGATGAACAGTCCTTCGCCGTAGACCGAGCGGCCGTTCTCGCCGGGCCAGTCGAGGAACGCGGGCGTGTCTTCGATCCGGCACGGGATCGTCTGCGGCAAGCGCCCCGACGGATTCACGTCGCCGAACAGGACGTCGGCCAGCGCGTTGGCTGCCTCCTGGCCCCCGTACCAGAGCTGCAGCGCGGCCGGCACCCGCTCGAGCCAGCCGAGGTCGACCGGCGCGCCGGTGTTCACGACGACGATCGTGCGCGGGTTCGCCGCGGCCACGCGCTCGATCAGCTCCGCCTGCCGGCCGGGAAGCTGCAGCGATGCGCGGTCGTGTCCCTCGCTCTCCCACTCGTCGTTCATCCCGACGACGACCACGGCCGCGTCGCACGCCGCCGCGCGCGAGACGGCGCGCTCGAGCAGGTCGGCCGGCGCGGCGGCCAGACAGCCGACCTTGAGTCCGCCGAGCATCGGCCGATCGATGTTCGCGAATTCGACCGCCAGCTCGACCCTGCGGCCCGCTTCGAGTCGCTTCGAGCCGCGCTTCTCGGCCGAGCCGAGGTTGAAGAACGCGTCGCCGGGCGCCTGCTCGGTCCAGTTGTCGACGACCAGCGCGCCATCGACGAAGAGACGGCTCTTGCCCGCGGAGACGAGCGCGAACTCGTGCTCGCCCGAGACGGGCGGGGCGAGCACGCCGCTGACTCGCACCGCGAACGCGCCCGGTTGGATCTCGGGCGCGAAGTTGCCGAACCAGGTGAAGCTGGCCTCGCGCGACTCGCGCACCAGCGCCGGCGCGCCGGTCGCCTCGTGCCCGTTCCAGTACTCGACGCGGAGCCGGCCCTCGAGCAGGTCCGGACCGAGCGCGGGCAGCGTCTTGTGACTCGTGCAGCCGGCCTCGAAGTGGACCTCGACCCCGTCGCCGCAGCGCTTGCGGAGCGCCTCGAGCGGCGACACCGAATAGTGTGGACGGACGCGCGCGCTGCCGCCGCCCTGAGTCACCGCGCTGGCGGCGTTGGGGCCGATCACCGCCAGGCGGCGGATTCGGGGCGCGGCCAGCGGGAGTGTCTCGCGCTCGTTTCGCAGCAGGACGATCGCCTCGCCCGCAGCGCGGCGCGCGAGCTCGCGGTGCTCCGGCCGATCGACCGAGCGCTCCTCCGCCACGGGCGCGTCTTCGAACGCGCGCGTGCGCTCCGCCAGGCGCAGCAGACGGCGCACCGCCGCGTCGAGCACGGCCGGCGCGACCTCGCCGGCGCGCACGGCGTCGGCCAGCTTCGCGCCGAGGTGGCGCGCGGGTCCCGGCATCTCGAGGTCGAGGCCGGCGTTCGCGGTCGGGGCGGTGCTGTGAGTGCCGAGCCAATCGGAAACCACGAGCCCTTCGAAGCCCCACTCGCGCTTCAGCAGCTCGCCGAGCAGCCAGGGGTGCTCGCTCGCGTGCGTGCCGTTCAGCCGATTGTAGGCCGACATCAGCGACCAGACACCCGCCTCGCGCACCGCCGCTTCGAACGGAACGAGATACAGCTCGCGCAGCGCTCGCTCGCCGACCTCGGACGAGATCGACATGCGCTCGAACTCCTGGTCGTTGGCGGCGAAGTGCTTCACGCAGGCCGAGACTCCGCGGCTCTGGACGCCGCGAATGAACGCGACCGCGATCCGCGCCGAGAGGTGCGGGTCCTCGGAGTAACACTCGAAGTTGCGGCCCGCGAGCGGCGAGCGGTGCAGATTCACGGTGGGGCCGAGCAGCACGTGCACGCCCTTGGTGCGCGCGTCCTCGGCGATCGCGGCGCCGACTCTCTCGACTAGCTCCGGATTCCAGGTCGCCGCCAGCGCCGTGCCGCAGGGGAACGAGGCCGAGGTCGCGCCGTCGCCCATGTGCACCCCGCGCGCCCCGGAAGGCCCGTCCGAGAGCACGAGGCCCGGGATCCCGAGCCGCGGGATCGCCGCGCTGTGCCAGAGGTCGGCGCCGGCCGTGAGCGCCGCCTTCTCGTCGAGCGTGAGCTGTTCGAGCAGGTCGTCGGTGCGCCGCGTGTCACTCATCGCGGCGCGATCGTATCACGCGGGGAATCTCGCGGCGCCGGGCTCGAGCTCGATGCGCAGCGCGTTCGTGGCGAACGAGACGGTATGGTAGAAGCCGGCGAGCACCACCAGCTCGACGATCTGCGCCGGCTCGAGCTCGGCGGCGAGCCTGCGCCAAAGTGCGTCGTCGACGTCCGCGCGCTCGTGCAGCGAGTCGCAGAGCGCGAGGATCGCGCGGTCGCGCGCGCCGAACAGGCCTTCCGGCGGGACGCGCGCGCAGCTGGCGCGCACCTCTTCGGCCGAGAGCCCCGCGCGGGCCGAGAAGAAGGCCACGTGCACCCCCCACTCGTACTCGGAGCCGCAGCGGGCGCAGGTCCGCAGGATCGCGAGCTCGCGGTCGCGCAAGGAGATACTGCCCCGGTCGAGCAGGCCGCCCGCGAGGAAGCGCGACAGGACCCGCGGATTCTGCGCGAGCGTCCGGAACAGGCGCAGGGGCTCGACCCCCGGCGGCATCAGCCGCGCGAGCGACGCCTCGATCTCCGGGGCGTAGGGCCGGGGGGCGGGCGCGATCCTCGGCTCGCTCATGGGGGGCTCCTTCGTGCTACTGTTAGCGTAGCAAATTGCTACTGAATACGTAGCACAAGGAGACGACCCGTGGCGACTCCCAGACCCGGCCGGGCTGTGCGCGGCTCGCGGACGGGCCGGCCGATCATGGCCGCGCTCGATCTCCTGGGGCGGCGCTGGGCGCTGCGCGTGCTCTGGGAGCTGCGCGGCGGCGCTCAGAGCTTCCGCGCGCTGCGCACGCTCTGCGACGATCTCTCGCCGACGGTACTGAACCAGCGGCTCGCCGAGCTGCGCGACTCGGGCATCGTCGCGCACGAGGACGGCTCCGGCTACGGACTCACCGCGCAGGGCAAGTCACTGCTCGCGGCGCTCGCGCCGCTGCACGACTGGGCCGAGCGCTGGGGGACGAGCTCGCGCCGGCGGCGCGGCTAGCCCGCCTCGTCGAGCACCTCGTCGATCACGTACGTGCCGCTGCGCGCGTCCTTGTGGATCGCGATCAGCTTGTTCTTCTGCGCGTCCTCGAGCAGCCGCGAGAACGAGCGGTAGCCGTGATACTCCTCGTTGAAGCCGGGGTTCTTGCGCTTCATGGTCTCTTTCACGAGTGAGCCGTGCAGCTCCTTGTTCTCGCGCTGCAGCGCCTCGACCGCGTCGAGCAGCGCGTCGAACGCCTCTTGCTGCTTCTTCGGCAGCTCGCGCGCCTTCGGCGCGGGCTTGCGCTCGACGGTCTTCCGCACCAGATCGTCGTAGTAGATGAACTCGTCGCAGTGCTCGATGAACATCGGCGAGGTCGAGTTCTTCACGCCGCAGCCGATCGTGTGGCGGTTGTTCTCGCGCAGCTTCGCTACCAGCGGCGAGAAGTCCGAGTCGCCCGACACGACCGTGAACGTGTCGATGTGCGGCTTCGTGTACGAGAGCTCGAGCGCGTCGACGACCATCTTGATGTCGGCGCTGTTCTTTCCGGTGAGCTTCGAGCCCGGCATCTCGATCAGCTCGACCCCGTTCTCGTGCAGCGGCCGGCGGTAGTCGGGGTACTTCGTCCAGTCCGCGTACGCGCGGCGAGTCACGACGTTCCCCTTGTCGATCATGCGCTTCAGCACCAGCGACGCGTCGAAGACCTTGTAGCGCGCGTCGCGGCAGCCGATCGCGACGTTCTCCAGGTCGATGTACACTGCGATGTTGTGCGGACCCTCGGGCGCGCTGGCCATTCGCTCTCCTCTCCTCAGAGTCGGTGAGTCTACACGGCGCGACTCGGCAGCAAACGGTCTCATCGCGCGACCGAGCTGAGGCCCGCCGACCCAGCCTTCGAGAAGGCACTCGCCATGGCGCCTCAGCCTTAAGGCACTCGCCTTGCACAACCGCGCTCACCCAAACCCCAAGGAGGGGCTGGACAAGATCTCCAGTCGAGCGATTCGCCCGGGTTATCGCCGCGGGAGCGAACAGAAGGAAACCAGAGACATGACCCCGAACGGATCTCTGCACTCTCTCAAGATCGCCGCGGCATCCGTCGCTCTGAGCCTCGCAATGGCCCCTTTGGCGAGCGCGGGCTTGGGTACGATCACGGCGCACGCGGTAACGCTCAACCTCAAGACCGCAACGCAAATCACGACCCCCAAGAACGACGACAAGGCCGACAAGGTCAGCGCAAACCAGAAGGACCTCTACACCAAGTGCGTCGGGACCCCGCCGACGAAGACACAGGGGATCTATCTCTTCATCGACTGCATTCAGCCGCCAGCCGCGATCCGCACGCACGTGATCCTCGCGATCGACACGCGGCAGCCCGTGACGCGGAAGGCCACGGTCGGGACGATCACCTTCGACACGCCTTCGATTCGGACCACGAAGGGCGGCGGGGCGACGTTGAGCTCGTTCAAAGTTCCGGCGGCGGTCCACATCAGCTGCAACGGCGGCACGACGACTGCCGAGCTCTCTGGAATCCTGAATCTGAACTACTCGAGTCTGAACTACTCGGGCTGCGTGATGTCCGGGAGCATGAAATTCACGGGCACCGCAACCGACCCCAACGCCCCCGACGACCTCATCATCGACGACGGGTCGGTCATGAAGATCAACAAGCGATCGGCCACGATCTACGGCGCCCCGCCGTGAAAGCCTCAGCAAGCGGTCTCATCGCGCGACGGAGCTGAGGCGCCCCGACCCAGCAATCGAGAGGCGGAGTAGCGCAACGCGCGAATCGCGCGGCACTCGCCTTGCACAACCCCCGGACGCCCACCCCCCAAGGAGGACTGAGATGATTTCCGATCGAAGGATTCGCATCGCTATCGCCGCGGCGGCGTCGCTGGCGCTGGGCGCGCCAACGGTGGTGCACGCAGGCGGCAACGTGACGGCGGCCCTTCCGGTTGCGATCAGCGTCAGCGTGCTAGGCCAAACCATAGCCGACCCCCACGACCCCAACCGCGATGTCCGAGCCGAGAGGCAACGCGGGAGTTCGAGAGTCATCCTCAAAGCCTGCCTCGGGCGG
>JBIOJK010000139.1:0-8753 GCA_044450765.1 Myxococcota bacterium | reverse complement strand
CCGTCCATTCTGCCGATGATCTCACAGCGCGACGCGAGTCAGCGCCGGTAGCGCCTCGTGAGCAGATCCTGGCGGGTCTCGAGCGGGACCTCCTTGCCGCGGATCCACATGCGCTCGGCCCAGGTCGTGACGTCGAGCGGGTCGCCGTTCCACACCACGAAGCTCGCCACCGCACCGGGGCGCAGCGCGCCCGTATCGGGCTCGCCGAACACCTCGGCGGGGACGCGAGTCACTGCCGCGAGCGCCGCATCGTACGGCAGCCCTTCGGCCACCGCGTTGCCCGCGGCCCAGCGCAGGCGGTGGGCGAAGTGCGGGCTCGAGAGCTCGGCCAGGATCAGCTTGACGCCCGCCTCGTGCAGGATCGCCGCCGCGTCGGCGCGCGCGTGCAGCGACGAGAAGCTCTCGGGCAGCGCGCGCAGCGGGTCGATCACGACCGGCACGCCGGCGCGCGCGAGCTCGTCGGCGAGCTGCCACGCCTCGGCCGCGCCGACCAGCGCGATGCGCAGATTGAACTCGCGCGCGAGCGCCAGCACGCTCTCGATCTCGGCCGCGCGGTCGACCTCGACCAGCACGAGCAAGTCGCGCGCGAGCGCGCGATCGAGCACTTCCAGGTCCGCCGCCGAGACCGAGAGCGCGCGCAGGCGGTTCGCGAGATAGGGGCCGCGGTTCGAGTGAAACAGCCGCGCGTCGGTGAGCGCCTCGCGCAGGCGCAGGAACGCCGCGGCGCGCGCGCCCACCGGCGGCGAGGCGTCCTCGCCCGCAGTCGCCGCGGGAATCGAAATGGCGAGCGCGGCGCTCGAGCGGCGCAGCCAGTCGCGCGCGGAGAGCTCGACGAACGCGGCCTGGCCCGAGATCTGGCCGCCGGCGGGAGTCACTAGCGCCGCGGTGATTCCGCCGGCGCGCGCGATCGGAACCGTGAACGCCGCCGGGTTGTACGTGTCCGAGACCCGCAGCGCCGCGCGCACCGGATCGGCCGGCTCAGGCAGCGTGCCCTCGACGCTGGTCGGCTCGAGCGCGATGTCGACCTCGCCGACGCGCGATGCGACTGCGACGAGCCCGGGCGTGACGATCTTCCCCGAGACGTCGATCACCTGCGCGCCCGCTGGCGGAGTGACCTGCGGGCCGAGCGCCACGACTCGCGCACCGTCGACGACGAGCGTCGCGTGCTCGAGCGGCGGCCCGACCCCGGTGTGAACCGTCGCGCCGACCAGCGCGATCGCGGCGACCAGCGTCCTCACTTCGCGCCCCGCACGCCGAGCTCGAAGTCCGAGCGCGGCTCGCGCGAGTCACTTCTCTGATACACGCGGCGCCCGGCGATGTAGACCAGCTCCGCGCGCGCGTACACCGAGAGCGGATCGCCGGACCAGACCACGAGGTCGGCGTCCTTGCCCGGCTCGAGCGTGCCGACGCGCTGGTCGATGCCCAGGATCCAGGCCGGGTTGGCGGTGATCCAGCGCAGCGCGCGCTCGCGGTCGACGGGGATGCCGGCGCGCAGCCCCGACGCGAGCGCCTTCGCGGCCTCCTGATTCAGCCGCTGAACGTCGTCAGGTGAGTCGGAGTGGAGCGCGACGCGCACGCCGGCCTCGTCGAGCAGAGCGGCATTCGCGGGCACGGCGTCGACGAGCTCGAGCTTGAAGCCCGACCAGTCGGCCCACACGACCGCGCCGACGCCGGAGTCACGCAGCCGATCGCGAATCTTGTAGGCCTCGACCGCGTGATGAAACGCGCGCGGCGCGATCCCGAACTCCTTGAACAGGTCGAGCCGCACGAGCATCTCGTCCGCGCGGTAGCAGTGGTTCTGGACCAGCGTCTCACCGCTCAGCACGCGCGCGAGCGCTTCGTTCGCGAAGTCGTGCGCCTTGCCTTCCTCGGGCTTGTACGCGCGCGCGGTCTCGAGCTGCTGGCGCAGCATCGCCACCTCGGCCATGCGCGTCTGCGGCGCTTGGCCCTTGCCGCCGTAGACGCGCATCGGGTTCTCGCCGCAGGCCATCTTCATCGTCGCCGGCGCGCCCGGAAAGCGCATCTCGCGCGCGGACAGCGCGGGCACGAGGCGCAGGGTGACTCCCTGCCCGCCGACCAGGTTCGCCGAGCCCGGCAGCACGTGGATCGTAGTGACTCCGCCCGCGAGCGCGCGCTCGAGCGCGGGATCCTGCGGCCAGAACGAGTCCTCGGCGCGCAGCTCGGGCTTGAAGGGGCCGGTCATCTCGTTGCCGTCCTGCGTCGGCGCGACGTTCGGCACCGCGTATACACCCATGTGTGAGTGCGGGTCGATGATGCCCGGAGTGATCCAGCGGCCGGCGACGTCGATCACGAGCGCGCCGGCCGGCGGCTCGATCTCGGCGCGCAGCGCCGCGATGCGCCCGCGCTCGACGAGCAGATCCGCGCGGGCGAGCGTCGGTCCCGCGGCCGTCATCACCGTCGCGCCGCGCAACAGGATCGGCGCGGGCGCGCTCGCCGCCGCGGGCGCGCCCGCCGGCGCCAGGCCGAGCCGGGCGCAGGAGAGCGCGCACCAAGCACCGAACGCGGCGGCGACTGCGAGCCGGAGTCTGCGCGCGTTCGACATGCGCGCTGATGTTAGCGGCGCTTCGCCGCGTTGTGGTCTAATCGCGCGATGAGACTCGGACTCATCCTGGTGGCACCGACCATCGCGGACCAGATCGCCGCGGCGCGGCACGCCGAGGCGCGCGGCTTCGACTCGGTGTGGACGACCGAGTTCTTCAGCATGAACGGCTTCGTGCGCCTCGCCGCCGTCGCGACCGCGACCGCGCGCGTGAAGCTCGGCACGGGGATCGCCTACGCATTCATGCGTACCCCCATGCTCGCCGCGGCGGCCGCCATGGACATCGACGAGCTCTCGGGCGGGCGCATGATCCTCGGGCTGGGCAGCGGCACGCGCTCGATGAACGAGCGCTGGTACGGCGTGAAATTCGACGACCCGCCCGCGCCGCGCATGCGCGAGGCGGTGAAGCTGGTGCGCGCGGCGATCGCGGCGCAGAAGGGCGGCGGCCTGCGCTTCGACGGCCGCTACTACCAGGTCGACATCCCGCAGTACGCTCGCCCAGGAGCGCCCCGCGCGGAGATCCCCGTGTATATCTCCGCGGTGAATCGCGGCATGATCCGCGCCGCGGCGGCCGTCGCGGACGGGCTCGTCGGCCACCCGATCTTCACGCGCAAGTACATCCGCGAACAAGTGCTGCCCGAGCTCGCGGGCTCGCGCTGCGCGCTCGCGCCCTATGTCATCTGCTCCATCAGCAACGACGTCGACCAGGCGCGGCGCGAGGCGCGCGCGCAGATCGCCTTCTACTACACCACGAAGCTCTATCACTCCGTGCTCGATTCACTCGTCATGCGCGGCGTCGGCGAGCAGATCTCGGCGGCGTTCAAGCGCGGTGACTTCGCCGCGATGACCGCGGCCGTTCCCGATGCGCTGGTCGACGAGATCGCGATCGCGGGCCGCCCCGACGAGGCGCGCGACCGGCTGCGCCTGTGGCAGGGACTCACCGAGCAGCCGCTGCTCTATCCCCCGACGGTCGGCGTCGCGCCCGGCCGCGTGCGCGAGAGCTTCGCGGCGATCTCAGACACTTTCGGGACTGGCTGACCGCGTTCGCCTGCGGCGCACGCTTCGGGCTCAGTCGACCGCCAGCGGGAGCGTGAAGAAGAAGGTCGAGCCCTGTCCGGGCTGTGACTCGACCCAGACGCGGCCGCCGTGGCGCTCGACGACGCGGCGGCAGATCGCGAGGCCCATACCCGAGCCCTCGCGCACCTGCGCGTGCGCGCGCTCGAAGACACGGAACACGCTCTCGTGGTGCGCGGCCGCGATGCCGATGCCGTTGTCGCGCACGAAGACCAGCGCGTCGCGCTCGCGCGCGGACGCGCCGACGGCGATCACCGGCGAGGCCGCGGAGCGAAAGCGCAGGGCGTTCGCGAGCAGGTTCTGGAAGACGCGCGCGATCTGGATCGGATCGGCGAGCACGCGCGCGAGCGCCTCGACCTTGACCTCGGCGCCGGTCTCGGCGAGCGCCGGGCGCAGGTTCTCGAGCGCCCACTCCAGCGCCTGCGCGAGGTCGCTGGCCTCGGGCTTGACACCGATCTGTGTCGCACCCGCATAGTCGACCAGGTCGCGCAGCAAGCTGCGCATGCGACTCACTTGGCGCAGCGCCAGCGCCAGGTCGGCCGGCTCGCCGCGCAGCGCGTCGCCGAGCTCGCGCTCCAAGCTGCGCAGGGGCTCCTGCAGGTCGTGCGCGCCCGCAAAGGCGAGCTCCTCGAGCTCGCGGTTGGCCGCCTCGTGGCGCGCGACGTCCGCGCGCGCCGAGTCGCGCGCCGCGACGAGGTCGGCGATCTCGAACAGCGAGCCGACGAAGCAGTCGAGCGCGCCATCCGCGGCGAAGCCCGGGCACGCGTGCAGGCGAACCCAGCGCGAGACGCCGTCGGCGGCGCGCACGCGGAAGTCGAGCCGCTCCTCGCGCGGAGACTCGAGCAGGTCGCTCCACGCCGCGAGCCACTCGCCGAGATCGTCGGGGTGGATCCGCGCGAGCCAGCCGCGGCCGCGAGCCTCGGACTCGCGAGAGCCAAGGAACTCGAGGAAGCGGCGCGTGAAGTGAGTGAATTCGCCGCGCGCGTCGCTCTTCCACAGCATCGCGGGCGCGAAGGTGGCACTAACCGGTGTCGCTCGCGGCTCGCCGCCCAGCGCGAGCAGCTCCTGCAGGGCGACCTCCAGAAGCGCAGCCGTCGCGCCTTCGCGCGCGAGCACGCGACAGCCGCCCAGCGCCCGCGCGCGTTCAGCAGCCTCGGCGTCGCCGAGCTCCGCGATCACGAGCGCGCGCAGCGCGCTGCCGCTCGCGCGCCGGTCGCGCAGGACGTCGAGCGCGCCGTGTCCGGAGGCGGAGACGTCGAGCACGAGCGCATCGGCGCTCTCGCTCTCGAGGTCTGCGCGCAGCTCGCCGGTGTTCGCAGCGCCGAGCCACTCGACCCGCGCGCGGCTGGCGATCGCCGCCAGCGCGGCGCGCAGCTCCGGCTCCGCCGCGGACTCCGCCGGGTGGATCAGCAGCCGCACGAGCCCGCGCTTCCCGCGCGCCTCGACTTCCCCCACGGGCCGCAGGATAGAGCAAGCGGCCGCGCGCGACTAGCGGGCGGCCAGCTCCAGGCGCCGGGGACCGCGCACCAGGAACGAGTCGAGCCGCTCGTGCTGGCCGGTGAGTCGCAGCGCGGGCAGGCGCGGCGCCAGCGCCTCGAGCGCGACGCGCGCCTCGAGCCGCGCGAGCGACGCGCCCAGGCAGAAGTGTTTGCCGAACCCGAACGACAGGATGCCCTGAGTGTCTCGCTCGAGCTCGAAGCGGTCGGGATCGGGGAAGCGCCGCTCGTCGCGGTTCGCAGAGCCGATCAGGGCGCATACGATCGAGCCCGCGCGGATGCGCGCGCCCGCGACATCGACGTCCTGCTTCGCGTTGCGGAAGACGAGCTGCACCGGCGCGTCCCAGCGCAGGGTCTCTTCGACCGCGGCCGGCACGAGCGCGGGATCCGCCGCGACCCGTGCGCAGGCCTCGGGGTGACGCAGAAGTGCGTGGACCGCGTTTCCGATCAAGTTGGTGGTCGTCTCGTTCCCCGCGACGAGCAGCAGCAGCACGAACTGGAACACCTCGCGATCCGAGAGTCCCTGCGCGCCGTCCTGCTCGGCGACGATCGCGCTGATGACGTCGTCTGCCGGGCTGCGCCGGCGCTGGCGCACGACGCCGTGGATGTAGTTGACCATCTCGGCGAGCGCCGCGCCGAACGCGGGGGCGAACGGCGTCGCGCGACCCGAGCCGGTCGAGTGGGTGATGATCGCGTCGGACCAGCGCTTGAAGTCCGCGCGGCGCTCGGGCTCGATGCCCAGCATCTCCGAGATGATCGTCACCGGCAGGGGCACCGAGAGCTCTTCCACCAGATCGAAGCGCTCGCGGCGCGCGATGCTCGAGAGACACTCGTCGGCGACTTCGCGCGCGCGCTTCTCCCAGTCCGCGACACGCCGCGGCGTGAACCCGCGGTTCACGATCGCGCGCATGCTCGCGTGGCGCTCGCCGTCCTCGGCGATCAGATTGCGCGCCTTCGTGAACGCGAGCGGATTCATGCCGGTGCGCGCGAACAGGGTCACCAAGAAGCGGATCACGGACCAGCTCAGCGGCGGCGCGCCTTCGTTCCCGTTGTTCATGACCATGGTGAACATGGCGCGCGACGAGAACGCGTCGTCGGCCCTCAGCACCGCCTGCACGTCGTCGCAACGCGAGACACACCAGACGTTCGCCTCGGGGGCGAAGTGCACGGGCGCCTGGTCGCGCAACACTCGGTAGTGTGGGTACGGATCATCGGAGAACTCGCGGCGAAATGGCTCGAAGGTGATCAACGCGGGCAGGCCTCCAATGAAGACCTTAGCATCTCCCCGCTCATGAGATGGACGCTCGCAACCTTCGCGCTCGCGCTCGCGCTCGGCTGCAGCGGAGGTGCAGAGACTCCCGAGGACCGCGTGCGGCAGGTGCTCGCCGCGCTCGCGGCCGCCGCCGAGGCGCGCGACGTCGGCGCGCTGAAGGCGTACGTCTCCGAGTCGTACAAGGACGCCGAGGGCAACGACCGCCGCACCGTGCTCGGCGTGGCGACGGCTCACTTCATGCGAAACAGCTCGGTGTACGTCCTGATGCGAGTCAGCGAGCTCGAGATCCCCGAGCCCGGCTACGCGAGCGCCCGGGCGCTCGTCGCGCTGGCGGGCACGCCGATCGCGAACGCGGGCGCGCTGCTCTCCGTGCGCGCGGATCTGTACCGCTTCGACCTGCGGCTGCGCGACGAGCGCGGCGAGTGGCGCGTGACGTCGGCCGCGTGGCAACCCGCGAGCCCGAGCGATTTCCAGTAGGCTCTGCGGCATGGCAGACGGCGCAGTGGTTTTCGGAGTCGGAGCGAAGGCGGGCCTCGGCGGAGCTCTCTGCCGGCGCTTCGCCAGGGAAGGTCTCACCGTGTTCGCGGCCGGGCGCACGAAGGCGAAGCTCGAGCCGCTCGCCGACGAGATCCGCGCGCGCGGCGGTCGCGCGCACGCGCTGATCGCCGACGTGACTTTGGCGGCGGACATGGCGCGCGCGTTCGAGTCAGTCGAGAAGGAGACCGGCGCGCCGCCCGAGCTCGTCGTCTACAACGCCGGCAACATGGCCGCCGGCCCGCTCACCGACATGACCGACGAGTTCTTCGAGGCGGCCTGGCGCGTGTGCGCGTTCGGCGCGTTTCTCTGCGGCCGCGAAGCCGCCCGCCGAATGGTCCCGCGCGGCCGCGGCACCCTGATCTTCACCGGCGCGACCTCGTCCATGCGCTCGCGGCCGCCGTTCGTCGCGTTCGCCGCGGCAAAGGCCGCGGAGCGCGCGGTCGCGCACGGTCTAGCGCGCGAGTTCGGCCCCAAGGGCCTGCACGTCGCGCACGTCGTGGTGGACGGCGTGATCGACGGCGAGCTCGTGAACTCGCGCATGCCGCAGATCAAGCAGTCACTCGGCGCGGACGGCATGCTCGACATCGGCGCGCTCGCGGACACCTACTGGATGCTGCACAAGCAGGCGCGCAGCGCGTGGACCCTGGAGCTCGACCTGCGGCCGTACAAGGAACAGTTCTGAACCGAGCGCGCTCGTTCGGCCCGCTCGAGCGCCAGGTCGCGCTGATCGGCCAGGGCACCTGGCAGATGGGCCCCGACCGCGCCACCGGAGCTCGCGCGCTGCGCCGCGGCCTCGAGCTCGGCATGACTCACATCGACACCGCCGAGCTGTACACCGGCTCGGAGGAGATCGTCGCGGAGGCGATCGCGGACCGACGCGACCAGGTGTTCCTGGTCTCGAAGGTCCTGCCGCAGAACGCCTCGCGCCGGGGAGTCGTCGCCGCCTGCGAGAAGTCGCTGCGCCGGCTGCGCAGCGATTCACTCGACGTGTATCTGCTGCACTGGCGCGGGAGTCATCCGCTCGCGGAGACCGTGGCCGGGTTCGAGCAGCTCGAGCGCGACGGCAAGATCCGCGCCTGGGGTGTCAGCAACTTCGACGTCGACGACCTCGAAGAGCTCGCCGCGCTCGCGCCGCCGGGCCGGCCGGCGTGCAATCAAGTCCTCTACCACCTGGAAGAGCGCGCGATCGAACACGCCGTCCTGCCCTGGTGTGAGTCACACGGGGTCGCGCTCGTCGGCTACAGCCCGTTCGGCAGCGGCCGCTTCCCGAGCGCGCGCAGCGCGGGCGGCCGCGCGCTCGCGGAGATCGCCGCCGCTCACGGGGCCACGCCGCGCCAAGTGGCTCTCTGCTTCCTCGTGCGCCGCGCGCCGCTCTTCGCGATCCCGAAAGCCGCGAACCCCGAGCACGCGGAGCAGAACGCGGCGGCCGCCGCGCTCCAGCTCAGTGACCCCGAGCTCGCGCGGATCGACGCCGCCTTCCCGATCGGACGGCCGCGGAGCCTGCCGACGCTGTGAAGTAGCTAGCCAACCAGCTGGGATCGTCGAAGCTCGCTCGGTTGCGCGCAGGCTGTTTGCTACTCGCCCACCCTGCGTGCGATCTCGTCGAGCTTCGAGTTGAGCGTGTCCAGCCGCTGAACGATCGCGGCAGCCAAGAGCATCAGATCTTGGTTCAAGATGTGGTCCTGGTCCCCAGAGGCGGCGTAGTTGTTGGCGCGCTCGATGAGTTTGCGAGAATCGATGTCCCTGTCAGGCGGGTGTTCGGCCACGACGATCTCCTCGTGTTTGGGGTCACTTTGATCGTAGCCGATCCCGG
>JBIOJK010000138.1:0-8793 GCA_044450765.1 Myxococcota bacterium | reverse complement strand
GCGACGCTGGTGGTCGGCCTGTGGCTGCTGACGCTCCCGCTGTTGCGCTGGCTCCGCCTGGGCTCCCGACAGCACATCGCGCTGGCTGCCATGGTCGCGCTCGCGCCGCCGTTCGCGTTTCTCTACGTGCGCTACCAGCTGTCGCGCTATCTCGGGCACCTGATCGATCTGCAGCTGTGGCTGGCGCTGGCGGGCGGCTCGCCGATCGAGTGGTTTGCGCAGAGCGAGGCGCAGCTCGTCCCGGTCGCGGCGACGATCGGCGGCACCTTGGGAGCCGGGGTGCTGCTGATCCGCGCGCTGCGCGGCAACGCCCGCTCGCTGGGCGGCGCGGCCGCGGCCTTCGCCGTGCCGACCGCGCGCGCGCTCGCGCTCGGATTCGCGGCGGCCACGGCCGGCTCGATCGGGGTGTTCTCGAGCGTGTGCTCGCACGCGAACGCCGACTGCGAGGCGCTGGAGAGCAAGGCCTCCGGCATCGTGATCGCGCGCGGCCTCGAGCGACTCACGGACTTCGACCTCGACGGCTACGGACTTTTCCCGCCGCTCAGCGATCAGGCCCCGTTCGACGCGTCGCGCCATCCGTTCGCGATCGACATCCCCGGCGACGGCATCGATCAGAACGGGCTCGCCGGCGATCACCCGGCCGACTACCAGGCGCCCCCCGACGACTTCCGCGAGGGCCCGGTGTTCCGGCGCCGGCCGAACGTGCTGATGATCTTCTTGGAGGGCGTGCGCGCAGACATCGTGGGCAGCGTGCTGCACGGGCGGCCAGTCACTCCGTTCCTCGACCAGCTCGTCGCGGAAGGCGCGCGCTCCGAGCACGCTTACGCGAACTCGCCGTACACCGCGCGCTCGCGCGGTCAATTGCTGGGCGGCCGACTCGCGCCGTATCCGGGTCAGTCGACCTTGGTCGACGATTTCCACGCCAACGGATACACGGTCGCCTGGTTCTCGGGTCAGGACGAGTCGTTCGGCGTGCGCGAGAGCGAGATGCTCGGGCTCGGCCGCACCGACGTGCACTTCGACGCGCGCGACGACCCCGGGCATACCGTCTCGCGCTTCAGCACTTCCGGCAGCCTGGCGGTCTCGTGGAAAGAGGTGAACGAGCGGATCGCCGCCTACCTCGAGAAGCGGCCGACGGACCGCCCGCTCTTCCTCTACGTGAACTACGGAGACACGCACTTCCCGTACGACCACCGCGAGCTCGACGACGTGCTCGGGGTCGAGCGGCTGCAGCGCAGGCAGATCCAGCCCGAGAACGCGGCCGGCGTCTACGGGACCTACGCCAACGCGACGGCGAACGTCGACCGCGCGATCGAGCAGCTCGTCTCGCTCTGGCGCGCGAAGCTCGCCGGCCAGGACCTGGCGATCGTCATCACCTCGGACCACGGCGAGGCGCTCTTCGACGACGGGGTGCTCGGACACGGACTCGCGCTGGACGCTACACAGACGCGTGTACCTCTGGTTCTGGTCGGGCTCGGTGGCGTCTGGCCCGAGCCGCTGGGGCTCTCCGACGTGCGCGGCGCGCTGCAGCGCGCGCTCGCGGCGGGCGAAGCGGGCCGCGATGCGCGCGCCCGCTTCGAGCGGGTGCCGGGCCGGCACATCCTGCAGTACATGGCTCTGGTCGAGAAGCCGCGGCTTCTGTGCCTGCGCGGCTACGACACGGAATTGCGTTACGACACCGAGACTCGCACGCCGCCCGACGACCCTGAGTGGAAGTCACTCATCTGGTGGTGGGAGAGCCTGCAGCTCGAGAGCGCGAGACACCCGGGCGGCGGGTGAGTCCGCGAGGCGCGGCTTCAGCCGCGCGTAAATTCGCTCGGCGATCGTTCGATGGCCGGAGGAGGAAAAGTGAACGTCGTCGAGAAAGTCCGCGGGCGCGAAGTCAGCCCGCAGATCGAGCGCGTCCGGGAACAGCGCCTGGTAGGGCGCCCAGCGCTCGGGCCGCTCGTCGGCTCCGCGCGACGGGACGAGCACGGCGAGCAGCGGCGTCGAGCCGAGGCGCGGGAGCAGCTCGGAGATCGCGCGCACGTTGGCGGCCACGGCCTCGTCGCTGAGGGGCGGCCCGGGCTGCCCGAGCGTCTTCGCCTTGAGCCACAGGGCGGTAAGGCGCAGGAGCGGCGGCCGCTCGAGGAGAGCGTGCTCCGCCATCGTGGCGAACGGGCGCGCGCGGTCGATTGCGGGAATCACGGCGACGACGGCATCGGCGCCGAGCGCGCCGTTGGCTCCGACCCAGGCCGCCCAGTTCTGCGGCGACCAGCCGGGCGCGGCGCCGTTCAGCGACTCGACTCGCAGGCCGTCGCGCGCGGCGAGAGACTCGATCTGCCGGCAAAAGAGCTCCGCCTCGGCGATGTGCCCGCCGCCGTAGGTGATCGAGTCACCGAGAAAGAGCAGGCGTCTCACGTCCGCGGGCTTGGGATCGAGCGGCTCGGGGCCGCGCAGGCCCAGCGCGTTGATCTCGACCTGGCTGCCGTAGGTCGAGATCCGCTGCGAGGGGCGCATCAGATAGCCGAAGCGCGGGTCCGCGCGGTAGGTCATCACCTCGCCGAGGCCGGCGACGCGCATGCCCAGCTCTGCGAGCGCGAGAACCAGCAGCGCGCTGCTCGCAGCCAGAGCGAGTCTCGCGAGGATCGCGCGGCGGCCCTGAGCCATTCGAGCCGGTACGCTAGCAAACGCCGCGAGACGGCCGTCGACGCGCGTCGCGGTGTCGCGCGCTCGTGGTGCAATCCCCGCGAGGGGGCATTGACCTCCAGGGCCCTTCCGGACTATATCCGCTCAGCCGTGACCCCCCGACGCCTAGCCCGGACGCTGCGATGGGTCTCGCGCGCGCTCTGCGCGGTCGCACTGCTGGCCGCCCAGACCGCCTCGAGCGCCGACATCGGCACGGCGCCCCAGATCGGCAGCTTCGCGACGCGCGGCCCCTACGTGCCCGGCTTCCTCTCGGGAACCGTGCAGAACGCGGTGCACGACGCGACCGGCGTCGTCTACACGACCGACACGGTGCGAGTCACGAAGTTCGATCGCGACGGAAACCTGCTCTTGGTCTTCAACTGCAGTGACTGCTACGGGATCGCCGTGAACCAGGTCACCGGCGAGGTCTACACGACGCTCTACGACAACAACGTGGTCCAGGAGTACCACCCGGACGGGACCTTCGTGCGGCAGTGGGGCAGCTCCGGCTCTGGGAACGGTCAGTTCAACCACCCGCACGGGATCGCCGTCGATCCAGTCACTGGCTCGGTCTACATCTTCGACACCGTGAACGGGCGCATCCAGGTCTTCGACCAGAACGGCAATTTCCAGCGGAAGTTCGGGCAGACGGGGGCCGGTGCCGGTGACTTCAGCGGGCTGGCGACCGTATCCGGACTGGCGTTCGACTCGGTGAATCGCTGGCTCTACGTGACCGATCCGATCCGCTACCACGTGCAGAAGTTCACCGAGACCGGCACCTATCTGTTCTCGTTCGGGGAGCCCTCGAGCAGCCAAGCGGGCCACTTGCGCTGGGACCGCGGCGTCGCCATCGACCCCTCCGGGAACGTGTACACGGCCGATACCGACAACGAGCGCATTCAGTACTTCACGTCCGACGGCGTCTACGTCGCTCAGTTCCAGGGACCGCACGACCTCGCGAACGGGCCGTTCCATCCCCGGGCCATCTCGATCAATGGACTCACCGGCGAGAAGTACGTGAACGCGTCGTATGCGAATCGCGAGGACAAGTTCGACGCGAACAACCAGTACGTGAAGTCCTGGGGTGGGAAGAACCAGGACGGCAGCTACGTCGAGGGCCCGCGCGGAATCAACGTCGCGCCGAACGGCGACGTCTACGTGCTGGACTCGTTCGACTTCATGGTGAAGCGCTTCTCGCAGGGAGGCGCCTTCCAGAAGCAGTGGGGCGGATCGAATCGAATCAACGTCGCCCAGCCAGGGCTGATCGGCTACGCGACCCAGGGCGCGCTCGGAGTCCAGCCCAACGGCGACGTCTGGACGGGCATGGTCGGCGCGTTCTACTACGACGATCCGCCGACTCCCTGGCTCGTGCGCTTCGACCGGAACGGCGCCGTGACCGGCGCGCTGTTCCGGAAGCCGGCCACGACGAATTACGAGGAGTCCGTGACCGACATCGCCGTGGATCCGGCGTCGGGCGACCTGTTCGTCGCGGACAACAGCTTCCGGCGGCTGAAGCGGATCACGCAGGCCGGAGCCACGGTCGTCGATCTGCCGGTCGCGGAGGCCGGCGGCCTCGCGCTCGCGAACGGCAAGGTGTTCATGGTGGACTCGGCCTTCGAGCGCATTCACCGCTACACACTGCAGCTGGTCGAGGAAGCTGCCATCGGCGCCACCGGCTCGGGCGACGGCCAGCTCAATCTGGACACGACGAGCGGGATCGCCGTGCGCCCATCCGACGGCGAGATCTTCGTCGCCGACAGCCGGAACAACCGGATCCAGGAATTCACCTCGGCCGGAACCTTCGTCGCGAAGCGCGGCGGGTTGGGAACAGGCAGCGGGCCGGGTCAGTTCATCCTGCCCGAGGACGTCGCGATCTCTCCGACGGAAGACGTGCTCTATGTCGCGGACACGTTCAATCACCGCTTCCAGATGTTCTGTCTGACGACGCTCGCGGCATGCAACGCGATCATCGACCGCGACGGGGACGGCAAGCCCGACTATCAGGACAACTGCATCGACGTCGCGAATCCGGATCAGGCGGACAGCGACGGCGACGGCATCGGCGATGCCTGCGACGCCTGCCCGCTCGACGGGAAGAACGACGTCGACGGCGACGGCGTGTGCGGGAACGTCGACAACTGCCCGCTGGTTCCGAACCCCGACCAGGCCGACTCCGATCACAACGGCGTCGGCGACGCGTGCGAGACGTGTCCCAGCGATCCGCTCGGCGACGTGGATCTGGACCACATCTGCGGCAGCGTCGACAACTGTCCGTACACCGCGAACCCCGGCCAGGAAGACGTCGGGGGACTCGGGGGCTCGACACCGGACGGTGTCGGAGATGCGTGTCAGTGCGGCGACGTCGCCTCGAACGGCGTGATCGACGCGGCGGACCTGGCCGCGTACCGGGCCAACCTGGCGCAGGCCTCGCCGTCGACTTACACGGCGCCGGCGAAGTGCAAGGTCAGCGGCGACGGGCTCCCGTGCTCGATCCTCGACGTCGCGATCCTGACGCGCGCGCTCGCGGCGGGCGGGCCGCTGCAGCCGGGAATCTCGCAGACCTGCGCGGCGGCCGTGCCGTAGCGGCGCTCACGGCGAGCGGAAGCGCGCGCGCAGTGACTCGGGAATTCGCGTCGGGCGCAGCGTCTTCGCGTCGACGTAGGCCCAGATCGTGACCGCGTGCACGAGCAGCGCTCCGTCCGAGGCGCGCGTGAAGCGCGAGTGGCGCTCGCTCTTCGCGCCGCTCATCTTCTCGACCCAGGTCTCCTCGACGATCTCCTCGCCCGGCAGCGCCGGGCGGAGGTAGTCGAGCTCGTGGCGGCGGACGATCCAGAGCGCGCCGCGCGCGCGGAGCGACGCGAGGTCGCCGCCGTGCAGGGCCGCGTGAGCCCCTGCCAGCTCCGCGACGAAGTGCAGCCAGCGCACGTTGTTCACGTGACCGAGCTCGTCGGCGTCCGCGGGGGCGACGATCCGCGTGCGCCGAAAGATCTCGGCGCTCACGCGGGCTCTTGCAGCAGGGCCGCGCAGTAGTCGCGGTAGGGCGATGCCGGCATGGCGCGCAGCGTGCGCTCGAGCCCGGCGGCGTCGAGGAACCCGCGCCGGAACGCGATCTCCTCGAGGCACGCGATCTTCAGCCCCTGCCGCTGCTCGATCGTCGCGATGAAGTTCGCGGCCTCGAGCAGACTCTCGTGAGTGCCGGTGTCGAGCCACGCGATGCCGCGCCCCAGCCGCACGGCCCGCAGGGCCCCGCTCTCGAGATAGGCGCGGTTCAAGTCGGTGATCTCGAGCTCGCCGCGCGGCGACGGGCGAAGTGACTTCGTGCGTGCGACCACGGTCTCGTCGTACAGATAGATCCCGGGGACCGCCAGGTTCGAGCGCGGCGCCTTCGGCTTCTCGACGAGTGAGACGACCTTGCCGTCGTCGTCGAACTCGACCACGCCGTAGCGCTGCGGATCGCGCACCGGGTAGCCGAAGATCACCGCGCCCGAGCGAAACTCGCGCACGATCTCGTCGAGGCGCATGCGCCCGTAGAAGAGATTGTCGCCCAGGATCAGCGCGACCTTGTCGCCCGCCACGAAGCGCTCGCCGACGAGAAACGCCTGCGCGATGCCCTTCGGCTCGGGCTGGACCGCGTAGGCGATCGAAATGCCCCAGGCCGAGCCGTCGCCGAGCAGTGACTCGAAGCGCGGCACGTCCTGCGGCGTCGAGATCAGCAGGACCTCGCGGATGTCCGCGAGCATCAGCGTCGCCAGCGGGTAGTAGATCATCGGCTTGTCGTAGACCGGCTGCAGCTGCTTGCTCGCAACCTGCGTGATCGGGTGCAGGCGCGTGCCGGCGCCGCCCGCGAGAACGATTCCCTTCATGCGCCCCCTCGAGTTCCGCGGGGGATGGTAGCCCGGACGAGGCCGGGCGCTGCCCCGAACTCAAGAGACAATCCAGGGATCGCGCGCGCGACTCGGCGGCCGGCGACTACGGACGCAGCTTCGCGATCTCGTCGGCCGACAGCCCCGCGTCGGCCAAGACCGCGGCGGAGTCCGCGCCGAGCTCGGGCGCCGGCCGATTCGCCGGCATCGAATGACTCGACATGCGGAACGGCGGGCCGACGCTCTCGAACTCGCCGAGCGCCGGGTGAGTCACCTTCGAGAAGTAGCCCATCGTCCGCACCTGCGGGTCGTCGATCAGCTCGTGCATCCGGCGCACCGGCGACCAGATCAACGGGTGCCGGCGCAGCTCGCCCTCCCACTCCGCGAGCGTGCGCTGCGCGAAGATCGCGTCGAGTCTTTCGACGAGCGGGCGCGAGTTGCGGTAGCGCGCGACGGGATCCGCGAAGCGCTCGTCCCGCTCGAGCTCCGAGAGCTCGAGCGCGCGGCAGAGGTTCGGCCAGTAGCGCTGTGACTCGACCATGACGAGCATCAGCCAGCGCGCGTCCGCGGTCGGGTACGAGTTCCAGAGCGGGTTGCGCGGCGCGCGGCGGTCGTGCATCGGCGGGCTCTGGCCCGTCGCGAGCACGTTGGCCATGTCGTTGCCCTGGATGTAGAGCCCGATCTGGAGCAGAGACACTTCGATCGCCTGCCCCTCGCCGGTCCGGTCGCGCACGCGCAGCGCGGCCAGGATGCCGGCGACGAGTGACACGCCGGCCGCGTGGTCGCCGACACCGGGCCGCAGGAAGGCGGGGATCGCGTCGGGCGCGCGGAACATGTCCATCATGCCGGTGCGCGCCCAGTACGCCGTGTAGTCGAACGCCGGCGCGTCGGCTTCCTCGCCGCGCACGCCGTAGCCGTTCAAGGTGGCGTGAATCAGCGCCGGCCGCGCCGCGCGCAGAGTGTCTGGATCGAGCCCGTACTTGCGCTGTCTCGCCGGCAGCAGGTTGGTGAGCACCACGTCCGAGCGCGCGATCACCTTCGCGAGCGCCGCACGCGCCTCCCCGCGCGTGAGATCGAGCGCCAGCGAGCGCTTGCCGCGGTTGTCCATCTGGAAGGGCGGCGCGCCGTCGAAGTCGGACTTGTAGCCGCCCATGTGCGGCTTGGTGTGGCGGTAGAGCTCGCCCTCGGGCACCTCGACCTTGATCACCTCGGCCCCGAGGTCTGCGAGCAGCGCGCCCGCCGACGGCGCAGCCACGAAGCTCGCCACCTCGACCACGCGGATTCCCTCGAGCGGTGCTGTCATGGTCCGACCGTCCCATTCACGCGCCTCCCGTGTCAAGGAAGCGGGAAGCCGAGCGAGGGCCGCCCCGAACGCGGCGCGCGAAGTTCAAATCGGGTATAACGCCGCCCATGGCCAAGAAGGGCGCGCGCGAGAAGATCAAGCTCGAGAGCAGTGCGGGGACCGGGTTCTTCTACACGACGCGGAAGAACAAGCAGAACACCCCCGACAAGCTCGAGATGAAAAAATACGACCCGATCGTGCGCAAGCACGTGGTCTTCAAGGAAGCCAAACTGAAGTGAGCTTCCCCGGGGCGTAAGATCGCCCGGTGGACTTCGAGGCCGACGCGGATTTCGCGAGCATCACGGCCGAGGCCGGCAAGCTCGCCAGTCGCTTCGACGACGATTACTGGCTCGAGCACGACGACAAGAAGCTCTTCCCCTGGGAGTTCTACGACGCGTTCGCAGCCGCGGGCTGGGTCGGCGTGCTGGTCCCGGAGAAGTACGGGGGCGCAGGCCTCGGCGTGATGCACGCCGGTGCGCTGCTGCGCGCCGTCGCGGGCAGCGCAGGCGCGATGAACGCGGCCTCCACGATGCACCTCTCCATCTTCGGGATGGGCCCGGTGATCCACCACGGCTCCGAGGCGATGAAGGAGAAGTATCTCCCGCCCACGGCGACCGGGAAGCTGCACGTCTCGTTTGGAGTGACCGAGGACGACGCGGGCACCGACACGTCGCGCATCCGCACGTTTGCGCGCCGCGACGGCGAGCGCTGGGTCGTGAACGGCAAGAAGGTCTGGAACACGAAGGCGCAGCAGGCTCAGAAGATTCTCCTGCTCGCGCGCACGACGCCGCGCGAGGAGTGCGCGCGGCGCATGGACGGAATGACTCTGTTCCTCGCCGACCTCGACCCCGCGCACGTCGAGATCCGCGAGATCCCCAAGCTCGGCCGCAACGCGGTGAACTCGAACGAGGTGTTCATCCG
>JBIOJK010000137.1:0-8803 GCA_044450765.1 Myxococcota bacterium | reverse complement strand
GTGTCGTCGACCAGCAGGCCCTCGAGCCGGTGCGCGAGCACCGCCTCGACGGCGGCCTCGAAGCCGTCGGCGCTGCGCAGCGAGCTCGAGAGCCAGCCGCGCACGCGGCCGCGCTCCGCCGCGGGCAGCCGCTCCAGCAGCTCGGCGGCGCGGCGCGACTCGCGCCGCTCGATCTCCTCGAGTGACTCGAGCTGCGCCCCGGCGATCTGCAGCCGCTCGCGCTCGCGCTCGAGATCGCGCGCCAGCGCGCGCTCGTGCTCGCGCGTGCGCTCCTGCATGCGCAGAGACTCGGCCAGCTGTCGGCCGTGGTCGTCGCGCTCGCCCAGGCTCAGCCGCAGGCGGCCCTCGAGGCCCGCCTCGTCGCGCCGCAGCTCCTCGACTTGCTGCGCGCCGGCCTCGATCGCCTCTTCGTGGTCGCGCAGGCGCAGCTCGAACTCGCGGCGCCGCTCGTCCAGTCGATCCGCGAGCGCCTGCACCGACGCCTCGTCGCCGGACAGCTCGACGAGCCGCGCGTGCAGCGCCTCGCGCCGGCCCTGCGCGGCGGCGAGTCTCTCCGCGTGCTCGCGCAGCTCGCCGTCACGGCGCGCGAGCTCTTGCTCGTCAGCGCGCACGCGCTCCTCGAGCTCGGCCAGACGCGCGAGCGCGTCGCGCAGCAGGCCGCCGTCGGACGCGAGCCGCGCCTCGAGCTCGCGCAGCTCGAGCTCGCGCTCGTCCGCCAGCGAGGCCAAGCTCTGGCGCTCGCGCCGCTCGTAGCCGATGCGGCTCTCGAGCGCCTGAATCGCGCTGCGCACCGCGAACAGCGACTCACTCGCCCGCGAGAGCTCGCGCTCGTCGTCCAGGTGCGCGCGGCGCGCGTTCTCGAGCTCCGCGTCGGCGCGCCCTGCCCGCGCGTCGAACCCCACTCCCTCGGCGCGCAGCTGCTCGAGCTCCGCGTCGGCGCCGGCCAGCTCCGCTGAGTCACGGCCGTAGCTCTCGTGGGCGACGACGAGCTCCAGGTCGCGCAGCTCCGCGCGCAGCTTCTTGTAGCGGTTGGCCTTCGCGGCCTGCCGGTCGAGCGACGAGATCTGCCGCCGCAGCTCGACCAGAATGTCGTTCACGCGCAGCAGGTTCTGCTCGGTCGCGCGCAGCTTTGACTCGGTCTCCCTGCGCCGCTGGCGGTACTTCCCGATGCCAGCGGCCTGCTCGAAGATGATGCGCCGCTCTTCGGGCTTGCTCGAGACGAGCTCCGCGATCTGGCCCTGCTCGACGATCGTGTAGCCCCGCGTGCCGACCCCCGTGTCGAGGAAGAAGTCGAGCACGTCGCGCAGCCGCACGGGCACCTTGTTGATCAGATACTCGCTCTCGCCGTCGCGGTAGAGGCGCCGCGAGATCTGGATCTCGGAGAAGCCGCCGTACGGCGGCGCCGCGAGGCCGTCGCTGTTGTCGAGCGTGAGCGAGACCTCGCACATACCGACCGCCGGCTTCTTCTCGGTACCGGCGAAGATCACGTCTTCCATGCCGCGGCCGCGCAAGTGTCTCGGGTTCTGCTCGCCCATGACCCAGCGCAGCGCGTCGATCACGTTCGACTTGCCGCAGCCGTTGGGCCCGACGATCGCAGAAATGCCCCGGTCGAACGCGAACACGGTTCGGTCCGCGAAGGACTTGAAGCCCACGAGCTCTAGTGATCGGATCCGCAACCGAGCCCCGCCACAACTACCGCGCGGCCACATCCTCTCGACCGGGGGGAGGAAGGGAGATACAGGACCGGCGCTGGCTTCGGAGGAGGAATGGACGTTCGAGTCAGCTTACCGACGGGCTCACGAGGTGTAAAGGCGGCGAAGGCGATCGAGCCACATTCCGAGAGCCATCGCCGCGACGAAGACGTAGACGGGCAGAACGCCGCGCGCGAGGCCTGCCAGCGCCGGTCCCGGACACAGTCCGACGAGACCCCAGCCAACCCCGAACAGCAGCGAGCCGGCGACGAGCGCGAAGTCCAGGTCGCTCGCGGTCGGCAGTGCGAAGCTCTCGGCGAACAGCGGGCGCGCGCGGCGACGCGTCAGGGCGAATCCGAGCGCGTTCACCCCGAGCGCGCCGCCCATTACGAACGCCAGGCTCGGGTCCCAGGCTCCCGCGACGTCGAGAAACCCGATCACTTTGGCGGGGTTCGTCATGCCCGAGACGAAGAGACCGGCGCCGAACAGGAGACCCGACGCCAGCGCGGCGAGCACCGGCATCAGCCCGCTCCGAAGACGTGGCGCGCCAGAAACACCGTGAGCGCGCCCGAAGCCATGAACGCGAGCGTCGCGACGAGCGAGCGCCGAGATCCGCGCGCGAGGCCGCAGACGCCGTGTCCGCTCGTGCAGCCGCCGCCCAGCGCGGTGCCGAAGCCGACCAGGAGCCCACCCGCGACGAGCAACGGCCAGCTCGCGGTGATCGCGAAGCCGTGAAGCTCTCCGGTGACCCAGCTCACAAGCAGCGCTCCGAGGGGCAGGCCCGCAAGGAACGCGACGCGCCAGGCGGAATCGCCGCGCACCGGGGTCAGGGCGCGGGCGAGCACCCCGCTCACTCCGGCGACCTTGCCGTCCGCGAGCATGAGCACCGCGGCCGCGACGCCGATCAGCGCGCCGCCGGCGAGGCTCGAGAGCGGCGAGAAGCTCGAAGCGATCAAGGTCCGCGGCCTCCTTCCGCGCGAGCTTGCCAGCCTGCGCGCCGGCTCGGTAAAGTCAACAGTGCTGTTGAAATTCCCACTCGGCGCGTCTATAAGAGAGGCGTGGACGGCTCCCACGCCCCGCCCCGCCGCCGCCGGAGCGACTTCGACCGCAACCGCGAGCGGCTGCTCGCGGCCGCGCGTCGGCTGGTCGCCGAGCGCGGGCCCGAGTCACTCACCGTGTCGGAGGTCGCGCACCGCGCCGGGCTGAACCGTACGACCGCCTACCAGCACTTCCGCACGCGCGACGCGCTGGTCGCCGCGGTGCTCGAGGCGATGGGCGACGAGCTCCACACGCGGCTCGCCGAGCCGCGCTCGGCGTCGGACCTGATCGACGGCATGACCCAGGTGTTCTCCGAGCAGCCCGAGATGGCGCGCCTGGCGCTGCATCTCTTGCTGGCGGGCGACCCGCTGCCGCGGCGAAGCTGGGAGCGGTTCGTCGCGCGGCTCGAGAAAGTCACTCGGGGCTCGCGCGCGCAGGCGGCCGTCGACGCGGAGATGCTCGGCCACATCCTGGTCGGCACGTGGCTGGTGTGGGCGCTGCGCGCGCGCGCTGAATGCGACGAAGCCGAGGTCCCCGCGGCGACGGCGCGGCTTGCGCGCGAGATGAAGCGGCTGTTCCTCTACGGCCTGTTTCGACCGGAGCGCATGCCCGACCTGGTCGAGTCACTGGGCGCGCCCCACGCGCGCAAGAAGGAGCAGCCGTGAGCGCGCCCGCCTACGACCCGACGAACGCCGAAGTGCGCCGCGATCCCTACCCGCACTACCGCGAGCTGCGCGCCGTGGCGCCGGTCCATTTCGTCGAGAGCACGAGCTTCTACACCGTCGCGCGCCAGCGCGACGTGCGCGAGGTGCTGCGCGACACGGGCGCATTCTCGTCGCGCGCGATGCGCGGCGTCGGCCCGAACGGCCGCACGCAGACGCCTTTCACCGGCGCGGGAGATGCTTCGCCCGAAGCCATCGCGCGGCTGATCGCGGCGCTGCCCTTCCCGCCGCAAGAGCTTGCCGGCGCGCGCTCCGTCATCTTCGCCGATCCGCCCGAGCACGACTCGCTGCGCGCGATCGTGAACCGCGGCTTCACGCCGCGGCGCATCGCCGCGCTCGAGCCGCGCATCCGCGAGATCGCCCGCGCGTGCATCGCCGACGTGCGCGGCAAGGGCGAGCTCGACCTGGTCGAAGACCTGGCGATCCCGGTCCCCGTCACCGTGATCGCCGAGATGCTCGGCATCGACCCGGAGCGGCGCGCCGACTTCAAGCGCTGGTCCGACGTCATCGTCGCCGCCTCGGCCAACCGCATCACCGGCCGCGCCACCGCTTCGCCGGTGAACGCGTTCATCGAGCTCCTCCAGTATCTCGCGCAGGTCATCGACGAGCGGCGGCGCGCGCCGCGCGAGGACTTGATCAGCACCCTGCTGCGCGCCGAGGGGGGCGAGACACTGAAGCCGGCCGAGGTCGTGACCTTCACTTTGCTGCTCTTGATCGCCGGGAACGAGACCACCACCAACCTGCTCGGCAACGCGCTGCTCGCGCTCACCGAGCACCCCGACCAGCTCGCGCTCGTCCAGCGCGAGCCCGGGCGCGTGCCCGCGCTGGTCGAAGAGGCGCTGCGCTTCGACTCGCCCGCCCAGGCGCTGCTGCGCGAGGCGACCCGCGACACCGAGATCGCGGGGGTCGCGATCCCGCGCGGCGCGATCGTCGCGCCTCTGCTGGGCTCCGCGAACCGCGACGAAGAGGCGTTCCCGGGCGGCGAGCGCTTCGACCTGACCCGCGAGCGCCCGAATCACATCGCGTTCGGGCTCGGCGTTCACTTCTGCCTCGGCGCTGCGCTCGCGCGCCTCGAGGCGCGCGTCGCGCTCGAAGAGCTGTTCCAGCTGCGCAACCTCGCGCGCAAGGACGACAGCCCGCCCGAGCGCCTCGACTCCTTCCAGCTCCGCGGCCTGCGGAAACTGCCCCTGGTGTTCGAGTCACTCTGACCGGATCTTGGACCGTCAGGCCGCGCTGCGCTCCTGGACGGCGTACTGGAGCTGATAGAGCCGCCAGTAGAGACCGCGCTGCGCGAGCAACTCGTCGTGCGTCCCCGACTCGCGCAGCTCGCCGTGGTGCAGTACGAGGATCCGGTCGACGTCCTGGATCGTGGAGAGTCGGTGCGCGACGACCATCGAGGTCTTGTGCAGCAGGAGCGCGTGCAGCGCGTCCTGGATCAGCGCCTCGGTCTCGGTGTCGACGCTCGAGGTCGCCTCGTCGAGCAGCAGGATCTCGGGCCGCTGAGCGAGCGCGCGCGCGAACGAGAGCAGCTGCCGCTCGCCGACCGAGAAGTTCCCGCCGCGCTCGTGCACCGGCTGCGCGTAGCCGCGCGGCAGACGCGCCACGAACTCCTCGAGGTGCGCAGTGCGCATCGCGGACTCGATGTCCGCCTGCGAGATGTCCGCGCGTCCCAGACTCACGTTGTAGGCGAGGTCGCCCGTGAACAGGAACACGTCCTGCAGCACGAACGCGATGTGCCGGCGCAGCTCGGCGCGCGGGATGTCCCGCACGTCGGTGCCGTCGATCAGGATCCGCCCCGACTGCGGCTCGTACATGCGCGCCAGCAGCTTCAGCACGGTGGTCTTGCCGGCGCCGGTGTGACCGACCAGCGCCACCCGCTGACCCGCGGAGACGGTGAACGACAGGTTCTTCAGCACCGGCATCGACTCGTACGCGAAATCGACGTTCTCGAAGCGGATCTCCCCGCGGATCGCGCGCGGCCCCTCGGCGCGCGCCAGCTCGGGCGGCTCGTGCGGGATGTCGAGCAGCTGGAACACGCGCTCGAGGCTCGCCATCGACGACTGCATCACGGAGTACTTCGCCGACAGATCCTGCAGCGGCCGGTAGAAGCGGCGCATCCAGTCGACGAAGAGCAGCAGGTCGCCGGGCGCGACCGAGCCGTAGCCCATCAGCCGCGCGCCGTACCAGAGGATGAACGCGGTGGTGAGATTGCCGGCCATGGTGATGGTCGCGGTGAGCAGTGACTCGTAGTTGATCGAGGTGAACCACGCGTCGCGGTGCTCGCCGTTCGTGCGCATGAACTCGGCCAGGTTCCGCTCTTCGCGCGCGAAGAGCTGCACCACGCGCATGCCGGTGATCGTCTCCTGCAGGTGCGCGTTGATGCGCGCGATCTTGAGCCGCACGACGCGGAACGCGTCGCGCACCCTCCAGCGGAACACGATCGCCGCGCCGGCCATCACCGGGACCACCGCCATCGCGCAGGCCGCCAGGCGCCAGTTCAGCCAGAACAGCACGGCCGCGAACGCGAGCATCATCACCAGGTCCGCGAGCAGCGCCACGAGCCCGGCCGAGAACATCTCCGACGCGGACTCGATGTCGTTGCCCAGGCGAGTCACGAGCCGACCGACCGGGTAGCGGTCGAAGAAGCGCAGCGGCAGGCGCTGCACGTGGTCGAAGAGCACGCGCCGCAGCTGCAGCATCGCGCGCTGGCCCATGATCGCCATCGACACCGAGCGCGCGAACTCGACCAGCGCGCCGACGGAAGCGACCGCGAAGAACACCAGCCCGAGCCAGGCGATCGGCGGGAAGCCGGCCGGCGCCCGCGCGACGAAGGCGAATGCCGGCAGGCCGGGGAAGCGGTCGATGCCGGCCAAGTGATTCAGCGCGCTGCCGAACAGCGACCCGGGAATCATCTCCAGCACGACGCGCACCGGAATCAGCGCGACCGACGCCGCCACGAACGGCCAGTGCGGCTTCAGGAACGGCCACAGCCGGCGCATCAGCACCGTGTCGTAGACCTTGCCGAGCAGCTCCTCGTCGTGGAAGCCGGGAGTCACGCCGCGTCTCCCTCGATCTCGGCCTCGAGCTGCTGCTGGCGGTAGATGCGCGCGTACACGCCGCCGTGGGCGACCAGCGCCTCGTGGGTGCCCTGCTCCGCGATGCGCCCCTCGTCGAGCACCAGGATGAAGTCGGCGTCGCGCACGGCGGACAGCCGGTGCGCCACGATGAAGCAGGTGCGGCCGGCGCGCGCGGCGCGCAGCTCCTTCAGGATTCCCTCTTCCGTCGCGGCGTCGACGCTGGAGAGGGCGTCGTCGAGGATCAGGATCGCGGGCTCGAGCGCGAGCGCGCGCGCGAGCGCGATGCGCTGGCGCTGGCCGCCCGAGAGCGTGATGCCGCGCTCGCCGACGACGGTCTCGAAGCCCTCCGGGAAGTCCTCGATGTCCTCCAGCACGTGGGCGCGGCGCGCGGCCTCTCGCACGCGCGAGCGGGGCGCGTCGGGACAGCCGAAGCGCACGTTCTCCTCGATCGTCGTCGAGAACAGGAAGCTGTCCTGCGGAACCACGGCACAGCTCGAGCGCAGGACTGAGAGCGGGATGCGATTCACGTCGGCGAAGTCGATGCGCACCGAGTCGTCGGGGATCTCGAGCAGCCGCGGGATCGCCGAGACCAGGGTGCTCTTCCCGGAGCCGACCGGGCCGACGATTCCGACGGTCAGGCCCGGCGCGACCGCGAACGAGACGCCGTCGAGCGCCGGCCGCTCCGCGCGGCCCGGGAACGCGAAGCGCAGGTTCCGCACCTCGACCCGGCCCTCGAGTCTCTCGAGCGGCAACACGTCGACGCGGTCGCGGATCGTCGGCACCACGTCGAGGATCTCGCCCAGGCGCTGCAGGCCGGCCATGCCGCGCTGCACGATGTTGATCACCCAGCCGACCATGAAGGTCGGGAACGTGAGCTGGATCGTGTAGAGATAGAAGAGCCAGAGATCCGGCGGAGTGAGTCGCCCGCCGATCACGCCGTACGACCCGGCCGCGAGCACGCCGATCTGCGCCAGGGTCGGCAGCATCTGGATCGTCGTCATCATGCCGGTGTTGATCACCGCGAGCCGCATCTGCTTGTGGTAGAGCGCGGCGGAGTCGGACGCGAAGCGCGCGCGCTCGCGGTCTTCCATCGTGTTCGAGCGCACGACGAACACCCCCGCGGCGTTCTCCTGCACCGACGACGAGAGCGCGCCGAGCTGCTCCTGTGACTCGATCGTCGCCTGGTGCATCCGGCGGCCGAAGAAGCGCGCCACGCCGATGAACAGCGGGTACGGCGACAGCACCCACAGCGTGAGTCGCCAGTCGACGTGCAGCATGACGCCGATCGCGCCGACGTACAGCACGGGCGTCTGCAACACGTTGAGCAGGCCCATGCCGAAGAACATGCGAACGTTGTTCACGTCGTTGACCGCGCGCGACATCAGATCACCCGTGCGCTGGCCGGCGAAGTAGGACTGCGGCATGCGCTGCAGGTGCGCGAAGAGCTGCCCGCGGATCTGGTACTCGATCTCGCGCGCGGCGGTGAACAGCACGTTGCGCGACGCGTACGAGAGCGTCGCGAAGAGCCCAGACACGCCGACCAGCAGGAGCGCCGAGCGAGTCACTTGACCCTGCTCCGCGCGCGCAGAGATCTCGCCCACCACCTCGCGCACGGCGAGTGGCACCATCTGGAACACGATCGAGTAACCGATCGTCAGAACGGCACCGACCGCGTAGCGTGCGCGGTACTCGCGCACGAACGCGGCGACGCGCTGTCTCGGGGTCAAGCGGACTCCCTGGGGGCGCGCAAGATTACCACAAGGCCCACGCCCCTCTCCAAAGAGGCCGCCGCGCTGCCGCCGTTTCGCGCGATCTCGATCCGCCCCGACGAGCCGACCAGCGCGACGAGCGCGCCGGGCGCGACATCGCCGTAGGTTCGCGACAGCGGGAGCACGCGGCCCGCCACCTCAACCGACGCCGGCCGCGCGTCGCCCGCCGCCTGCAGGTTGGTCACCAGGTTGCCAAAGCGGTCGACGTGGACGACCTCGCCGCGCAGCGCGTCCGCCTCGGCGATCGGCTCCGGCGTCCGGAGTCGCACCAGAGTCCGCGGCTCGACGGCCGGCCCGACCTCGCGCAGCTCGCCGCCGCTCGCGAGATGGGCCGCGACCGGCGCGAACACATCGCGCCCGTGAAAGACGGGAGACACCGACTCGCGCCACAGCGCCGGGTTCTCGAGCGCGTGCGCAGACACGGCTCCGCCTGCCTCGGCGAGCACGCCCGTGAAGATGCCGTTGTCCGGGCCGACGAAGAGCTGTTCGCCGGCCAGCAGCGCGAG
>JBIOJK010000136.1:0-9076 GCA_044450765.1 Myxococcota bacterium | reverse complement strand
CCTTTCCCGATGGCTGGACGTTGTCGTACTTGTTCTGGTCGGTGCGGCTGGTGATTGGAGTGGCGAGGTGGTAGCCCTCCGTCTTGGCCGCCGCGTTGTTGGTCACGTACGGCAGATCATCGGCGGTGTTTCGCACGCCGTCGGGTCCCACGAAGAACGGAATGGCGCCTAGGACGCTGGTCGTCGGCAGAATGATCTTGTTGCCGTCGGCGTCGGTAATCGTGGGCGCGCCGACCGGCACACCGGTCATGCTGTCCGCGAGGCCGCTGACGTACTGCCCGACCCAGTCCACGCTGCCGAGGTTGCTGAAGTAGCCCTTGGGGTTGATCGGCGTATTGATCGTCGCGAGGAACGGATAGATCGCGGTGCCGATCTTGCTCGAGCCCCACTTCGCGGCGAGCAGCTGCGGCGCAGCCGAGTCCGCGAAGAGCGCGAAGCGGTTGGGCTGCGGCCGAGTGTTGAGAAGCTCCTGGGTGTTCGCGTCGAACGTAGTCTGCGAGGTGCCGAGGATCGCTGCAGCCGCAGCCGCAGAGGCCTTGGCGGCGGCGGTATCGCCTTCGCGCTGCTCCTGGGCCGAGTCGGCGAGCAGAGCGCGCCGTGTCGACTCCTGGGTGATCGAGAGCACGTTGCCCGCAATCAACAGGTTGCGCAGCCGGCTGAACTCGTCTTCGCCGAGCGTCGGCCGCGCCGAGTTGAGCAGTGACTCGCGCGAGAGGCGCGCGAAGCTGCCGGCGCGGACCTCCAGAATGGCCGGGAGGCCGGTCTTCAGCGGCCCGAGCAGCGGCGACTTGTTGTTCAGGTTGCAGAAGACCGCCAGGCCGAATGGATTCTGGAACACGCCCGGCGGGTTCTCGCAGGTGCGGTAGCGCTGGCCCGGGTTCAGCACCTCGATCGGCGAGTCGAGCGTCCCCGGCAGGTACTTCATCGGCATCAAGCCACCGATGAACGGCGACTTGTTCGTGACGTCCTTCTTCAAGCTCTGCGGCTGGCGCACTGCCTGGCGCGCGGCGTCGCCGTACGAGTCCGTGGACGCGAACAAGCCGCACGCGCGTGTGTAGATGCAGTCGTAGCTGGCCAGCACGCGAGTGAACATGAACATCGAGTCGAACGGGCCGAAGCCGTCGGGGAAGAGCGAGCCTTCCAGGTCGACCGACAGGACGTGCCGGAACTGCGAGAAGGTCACCCCGTTCGCCGGCAGAGAGTCGCCGGTGAACAGCAGGCGCGCCTCGTAGAACCCGTGGATCGAGAACTTCCGTTCGCCGGGCAGGTCCCATTCGAACGCCCTGGCGGTGTTCGCGAGACCGACGCCCGTGATCAGGATGCCGAGGACCAGAGCAGCAATTCGGCCCGCAGCCAGCCTTCCCCTCATCGCATTTCCCTCTCTACTTCAGTGCAGATCCGACCGCGGCGCTTCCCTTTACGCCGTGGTCGCGGCCTTCATCCCGACCTCACCGCGGCCGACAGCGGCGCGGAATTACTCAACTGATGTTGCTGCGCGACCTCGCTAAGTGACGCAGCGAAGAACTTCGGCCGGAAAATCGAGAAGCACGCCGGGACCAAATAGATGGCCCCGAGCATGTTCACGAACATGAGAATCGAGAGGAGCTGCGCCATCTCCGCCTGGAAGCGGAGCCCGCTGAATGCCCAGGCGACGATCCCGCCGATCACGGTCGTCGCGGTGAATGACACCGCCATGCCGGTAGTGCGGATCGCGCGCCGGATCGCCTCGTCCAGGTCGCCGAGCCAGGAGTACTCCTGGCGGATCCGGTCGGTGGTGTAGAACGCGTAGTCCACGCCGACCCCGACCCCGACCGACTGCACCGGCAGCGTCTGGATCGTGAGCCCCGTCTCGCGCCACGCCATCCAAGCGAGCGACCCGACGGTCGCGGTCGCGAGACTGAAGACGATCACCAAGCCCGCGGTGTTGGAGCGATAGCTGACCGCGACGAACGTGTAACAGATCAGAAAGATCAGCAGGATGTTCGCGACGTGCCCGCGCTCGACCTCTTCGTTCACCGCCGCGTAGACGCCCATGATCCCGCCCGCCAGCACGAACTCCGCGCCGCGCGTATAGGTGTTCGTGCGCTGCGGGTTGAACGACTTGTCGTTGAACTTCGTGTTCTGGGTCCAGAGCTCGTATGCGCAGTAAGTCCGGCAGTAGCGGATCGTCTGCGCGGTGATGTTTCCCTCGTCGTTCTTCCACTCTTCGTCGACGTAGAAGTGACTGCGGTCGACGATGTACTTCACCAGCTCCCCGACGCTGGCGAACTGCTTGACCACCGTCTCGGCGGGGCGATCGACCGTCTCGATCCGGTAGTCGTAGTCGGCGGAGAGCTTGGCGGCGACCTTCTCGAGGCGCTCCGGGTCGATCTCGAGGTCGCCCTTGAAGCGGTCACTCGGATGGACGTCCAGCTTCTTGCGCGAGAACGACTGCAGCGCCGCAGCGACATGAGTCATGACTTCGTCCGCGCTCGCCGGCTGCGACCAGCGGCCGACGCGGACGGGGATCTTCGTCTGGTAGCCGGTGATCTTCTGGTCCTCGTTGATGTCCGCGACCTTCACCGTCATCTGCGAGTGTCTCGGGAAGAGCACCGGCCCCACGAGATAGTAGGCGGCGTCGAGCGGCTGCCCGCGGTCCGGCTCGAGCCGCACGTTGATGCGGCCCATCGGATTCTTCTCGATGAAGTCCTGCGCATAGTGGACCGCGCGCTTGATCGTCGAGCCCTTGTGGTCGCGGAAGTAGAACGTGATGTTCGCGTCTTCCGCGTCGTCGGTGAGGTAGGGCCGCAGAAAGCCCGGCGAGCTGTTCTGCTGCAGCTGGAAGACGATGCCGCCGATCGTCTGGGCCGAGTCGGGCACGAAGCCCCACTTCGGGTCGTTGTAGTGATTCACCAGCCAGTACTGCTTGATGATGTCGACGAGGGACACCGTCTGGCCGACGTCGACGTAGCGGCGCATGTAGCGCTGCATCGCTTCCATCCGCTGGAGCACGAGGCCGTCGGAGCTCGCGCTCTTGCCGTCGCCGTCGACGAAGATGGTCATCTGGTCGACGCCGCCGAACGTCTCGCCGATCTTGCCGGTCGCGACGTTGTACGGGTGATCCGGCCAGAAGACGGGAGAGCCCGGTCGGCTCTCGCCGATCGTCGTGTGGTGCAGCACGTACCAGGTGGCCAGAGTGAGTGCCAGCGCGGTGCCGCCGACCAGCACGAGCTTGCTGACGGCGCCCGTCGCGATGCGGCCCGCGCCGGTGAGGAAGCGCTGCATCCACGCCGGGGTGAAGTGATTGAAGTCGTGCGGTGGCGGCAGATACGAGATCATGATCGGGTGCAGCATGATCACGTTGAAGATGATCGCGACGACCCAGAACGAGCCGAAGATCGACAGGTCGCGCATGGTCTGGATCGTGGTCAGGAAGCAGACCCCGAGGCCCGCCGCGTCGGCCAGGATGCCCAGCATGCCGGGCAGCATGAGCTTCGCCATCGCGGTGGTCGCCGTCTCGAGCTTGGCGTCGTGTAGCTCGTCGGCGCTGAGCGCGCGGCCGAGCCGCCGCTCGCCCGACTTGCACTCCATCTCGTAGTCCTCGAAGAAGCGCTCGGCCATCTGGATCGTGTGCGAGATGGAACGCGCCGTGATCAGGAGCGGAATCACGAGCACGAGCGGATCGAGCGTGATTCCGACCCAGGCGCAGAAGCCCATGCCCCAGATCGAAGTCGCGAGGCCCGCGACCATCGGAATCGCCACGCCGTGCAGCCGCCGGAAATACGCGAGCAACAGGAAGAACAGCGCGACGATCGTGACGAGCAGGTAGTAGACGATCTGGAACTGCGAGGCGATCACGTAGCCGGTCGCCATGGGGGCGCCCGAGATGTAGATCTCGGCGCTGCCGTCGGCCTCTTCCTCTGCCTTCAGATTCTGCAGATAGTTGAAGAGCTGGGTGTAGGCCTCGCGGTTGTCGAGGTTCTGCGTGATGAAGCCGGCCGTGATGAAGCAGGCGCGGTGGTCGCGCGAGACGAGCTGACCGTAGATCGGTCCCGGATTCTCGAGGACCTTCTCCTTCAGCTTGGCGAGCGCTGCCGGCTCCTCCGGAGTCTCTTCGATCAGGGGGGTCGCTTCGATCGCGCCGTCCGGCTGGATCGTCATCACGCGCGTGTTGACGTGCGTGAGACTCCGGACCTGGTAGTGATTCACGTTCGGCGCTTGGTCGAGCTTGTCCGTGATGCGAGAGACTTTCTGCAGAAAGTCGTAGTCGTAGATCTCGCCCTGCTTCTTGATCGCGACGATCGCGATCGTGGACGCCGAGCCGAACTTCCCCGCGAACTTGTCCTGCGCGTGGATGTACGGGTGCTCCGGGAACGTCTTCCGCACGTTCGCGTCCATGCGGAAGCGCACGTCGGACCCGAAGAGGAGCTTGCCCTCTCCGGTCTGACTGCTACGCGCGGTGAGGTTGAAGTAGGCGGCGTTGACGAGCGGGAAGGCGAAGAACAGCGCGAGACTCACCAGGGTCATCAGCGTCGCAAAGCGATACTTCATGATGAGCCGCCCGAAGCGCATCGAGAAGGCGCTCTCGGGGAGGCTCTCCTCCATGAAGCTCTGCGGACGCTGATCTAGTGGCACGCGGATTCACTCACCGGCACCCGTAGCCGGCTCCTTCTCGGGGTTCGGAAGCATCTCGTACCAGCTCTGGCCGGCGTCGGTAGAGCGCAGCACGTTTCCGCCTTGGCCGACCATCCAGCACACCGTCGGCGTGCCGCAGACCAAGTCGCGGAAGTACCCGTGTTTCTCGGCGGGGAAGCGACCGTAGCCGCCCTCTTCACCGAGCTTCTGCCACGTGGTTCCCCCGTCCAGGCTGATTCGCCGCAGCCCCTTCTCTCCGACGGCGATCAGCTTGGAGTCGGCGAACGCGGCCGCGAACAGCGCCTGCTTGGAGCCGGTCGGCAGATACTGCCAGTTGCGCCCGCCGTCGCTGCTGGTGAGTGCCACGCCGCCGAGACCGGTGATCATGCCGTGGTCATCGTCGCGGAACTTCACGTCGAATAGGAAAGGCGTCTCGATCACCTCGATCTTCACGACCGGCTCCGAGGCGACCTTCGTCTGCGCGAACGCCTTCATGTCGACGCCTTCCTGGTCCAGCGGCGTCGGGTGCTTGATCTTGATGCGGTCCTGGTTGATGCCCTCGTTCTCGAGAAACTTCTGGATCTCGTCCGCGCGCTCGTCGGCGAGGAACGTGTCCTTGCGTGTGCGCAGCTCGTCGGCGGTCAGGTAGCCCTCGATCTCGACCTTGAGATAGGCGCGCTCGGCGAGCACCTCGGCGGCCTTGAAGATCTGGTCCCAGCGGTCCTTCGGGACTTTCTTCTCGCCCTTCGGGAACGAGATGTCGTCGAAGTGGACCGTGCCGGTGATGTGACCGCGCTCCCAGGTCTGACCGCCGTCCTCGGTGCGGAAGATGTAGCCGTACTCGCCGGCCATCCAGCCGTGCTGTTTGTCGGCGAAGAAGACGTCGTTCAGGAAGATGTCGTCGTAGATCTTCTCGCCGCGCTCGAACGCAGCGAGCTCGTCCTCCGACAGATACTTGAAGCTCGGGTGATCGCGGCTGACCAGGAACGAGCGGTCCTCCCATGTCTTTCCGCCGTCCGCCGTGTAGTAGCGACCGCCCCAGTCACCGACCGCCCACGCGGTGTTCGCGTCGACCGCGCGCACCGCGAACAAGTGCTGCGCGGGCTTGCGCGGGATCGTCTGCAGCTCCCAGTTGTCGCCGCCGTCGCTCGTGTGGATCACGAAGCCGCGGCGCCCGACCGCCCAGCCGTTCTTCTCGTCCGCGAACGAGATGTCGTAGATCGACTGGTCGGTGAGTCCGTTGAGCTTGGTCCAGTTCTTCCCGGCATCGGTCGTGCGGTAGATCGCGCCGAAGTAACCCGCCGCCCAAAGGCGATCCGGACCCACTGCGCTCACCGCGTACAGATCGTCGGGCAGGTCGATCTGCCCGGCGGCGTACTTCTCTTCGTATTTCTCTTCCGTGCACGCGCTCGCGACGAACGAGACTGCGAGCGAAAGAATCACGGCGCGCGTCGCGCGCGATCGTCCGAGCGTGCTCAATGGCCCTCCCCGTCGGGCTTGTAACGCGGCGCGCCAAGCCCATGAGCCGCAGATCTCTCCCCCCGGCTCGAGCGTCGCGGCAGAAGGCATGCAGCGGAGGTTCCGCGACCGCGCCGACCGGTGGCCGGTTCTATTACGAGCGAAGACCCAGTGTCAAGCTTCGGCGAAATTTCGCGCGCTAATGTGCAAGCCCTGCGCAGCCGACGCGCTGGCGCGAGAGACGAGAGGTCGTGTCGGCAGATAGAATGCGCGCGGTGTCGCCCGCAAGAACCGCGGCGCGCCGGCCGAAATCGGCCGCGCGCACGCTCACGCGCGCCGCGCTGCTCGTCGCGCTGCGCGACTTCGGTCCGCTCTCTGCGCGGCGGTCCCGCGCGGAGCGCGACAGCGCTGCGGGACGGCGCGTGGCGCAGGCGCTCGGGTCACTGCGCGGGATCTACACCAAGCTGGGCCAGCACCTGGCGACGCGGGTCGACGCACTTTCGGATGAGTTTCGTGCCCCGCTCGATGCGCTGCTCGAGTCGGCGCCCCCGGTGCCGTTCTCACTGATCCGGGCGGAGATCGAGCGCGGGCTCGGCTCGGCCCAGCGCTTCGCCTGGATCGACCCCGAGCCGCTCGGCACCGCCTCGATCGCACAAGTGCACCGCGCGCGGCTGCGCGGCGGCGCGGAGGTCGCCATCAAGGTGCGGCACCCGGAGCTGACGCCGGAGCGCGTCGCAGGCGATCTGCGCGGCCTGCGGCGCGCGCTCCCGCTGTTGCGCCCGTGGCTGCGCCCCGACGATGCGCGCGCGCTGCTCGACGAAGTCGGACAGGCGCTGCTGCGGGAGCTCGACTTCGAGCGCGAGGGCCGCGCCGCCGAGCAGATCGCCGCGGCGTTCGCGGGTGACTCGCGCGTGGTCGTCCCGCGCGTGCACTGGCAGGCGAGCAGCCGCAGCGTGCTCACTCTCGACTACGTGCCGCGCGTCCGGCTCGACGATCCCGTGGCGCTCGCAGAGCGCGGAGTCACTCCACAGGCGTGCCTCGCGATCGTCGTCGACGCCTACGGCCGCCAGGTCTTCGGCGACGGACTGTTTCACGCCGATCCGCATGTGGGCAACTTGTATCTCGTCGACTCGCACGAGCCGCCGCGGGTCCTGTTTCTCGACTTCGGGCTCGCGGAGCGACTCGCTCCCGAATTGCGCGAAGAGCTGCGTCTGGGCCTGCAGGCGCTGTTGAAACGGGACGCCGACGGCCTGCTGGCGGGGCTCGCGCGCATGGGCGCGGTGCTTCCCGGACGCGAGTCCGAGGCGCGCGCAGCGCTCGCTGCCGCGCTCGCCGCCGGCGCCGCCGGCGCGCTGGGCGCCGACGTCGCCGGAATCCAGTCACTGAAGCAGCTCGGCAAGCGCTTGCTGCGAGAGAGCCGCGCCTTCCGCGTTCCGCGCGAGTTGCTTCTCTGGGCGCGCACCCTCGCCTACGTCTACAACCTGGCCGAGCGCATCGCCCCCGGCAGCGACCCGATGCGGCTGTTTCTGCCGCACGTTCTCCGCTTCATCGCGACCGCCGCTCCGGGCCCGATCCCGCAGGAGCGCGCCCCGCGGGTCACTGTCGAAGCTTGAGGCGCAGCGCGTTCAGCTTGATGAATCCGGTCGCGTCGCGCTGGTCGTAGGTTCCGCCGGCCTCGAAGGTCGCGATGTCTTCGCGGTACAGCGAGTGCGGCGAGCGGCGCCCGAGCACGGTGACGTTGCCCTTGAACAGGCGCAGCCGGACCTCGCCGCTGACGTGCTCCTGACTCTTGTCGACGGCCGCGCGCAGGAACTCCATCTCCGGCGAGAACCAGAAACCGGCGTAGATGAGCTGAGCGATGCGCGGAATCAGTCGGTCGCGCTCGAGCATGACTTCGCGGTCGAGCGTGATCGACTCGAGCGCGCGGTGCGCCGCGTGCAGCACGTTGCCGCCCGGTGTCTCGTACACGCCTCGCGACTTCATGCCGACGGCGCGGTCCTCGACGAGATCGACGCGGCCGACGCCGTGCTCGGCCGCCAGCTCGTTCAGGCGGGTGAGTAATTCGACCGGGCCGAGCGGTCTTCCGTCCAGCTTGACCGCGACGCCGCGGTCGAACTCGAGCTCGAGCTCACTCGGCTCGTCGGGCGCCTCGTGCACCGAGTTGGTCCACTCGAACATCGCTTCGTCGGGCGCGAGCCACGGATCTTCGAGGATCCCGCCCTCGTAACTGATGTGGTAGATGTTGCGGTCCATCGAATAGGGCTTGCGCAGCGTCGCATCGACCGGAATGTCGTGCTTGCGCGCGTACGCCATGAGCTCGGTGCGACCGCCCATGTCCCAGGTGCGCCAGGGCGCGATGATCTCGAGGTCGGGCGCGAGCGCGTGGAACGCGAGCTCGAAGCGCATCTGGTCGTTGCCCTTGCCCGTGCAGCCGTGCGCGAGCGCGTCGGCGCCGACCTGTCTCGCGACGCGGACTTGCTCCTTCGCGAGCACCGGCCGCGCGAGTGAGGTGCCGAGCAAGTAGCTGCCCTCGTAGACGGCGTTCGCGCTGATCGCGGGAAACACGAAGTCGCGGACGAACTCCTCGCGCAGATCGGAGATCACGCAGTCGACGGCGCCGGTGGCCATCGCCTTCCGTTGGACGGCGTCGAGATCCTCGCCCTGTCCGACGTTGCCGACGTAGCAAACCACCTCCGCGGCGTACGTCTCGATCAGCCAGCGCAGAATCACCGAGGTGTCGAGCCCGCCGCTGTACGCCAACACGATCCGCTTGATGCTGCTCTTGCTCGTCATATGGCGCGCATCATAGCGACACTGAGATCGCGCGGAAGTCTGGCGAGGTGAGCGCGCAGCGCGAGCCGCGCAGCGAAGCGCAGCCGAGCGAAGCCTGGGGGGCGCCGCTTCGCGGCGCCGCGCCCTTAGCTACTCGACGACGCCGTCGCGGATGAGCTTGGCGACGATCTCGAGCGTGCGCACGCGGTCGGCGGTGGAGAGCGAGATCAGG
>JBIOJK010000135.1:0-9078 GCA_044450765.1 Myxococcota bacterium | reverse complement strand
TCGAAGAGCAGCTTCTCGAGCTCGACCTGTTGCTCCATCACGCGGCCGCGCTGCGCCTTCCAGCGCTCGTTCTCGCGCTGGAAGCCGGCGAAGGCGTCGGCCTTCCCGCCGAGGTCGCTCGAGTCACGCCGGTCGATCGCGTCCTCGCCCGCGGGCGCCGCGGCGGTGGCCTGCTTGGCGCGTTTGATGTCGCCCTGGTAGGCCGCGATCAGCTTCGCGAGATCCGCGCTGGAGACACCCGCGTAGGGTCGCGGCTTGGCGAGATCCGCCTCCATGCCGGCGTTGCGGTTGTAGTTGTAGTAGCCGCCGCCGGCGACGGCGGCGACGAGCACGATCAGCAACAGGAGTGCCTTGCCCATGCCCGCGCTATCGGCCGGCGGCGCTCTCCCTTTGAGCGTCCGCGGCGGCCGGCTGCGCGACCGGCTTCACTGCGTCTCCGTAGAGGAGCTGGTAGATCCGGTACGAGCGCAACACGCGGCGCAGATAGCGGCGTGTCTCGCCGTAAGTCACCGACTCGACGAAGGCGTCCGGCTTGACGGAGCTGTCCTTCTCGAGCCAGCGGCCGACCGCCTCGGGCCCGGCGTTGTACGACGCGATCGCGAGCGGGCGCGAGCCGTCGAAGCGCTCGATCAGCGAGCGCAGATAGAACGTGCCCAGGCGGATATTGGTCTCGGGATCGTAGAGTCGCTCCGCGACGAAGCCGGTGAGTCCGATCTCGCCTGCCACGCGCCCCGCCGTCGGCGGCATCAGCTGCATGAGTCCCAGCGCACCGGCCGGCGAGCTCACTTGCGCGCGGTAGGCGCTCTCCTCGCGCATGATCGCCCACACCAGCGCCGGATCGAAGCTGAACTCGCGAGTCGCGCCAGTCACCCACTCACCGAACGCGCGCGGCCACGCCAGCTCCCACGCCTCGCGCCAGGCCGGATCGACGCCCTGATCCAGGGTCGGCCCGAAGCCGTCCTCGATCAGCTTCAGCGCGCGGTACGAGTCGCCGCTGCGCTGCAGCAGCCGCGCGGTCGTGACTCGCGCCTCGCGCCCCAGGTGCGCGTCGTCGGTGAAGCTCTCGACCTCGTCGGACGCGATCTCGGGGAAGCCGCCGTCGAGAAACAGCCGCGCGCGGCGGAGCGCCGGCGCCTCCGGCTCGGCGGCGCGCGGGCCGGCCAGGCTGCGCTCGATCTGCGGCGATCCGGCGCGCTCGCACGCGAGCATCCCGTAGTACGAGAGCGGAACGTCGCGCGCGAGCTCCTGCAGCTGCGTCGCGCCCTCGGCCTTCGCCGCTTCGTCGTCCGAGTCGCTGCGCGCGACCGCGCGCCAGTAGCGCGCGCGCTGGACCTCGACGTCGTCGCTCGGCCCGTCGGCCTGCTTGTCGAGCAGCGGCAGCGCCTCGCCGCCGGCGCCGCCGCGCAAGGCCGTCCAGGCGAGCTGCCAGCGCGCCTCGGAGGCGAGGTTCGGCGCGGCGGTCTGGCGTTCCACCTGCCGCAGCTGGGCGAGCGCGCGCGCGGGCTCGGTATCTTCGAGAATCACTGCCAGAAGTGCGCGGACCCGCGCGCGCTGTGCCGCGTCCGGCGTGCGGGTCAGCTTCTCGAGCGCGGCGACGGCCGGCTCGCGCGCGCCGCTGCGCGCCAGCGCCCGCGCCTCCTGGAAGTGCGCTTCGAAGTCCTTGGGGTCGCGCTTCACCAGCGCGCGATACGCCTCGACCGCGTCCGCGTAGCGGCGCGCCATGAAGAGACACTCGGCGCGCCCGCGCTCGAGGTTCGGCCGCTGCACCGCGCCGGTGTCGGGCCGCGCGAGCAGTGACTCGTAGAGCGGCAGCGCCGCGTCGCAGCGCAGCGCCTCGCGCAGCCGGTCGGCGCGCGCGATCAGCGCCGCGGGCTCGGGCGGCGGCGCCCCGCTGCTCGCCGCGAGCGCGGTCGCGCGCGCGAACGCGCCGTCGGCGGCGCTCGAGAGCGGATAGCTCTGCCACACGCGCGTGTAGAGGGCGAGCGCCTCGGGGATGCGCGCGCGCGTCTCGTAGGCGTGCGCGAGCTCGCTCACTAGGCGCGCCGAGAAATCCGAGCTGCGCGTCGCGTCGGACGCGGCGTGCTGCGCCTCGCGCGCGCTCGTGAGATCGCCGCGCTCGAGGTAGATCGAGGCGAGCTCGGCGTACAGGTGCGCGCGAATCTCGGCGGCGGGGATGCTCGCGGCCGCGGCCTCGGCAATGTGCGCCGCTTCGTCGAGATCGCCGCTCGCGCGCAGGAGCCGGGTGCGCAGGAGCCCGACCGGCCCGACGAATTCGCCCTCGGCGAGCTTGGCCAGCTTCTTGGCTGAGGCGCCATACTGGCCCTGATCGCGCAGGTCGCTCGCCTCGTGCAGGCGAGACACGATCGCCGCGTCGGCGCGCGCGTCGTCCGCGCGCGCGGCGGGCGCTCCCGCCGCGAGCGCCGCGCTCAGTGCGAGTCGCAGCGCGCGGCGGCGCATCTGCCTGGCTTCCCTCATGCTCGCCGCCAATCTAACCAACGGCGGCCCGCGGAGCCTCTGCTAGGTTTCGGGCCCCATGCGCGTGCCCACCAGCGCCATCGCCGTCGCGCTTCTCGCGCTCGCGTGCGCGCGCGCGGCGCCGCCGCTCGGTGCGCGCGGACCGCTCGCGCTCTGGGTGCTGGCGGAAGGCAGTGAGCGGACGCTCGAGTCACCGGACAAGATCGCGCGCTTGGTCGAGCGCGCCGAACAGCTGCGCGCGAGCGACCTGTTCGTGCAGGTGCACCGCGCGGGCAGGAGCTGGTTTCCGTCGAATCACGCCGACGACACGCCCTTCCGCGCGATCCGCGCCGCGCACCCCGATGCGCCCGAGCCGCTCGCCGATCTGATCGCGCGGGCGCACGCGCGCGGGATCCGCGTGCACGCCTGGTTCAACTGTCTGGCGCTGGCGGCGAACCGCGACGCGCCGATCGTGCGCAGCGTGGGGCGCGATGCGGTGCTGGTCGACCGCGCCGGCCGCAGCCTGCTCGACTATCCGGACGGCAACGTGCCCGAGCCCGACGCGCGCTGGCTCGAGCTCGAGACGCCCGGCGCTTGGCTCGATCCCGCGGTGCCCGGCGTCGTCGAGTATCTCGAGGCGACGGTCGACGATCTCGCCCGCGCGGCGCCCGAGCTCGACGGCCTGCACCTCGACTACATCCGCTACCCGTACGCGCTGCCGATGACTCCCGGCTCTCGCTTCAAGGGCCTGGACTTCGGCTACGGCGAGATCGCGAAGGCGCGCTTCAGCGCCGAGCACGGCCGCTTCGAGGTCGGCGAGCAGTGGGACGAGTTCCGGCGCGCGCGCGTCGGCGAGCTCGTGACTCGCCTGCGCGCGCGGCTGCCGAAGCGCTGGAAGCTGTCGGCCGCCGTGATCGCCTACGCGGACCGCGCGTATCTCACCGCGCTGCAGGATTGGCGCGCGTGGCTCGAGGACGGGCGCCTGGACTTCGCCGTCGCCATGTCCTACACGCGCGACGACCGGCTGCTCCGCTACCAGGCGCACGCGCTGCATTTTGGTGTCGGCGGCCAGCACCTGTGGCTCGGGCTCGGCGCCTGGCTCGTCGCGGACGAGCCGGGCCGGATCGCGAAGCAGGTCGCGCTCGCGCGCGAGGTCGAGCCGGCCGGCGTCGCGCTGTTCTCCTACGACGCGCTCGCAGCCAAGCCGGCGGCGCTCGAGGCGCTGATCCACCCGTGATCGGGCGCGCGGACCTCGAGTACGAGCTCCCGCCGGAGCTGATCGCGCAGGAGCCCTGTACGCCGCGCGACGCCGCGCGCCTGCTCGTGCTCGAGCGCGCGAGCGGCGCGCTCTCCGAGCTGTATTTCTCGGAGCTCGCCGATGCCGCGCGGGCCAGCGACCTGTTCGTCGTGAACGACACGCGCGTGACTCCCGCGAAGCTGCGCGGCGCGAAGCGCAGCGGCGGCAAGGCCGAGGCGCTCCTGCTGGGCCGCCGGCCGGACGGTGACTGGACCGCGCTCGTGCGCGCGCGAGGCCGGCTCGCGCCCGGGCTGGAGCTCGTTTTCGGCGCGCTGACGGCGCGCGTGGTCGAGGTGTCGCCGGGCGGCGCGTGCCGGCTCGCCCTCCTGACGCCGAACGGTGTCGCGGCGGACGCGCTGCTCGATCAGCTCGGAGAGGCGCCGCTGCCGCCGTACATCCGGCGCGCGGCGCCGCGCGCGTCGGATCTGGCCGACTACCAGAGCATCTTCGCACGCGAGCCCGGCGCGGTCGCTGCGCCGACCGCCTCGCTGCACTTCAGCGAGGCGCTCGCGGCGCGCCTGCGCATCGCGCGAGTCACTCTGCACGTGGGCCCGGGCACCTTCCGGCCGATCCGCAGCGAGCGACTCGAGCAGCACGTCGTGGACGCGGAGCGCTTCGAGGTCCCCGCCGAGACGGCGCGCGCGCTGGGCGAGACGCGCGCCGCCGGCGGGCGCGCGATCGCCGTGGGCACGACCGTCGTGCGCGCGCTCGAGACCACCGGCGGCGCCGCGGGCGGCGGCGAGACCAAGCTGCTGGTGCTGCCCGGCCACGCCTTCCAGGCGATCGACTCACTGATCACGAACTTCCACCTGCCGGGCTCGAGCCTGCTGGCGCTGGTGATGGCCTTCGCGGGGGTCGAGGCGACGAAGCGCGCCTACGCGCACGCGGTCGAGCGCCGCTTCCGCTTCTTCTCCTACGGCGACGCGCTGTGGATCCGCTGAGCCGGGTCGAGAGACCGCGCTTCGAACTGCGCGCGCGCGACGGCGAGGCGCGCAGCGGGCGCCTCGCGACACCGCACGGTGTGTTGGAGACGCCGGCGTTCTTCCCGGTGGCGACCTTCGGCGCAGTGCGCGGACTCACGCCCGACGAGCTCGCGCGCGTCGGTGTGCAGGGCCTGCTGGCGAACACCTATCACTTGCACCTGCGCCCCGGCGAAGAGCTGGTCGCCCTGCACGGCGGGCTGCACCGCTTCGTCGGCTGGGACGGGCCGATGCTGACTGACTCGGGCGGCTTCCAGGTGTTCTCGCTCGACGCGTTCTGCCGGCGCTCCGAGGCGGGAGTCGAGTTCAAGAGCCCGCTCGACGGGCGCGCCGTGTTCCTGTCGCCCGAGCGCGCGGTCGAGATCCAGGCGCGGCTCGGCGCCGATCTGATCGTCGTGCTCGACGAGTTCGAGGAGATCGCGGCGGACCGAGCGCCCGATCTCGCGCGCACGCGCGCGAGTCTCGAGCGCACCCTGCGCTGGGCCGAGCGCGGTCAAGCCGTGCACCGCCGCGCGGACCAGCTTCTGTTCGGAATCGTGCAGGGCGGCGGCTCGGCGGAGCTGCGCGCCGAGAGCGCCGCGCGCACCGCCGCGCTCGGCTTCGCGGCGTTCGCGGTCGGCGGGCTCGGGGTCGGTGAGTCGCCGGACGAGCGCGCGCGCCTGGTCGGCGCCGCGCTCCAGCCGCTGCCGCCCGCCGCGCCGCGCTACCTGATGGGCCTGGGTCTGCCCGAGGATCTGGTCGCCGGGGTCGCGCGCGGCGTCGATCTGTTCGACTGCGTCGTTCCGACCCGGCACGGCCGACACGGATCGGTGTTCACCTCGCGCGGTCGGCTGAACCTGCGCAACGCGCGCCACCGCGACGAGCGCATTCCGCTCGACGCGGACTGTCTCTGCCCGGTCTGCGCGCGCTGGACGCGCGCCTATCTGCGGCACCTGCTGAGCGCCGGAGACGCGCTCGCCGCGCGGCTCTTGTCGCTGCACAACCTCGCGTATTACATGAACCTGCTGCGCGAGCTCCGCGAAGCGATCGAGCGCGGCACCCTGGCCGCCTACCAGGACCGCTGGCGCGCGCGCTACGCCGAAGAAGGCACCGCTGACTCGAGCTCGAGGAGCGCCGCACACAGCCCTGCGTAAGCGGCGAGGCGCGCGCCGAGCTCCGCGGCCACGATCTGCGTCTCGCGCAGGCGCGGCCAGACGCGCTCGGCGACCGCCGCGCGCAGCGGCGCGAGAAACAAATCGGTGTTGCGCGCGACGATCGTGCCGAGCGCGATCCGGTCCACGTCGAGTGAGAGGATCAGGATCGCGAGCCCCTGCGCCAGCAGGTCGACGAACTCCTCGGCGAGCGCCCGCGCGTAGGGCTCGCCGTCGCGCAGCGCCGCGACCCAGTGCTCGGCGCTCGCGCGCGACGGATCGCCGCCCGCGCGCTCGACGATCGACGTGTGCGCGCCCGCGGCAGCGTCGGCCCGGATTCGCGCGGCGAGCGCCGCCCCGCCGGTGTAGGCCTCGAGACAGCCGCGCAGCCCGCACGCGCAGAGTCGCCCGTGCGGCACCACCGGCATGTGACCCACTTCGCCGGCGCCGAAGCGCGCGCCCCGGTACAGGCGCCCGTCGAGAATGAGTCCCGCCCCGACGCCCGTGCTCATGGTGAGGAAGGCGAAGTCGCGCGAGCCGCGCCCCGCCCCGAAGCGCCACTCCGCAAGCGCGGCCGCGTTTGCGTCGTTCTCGAGTCTCACGCGCCGGCCGAACGCGCGCGCGAGCTGATCCGAGATCCGCACCTCGTGCCAGCCCGGGAGATTCGGCGCGTCGCGCACGACGCCGGTCGAGGGATCGAGCGGTCCGGGCGCCGAGACACCGATCGCGGCGACCTCGCGCAGCGCGACCCCCGCCTGCGAGAGCACTTCGCGCGCGGTCTCCGCGATCCGCGCGACGTCGCGCGTCGGGTCGCCGCTGGTCCACTTCTCGCATCGCGTCTCGCGCAGCAGCTCGCCGCTCGCGCGCCCCAGTGCGACTTCGAGCTTGGTGGCGCCGACGTCGATCCCGAGCAAGATCCCCTGCCCCGCGCCCTGCCCTGCGTTCGTTGCCGTCACTCTCGCCAGCCCCTCCCCCCGAACTCCGGAAAATGCCACTTTGCGCCGAACTGGTCCTTTCGGGGGGAAGAGATGAAGTTGCAGCGGCTCACGCTCGTGTTCGCGCAGATCGCGCTCTCGGCCTGTGTCATGTCGGCGCTCACGCCGGTGAGACCCGAGACGCCGCCGGTCGAGGACTCCGCTCAGGAATACAACAACGACCTTCGCTGGGGCCGCTGGCACGAAGCTGCAGAGCGCGTCGAGCCCGAGCGGCGCAACGTCTTCCTCGGACTGATGGACGACAACGTGAACCCGTACCGCTTCACCTCGGTCGAAGTGATTCACACCGAGGCGAAGTCGAGCGACGGCACGGAGATCGACTTACTGGTCGCGCTCGAGTACTACCGGCTCCCGTCCGTCGAGGAGCGCAAGGTCCGGCAGCTGCAGCACTGGCGCTACGACGTGCCGACCAAGAAGTGGGTCGTGACGCCGGACCTGTCCGTGCTGCGCGAGGACGTCTCGGGGATCGGCCCGAAGTAGCGCCTAGCGCTCGTCGATGTAAGCGAGCGGCTTGTCGCCGCGGCGCACGATCGTGGTCGCCGCCATGGTCCCGCCGTGATCGAAGAACTCGCCGTTCATGTCCATGTACTGGCGCTTGTCGATCGTGATCGGCTCGTCCGCATCGGCGTCGACGTCCACGCGCACGCCGTCCACGTCGATGCTGATTCGGTCGCTCGGGTAACTCGGCCGGGGCGGCGCCTGCGCGGCCGCGCCCACCGGCCAGGGCGACACGGGCTCGGTCACCGCATCCGCGGCCAGCCGGCGCGGCTTCGGCGCCGACGTCGTCTCGACCACTGACAGGCGCTTGTAACTGGCGAGTGACTCCTCCGCGATCTTCACCGCGCTCGTGCGGTACTTCGCGGGAATGTTCTTGGCGTCGTCCGTGAACGCCGTGCTCCCGGAGTCGGTCTCGTAGCGCCAGTACTCCGCAGCCGCGATCCTCGGGGTCAGCGCGAGCGCCAGCGCGCCCGCGATCATCCACTTCCCTGCCGTCATGACGTACCCTCCTCGCGCCCTCGCGGCGGACGAGGGCTGCCGAGAAGTGGCACCCCGGTGACGAGAAGTGTCGATCTGCCGCGCAGTTGCGCCCGATCGTTCGCGCAACTCCTCGCCCGATCGCGCGCCGACGGCAGGCGAATTGACAGCGAGAGCGCTGAAGCCCATTCTCCGCCCACCTCGGTGCGGGGTGGAGCAGTCCGGTAGCTCGTCGGGCTCATAACCCGAAGGTCACAGGTTCGAATCCTGTCCCCGCTACCAACCCTACTTGAGCAGCCTCTTCTCGTTGCGCGCGAGGCGCTCGACGGCTTCGGCGATACGGCGGGCGCGTGTGTCGGGACGTCTGGCTGTCGTGATCCAGTACAGGTAGGCCCGTCTATAGCTAGGCGCGAACTCTGCGAAATTCTCGCGCGCCTGCTTGTCCTTCCTGAGCGCGCTGGTGAGGTCGGGCGGCTCGACGAGGTGGGTGTCGGCGATCTGCGGCCGGCGGTTCGGCCGCGGCGGAACCTTGAAGGCCGCGAGGCCGGCCGGTGTCATCTTCCTGCGCGCGATCATCCTCTCGACGCGGCGCTGGTTGAGCGCGGACCACTCACTGCCGAGGCGGCGCGGCGAGAATCTACGCGCGAACGTCGCGTCGTCGACGCGGCGAATCATGCCGTCGATCCAGCCGAAGCAGAGGGCCTCTTCGATCGCATCCTCGTACTCGATCGCGTCGCGGGCGGTGTCGCGCTTGTAGACGAGGAGCCAGACTTCCTTCGCCGTCTTGTGGTGTTTGCGCAGCCAGGCGCGCCACAGGCTGCGGGTGGTGACGCGAAGCGTGTTGGGGAGCTGCACCGTTCACCAGGATACGCGCTACCCGAGGCGCTTGCGGAGCGTGCCGGCGGCGATGCGGTCCTCTGGGGGCTCGGGCCCACCTTCGTGTTCCCTACAGCGAGCGAGATCGCGCCGGGTCAGGATGGCTGGCAGGGCGCGCCGCCGGCGATCGCCCTTGCGACAATCTCTCTCACGCTGCCTGGCTCCAGCTCCACGGCAGCACGACTTGGCACGCTTCACCCGTCCCGTAGCGAGTCCCCGCTACCAACCCAGCTCCATCCGCGTAGCTGCCCGCAGCGTCGAAGGCGTCGAGATCTCGCGCAGTTGCGCGGTCGAGCTCGGAGAGCGCCGACGAGTCATCTCGCGTGATGCGGGGAATTTGAGGGGGGACTCGACCGGGCGCGCGAGAACGT
>JBIOJK010000134.1:0-9531 GCA_044450765.1 Myxococcota bacterium | reverse complement strand
GGGGCGCGCTCGCGTCCGGGCTGTTCGCGGTGACCTACGGCACGCCGGTCGCAGGCGCGATCACCAGCAATGCGCAGCAGGTCATGGTCCAGCTCAGGGGCATCGGCTTCACCGCGATCTTCGCTCCCGCGATGTCGTTCGCGATTCTGCTGGTGCTGAAGCTGGTGTTCGGCTCCCTGCGCGTGAGCGACGAAGAGGAGTTCGACGGGCTCGACGTGTCCGCGCACAGCGAGAGCGCGTACTCCATGTTGGGCGGCTCGAGCATGGGCGGCTCCTCGGGCGGTCTCGGCGCGGAAGGCGCCGCGGCGGTCGCGACGGCGAATCACTGATCACGAAACCAGGAGAACTCTAAATGAAAATGATCAAAGCGGTCATCAAGCCATTCAAGCTCGACGAAGTTCGAGACGCCCTCACCGCCGTCGGCGTCGAGGGAATGACTGTCTCGGAGGTTCGCGGCTTCGGGCGGCAGAAGGGCCACACGGAGCTGTACCGGGGTGCGGAGTATGTCGTCGACATGCTGCCGAAGATCGAGGTCGAGGTGGTGGTGCCGGACGGGCGCGCCGAGACGGTCGTCGAGGCGATCCGCAAGGCGGCCAACACCGGGCGCATCGGCGACGGCAAGATCTTCGTGACCGCGGTGCTCGACGCGATCCGCATCCGCACCGGAGAGAGAGGCGAGGAGGCCTTGTAGTGCGTCCGGTCGTGCGGCTCGCCGAGCCGGCCGACGCCGCCGGCGTGCAGGCGATCTACGCGCCGATCGTGCGCGACACCGCAATCTCGTTCGAAATCGATCCGCCGAGCGTCGAGGAGATGTCTCGGCGGATCGCTTCGACCGGGGAGCGCTGGCCGTGGCTGGTCTGCTCCGACGACGGAGACATTCTCGGCTACGTGTACGCCGGCCAGCACCGCGAGCGCGCCGCCTATCGCTGGTCCGTCGACGTGACTGCCTACATGCACGCGCGCGCGCGGCGCGGGGGGCTCGGCCGCGCGCTCTACTCCACGCTGTTCTCCCTGCTGTCGCTGCAGGGCTACCACCGGGCGTACGCCGGCATCACGCTGCCGAACCAGGCGAGCGTGGGCCTGCACGAAGCGCTCGGATTCAAGCCGGTCGGCGTGTACCCCGCGGTGGGCTACAAGCTCGGCGCCTGGCACGACGTCGGCTGGTGGCAGCGCGCGCTGCGGCCACCGGCGCGCGGCCCGGCGGAGCCGCTGAACATCGCGACCGCGCGCAGTCACGCGGCGACTCAGACCGAGTGGAAGCTCGTGCTCGAGGACGGTCAGCGCCTGCTCGACCGACGCCTGCCCTAGGGGCCCCCGGTCGTCGGGGCGCTCGCCGCGGCGGTCGACTCGGGGAGCCCCACGTAGTTCTCGGCGAAGCTGGCGGCCGCGGCGGTGGAGCTGCAGAGATACTCGAGCTGCGAGCGCTGCAGGCGGCGGCGCAGCTCGGCGTCCGGGGTCGCGTCCGGAATCCGGTGGATGAGCCAGCTCATCCAGCTCGAGAACTCCTGCACGCGCCAGACCCGGTGCAGGCAGCGGCTCGAGTAGCCGTCGAGCGCGCGCGAGTCACTCGACCGGACACGCCGCGCGAGCGCCTCGCCGAGCACGAGCGCATCGGCGACCGCCAGGTTCATGCCCTTCGCGCCGGTCGGAGGCACGATGTGCGCGGAGTCGCCCGCCAGAAACAGCCGCCCGAACTGCATCGGCTCCACCACGAAGCTGCGCATGTCGGTCACGCTCTTCTCCAGCACCGGCCCCTCGCGCAGCCGCCAGCCGTCGCGCGTCGCGAGGCGCTGCTGGAGCTCCTGCCAGATGCGCGCGTCGGGCCAGCTCTCGATCGGGTCGTCCGGCTCGGTCTGCAGGTAGAAGCGACTCACAGTGGCGCTGCGCAGCATGTGACCCGCGAAGCCGCGCTCGTGGTTCGCGTAGACGATCTCCTCCGTCGACGGCGCGACCTGCGCGAGCACGCCCACCCACGCGAACGGCAGGCGCTGGTCGTGGACGGTCAGCGCGCCGGGCGGAATCGCCGCGCGCGACACTCCGTGGAAGCCGTCGCAGCCAGCGACGAAGTCGCACTCCAGGCACTCGGAGCGCGCGCCCGCCGTCCAGCGGATCTCGGGCCGCGCCCCATCCAGGCCGTGCAGAGTCACTTCTTCGGCGCCGAACGCGATCTCGCCGCCGCGCGCGATCCACAGCCGGATCAGGTCGGCGACCAGGTCCTGCTGCGGATACACCATCATGTGTCGGCCGCCGGTGAGCTCCGCGTACGCGATGCGGTGCCGAGCGCCGTCGAAGCGCAGCTCGACGCCCCGGTGCGGCTGGCCCTGCGCGAGCAGCCGCTCGGCGAGCCCGTGGCGCTCGAGCAGCGACAGAGTGCCGTGCTCGAGCAGCCCTGCGCGCACGCGCCTCTCGACGTAGCTCCGGCTCTGCCGCTCGAGCACCACGGACTCGACGCCCTGCTCGGCCAGCAAATGCGCGAGCACCAAGCCCGCCGGTCCCGCCCCGACGATCCCGACACACGTGCGCGCCACCGCGGCAGCATACCGCGGCGCGCGCGGGCGGCGTCAGCGCGCCGGTCGCCGCCACACCCGTGCGAGCAGGCCGACGAGAGCGACACCGGTGAGTGTCGCGCCGACGAGGAACGTGGCGACCGAGCCGAAGCGCTGCCAGAGGACACCCGCGACCACGCTCGCCAGAAACGTGCTCGCGCCGGAGACCAGATTGAACAGACCGAAAGCCGTGCCGCGCAGCGCCGCGGGCGCCGTGTCGGCGACCAGCGCCGCCAGCAGCCCCTGAGTCACTCCCATGTGCAGACCCCAGAGTCCCGCCCCCGCGAGCGCCCCCGCGGCGCTGCCGAATCTCGCCAGCACGAGGTCCGACGCGATCAGCGCTGCGAACCCGCTCGCGAGCACCAGGCGGCGATCGACGCGGTCGGAGAGAGCGCCCGCTGGCGTGGCCACGAACGCGTAGACGAGATTCATCGCGATCATCACCGCGGGCACCCAGGCGAGCGGCAGGCCCACCTCGCGCCCGCGGAGCACCAGAAACGCCTCGCTGAAGCGCGCGAGCGCGAACACCGCCCCGACGGCGACCGCAACCCAGAACGGAGCCGCGAGGCCGCCGAGATCGCGCGCGCGCAGTCTCTCGCGCCCGGCGCTCGGCGCCGCGCTCTCGCGCGGCTCCTCGACGCCGAGCACCAGCAGCACCACGGCCAGCAAGCCGGGCCCGATCGCGACCGCGAAGACGCCGCGCAGATCGACGTGGAAGCCCGCGACCAGGACGATGGCCGCAGCCGGTCCCGCAAGGGCGCCCACCGTGTCGAGCGCCTGGCGCACCCCGTACGCAGTGCCGCGGACCGCGGCGGGAGTCACGTCGGCGACGAGAGCATCGCGCGGGGCGCCACGAATCCCTTTGCCCACCCGGTCGACGAAGCGCGCCGCGAGCACTTCCAAGGGAGTCACGGCGAGCGCAAAGACCGGCTTCGTCAGCGCGCCGAGGGAGTAACCGACGACTGCGAGCTGCTTTCGGCGCCCGAACCAGTCGCTGATCGCGCCCGAGAAGAGCTTGGTGACGGAGGCCGCCCCTTCGCCGATGCCCTCGATCAATCCGACCAGCGACATGCTGGCACCCAGGGTCGAGACCAGGAACACCGGCAGGAACGCGTGGACCATCTCGGACGACACGTCCATGAGCATCGAGACGAACCCCAGCGCCCAGACGGTCCGCGGAATCGCGCGCAGCGACATCAGCGCGCGCGGACCTGGCGCCAGGAAGCGAGCACGCGGTCGACGAGCTCGCCCGCGGCGCCGAGATAGCCCGTCGGCTCGAGAAGTCTCTCGATCTCCGCGGGCTCGAGCTCGGCCGCGATTCGCGGCTCGGCGGCCAGCGCTTCGCGCAGCGCGCCGCCGCGCCGGCAGGCGGACTCGACGAGCGCCTGCGCCGCGAGCCGGCCCAGCCGGGGCGCCAGCGCGAGCGCGACCCGCTCGGCCACGAGCGCGCCGCCGGTCGCCGCGAGGTTCGCGCGCATGCGCTCGGCGTCGACCTCGAGCCCGCGCAGGGCGACACCGAGGTGTGTCGCCGCCGCGCCGCTGAGCCGAAACAGCTCTGGCAGCGTCTCCCATTCCATTTGCCAGCCGCCGACCGCGCGCTCGTGTTCCTGCGGCATCGCCGAGAGGACCGCCGAGACGAGACCCGGCGCGCGCTTGGCGCAGGCGAGCGCCGCCGCCGCCCCGACCGGATTGCGCTTCTGCGGCAAGGTCGATGAGCCGCCGCGCCCGGGGCCCGCGGCTTCGCGCAGCTCGCCGACCTCGGTCTGAGTCAGCAGCGCGAGATCGAGCGCGACCTTGCCGAGCGCGCCGGCGGTGACTCCCAGCGCGCACGCGAGCTCGGCCACGCGCCCGCGCGCCGCGTGCCAGGGAAGCAACGGCTCGGCGAGCCCGAGCTCGCGCGCGAGATCGGCGGCGAGCGCCAGAGCGTCGGGCTCGAGTGCGGCCAGCGTGCCCGCCGCCCCGCCGAGCTGAACGGCGAGCCCGGTCGCGCGCAGCGACACCAGGCGCGCGCGGGCGTCCATCAGCGCCGCGAGCCAGCCCGCCACCTTGTACCCGAACGTCGTGGGCAGCGCGTGTTGCAGGAGCGTGCGCGCGGGCAGCGGAGTATCTCGCTGCGCCGACGCCAGGGCCGCGCAGGTGTCGAGCAGCGCGTCGAGCTCGACCAGCACCAGGTCGAGTGCGCGCCGCGAGAGGAGCATCAGCGCGCTGTCGAGCGCGTCCTGACTCGTCGCGCCGAAGTGGGCGAAGCCGCTCGCATCGCGCGGCAGCGCGGCCGCGAGCGCGCGCACCAGCGGAATCACCGGATTCCCGGCGGCGAGCCCCGCCTCCGCGAGCGCCTGTGAGTCGAAGTTCTCGGCGCGGCACGCCGCGCCGATCGCGGCGGCGGCACCCGCGGGGATTCTCCCCGCGCGCGCCTGCACGCGCGCGAGCGCGGCCTCGAAATCGAGCAGCGCCTGCAGCCAGGCGCGCGCCGAGAACGCCTCGCGCAGCTCGGGGGTCGAGAACACGGGCGCGAAGAGCCCGCCGTCAGACATCGAGAAACGGCGTCTCGCGCTCGCCCTGCAGGAACACGTCGAAGCGCAGCTTCGCGCCGCCGTCGGGGCGCGCGATCAGCCGCGCGCGCGCCTGCGCGTCGCGGATCGACGCGAGCAGCGGATCGCGCGCGTTCGCCTCCGCCTCGTCGGGAAAGTAGATGCGAGTCACCAGGCGGTGCAGCAGGCCGCGCGCGAAGAGCGACACGTCGATGTGTGGCGCCTGCCGGCGGCCGTCGGCCAGCGGCGCGCCGCTGAGCTTCCGCGCCACGAAGAGGTACTCGCCCTGCTCGTCCGTCGCGGCGCGTCCGAAGGCGCTCTGGCGGCCGTCGGTCTGCCACAGCTCGAGCAGCGCGTCCGAGACGGGCGCGCCCGCGCCGTCGAGCACGCGGCCGCCGATCTCCAGCGCGCCGGCGCTCCCGGCCGGGGCCAGGCGCTCGCCGCCCGCGCGGCAGAGCGCGCCGTGGAAGAACGGCCCGATCGTCTGCGCGGGGGTGGCTCGCGAGGCCACTCACAGCCCCCGAGGCGTCGCGTCCCGCCCGCGCAGCACCACGTCGAAGCGGTAGCCGAGCGCCCGGTCGGCCACCGTCTCGGCGAGATCGAAGTGCGCGATCAGGCGCTCGCGCGCGCGCTCCGGCACGGAGTGGAAGATCGGGTCGAACTCGAGCAGCGGATCGCCGGGGAAGTACATCTGCGTGACGAGGCGCGTGGCGAACGCCGGCCCAAACACCGAAAAGTGTAGGTGCGCGGGCCGCCAGGCGTTCGCGTGATTCTGCCACGGATACGCGCCCGGCTTGATCGTCAGAAAGCGATAGCGGCCAGCCGCGTCGGTGAGACAGCGGCCGACGCCGCTGAAGTTGGGGTCGAGCGGCGCGTCGTGCTGGTCGACCGGGTGCGCGTAGCGACCGGCCGCGTTCGCTTGCCAGATCTCGACGAGCTGGCCGGCGAGCGGGCGGCCGTCCTCGTCGCGCAGCTGGCCAGTCACCGCGATGCGCTCGCCGAGCGGCGCGCCGGCGTGCTGCGCCGTGAGATCGGCCTCTCGCGTCGCCGGCGGATCGCCCGCGAAGTTGGGACCCGTCGCCTCCGTCGGCGATTGGAGCCAGGGAATGCGCGGCAGCGCCGGCGCGCGCAGGCGGGTCGAGCGGTAGTCGGGGGAGCGGTGCGGTGGGTGGTCCTCGCGGTCGTCGGTCCGGAAGGCGATCACGGCGAGCCATTCTACCGCCCGCCGCGGGCCTCGGGATCGCGAAGGCGCCCTCAGCGGACCGCGGCGAGTGAGCGCAGGCGAGCCTCGAGCGTCCGGCGCAGCTCCGCCTCGCCCGCCGGCGTCTTGGCGAGCGCGAACTCGATCAGGCTCCTGCCCTCCGCCTCGCGCCCCGCGTCGAGCGCAGCGCTCGCCAGCGATGCCAGCTCGCGATAGCCGACCGACGCCGTGTATAGATCGCCGAGCGCGTCGCGCAGCGCGCGGTACGCCGCGTCGTGCTTGCCGAGCCGCGAGTAACACGCCCAGAGCCGGCTCTGCAGATAGAAGGTCTGACTCCCGCCCGGTGAGTCGTCGCCGCGCGCAAGCGCCGCCTCGTAGGCCGCGGCCGCCTCGGCGAAGTGCTCGCGGCGCAGCGCGACGTCGCCGCGCAGGCGCTGCCCCTCGGGTCGATCCGGGTGCAGCCGAACCGCGTCGTCGGCGATCCGCTGCGCCAGGTCGAGGTCGCCGCGCTGGAGCGCGAGCGCGCCTTCGAAGACGTGCAGGCGCCCGCCCGCCGGATAGATCTCGTTCGCGCGCGCGAGCTCGGCTGCGGCGCGCGCGAGTGTCTCGGGGTTGGCCCTGTCTCCCGCGATCTCGAGCGTGAACGGCTCGAACGCGGTCAGCCGATGGCGCGCGACCAGATCCGCCTGCGAGACAGCGCTCGCGTAGAGCACCGACGCGTCGTCGACGAACACGGGCGCGAAGTCGGCGACCTGTCCCACCCAGCTTCCAAAGCCGCGCAGCTTTTTCGGGACGATCAGGAAGTCCGGGTGATACGCGGCGACCAGCCCCGCGAACACGGTCGAGTCCTGGAACGCCTGGTCGGCGACGAAGATGTCGCGATCCGAGAACAGGAACGGCGTCTGCAGGTCGGCGAAGATCAGCTGGCGCGGCTGCAGCTCCCACTCCAGATACCCGCCGTCGTTCGGGTGATTGAGCACGGTGCCGGTCGCGCCGACGCGGTCGAGAAACGCGACCGACCCCTCCGGCAAGCCGCGCGTGCAGAGCGGAAAGGTGCAGCGAGTCGCGAGCTCCGAGTAGAGCAGCCAGAACGGCACGAACGCGAGCGCGAGCCCGAGCGCCGCGCGCACGACCACGGGCAGCACGGGCAGCGCCGAGAGCCGCGGCCGGAACGCCGCGAGCAGCGGAACCGCCAGCAGCACGAACTCGGCCGAGAAACGCATGGCCCGAGCCAGCAGGAACACGCCGCCGGCGAACAGCACCAGGTGCGCCGGCCGCCAGCTCGCGCGCCGCAGACTCGCGAGCGCCGCGAGCGCACTCACTGCGCAGAGCAGCGCGAGAAAACTCGGGCGACTCACGGTGAGTCCGTCGACGCGCAGCGAGAGCAGCCCCGAGAGGTCGACGGGCGCGAGCTCCTGGATGTACTGCGACGCGAACAGGAGCGGCGTGAACGGCGCCCGAATCAGCGTCAGCCCGTGCGGCGTGGCCAGCACAGCGACCATCGCCAAGGCGACACAGGCGAACGCGCGCCACGGGGGCGCAGTCACGTTCGCGGGAGCGCCGGCGCGCGCGAGCGTCCACTCGCCGAGATAGGCACCCAGGATCAGCAGCATCACCGGGTACTCGATGCCGTGCAGGTTCACCCAGAGAACCGCGAGCAGCGGCAGCGCGAGCAGGCCGCGCCGCGCTTCGAGAACCCACAGGAACGCGGCGATCGACAGGTACGAGAGGTCGCAGGGCCGCACGATCGCGAGCCGGCCCAAGAAGAAGAGCGCGGTCAGGCTGAAGATGAAGGCGGTGTAGCCCCAGCCCTCGCTGCCCTTCCCGAGCCGCAGGGTCGCGAGCACGAAGCCGTACGTTCCGACGGCCACGAGCGCGCGCAGCTCGACCAGACCCAGGTACCCGGCCAGCGAGTGCACCCGGTAGAACAGGAGCTGCGTGAGCCAGTAGTAGTCGAGCCAGGCCGGCGTCGGACGCAGGAACGAGAAGAAGGCGGCGCTGGGGATGCCATGGCCCGCGGCGATGTAGCGGCCGGCGTTCAGGTGATACCAGAGGTCGGTATCGGCGGCGAGAATCGGCCAGGACGCGAGCCCGGCGACCAGCGCGAGCCCGAACAGGAGCAGGTACGCGAGCGAGTAACGGCCCCGGACCCGATCTGCGAGTCGGGTCTCGCGTTTGTCACTCCGCGCCACCTCGGTAGGTTACCAGAAGGCCTTCTCTTGACAGACGCGGCGAGGGTCTTAATCAGGCGTACGCGCGGAGCCCCTTTGCTCGGGGTGCGCGAGATCAGAACCCAGGAGGAGAGAAACCGTGAAAGTTCGACCCCTGCACGACCGCATCCTCGTGCAACGCCTCGACGGCGAGGACAAGACGTCGGGCGGAATCATCATCCCCGACACCGCCAAGGAGAAGCCGCAGCAGGGCCGCGTGGTCGCGGCCGGGCCCGGCAAAGTGAACGACGACGGCAAGCGCCAGGCCATGGGCGTGAAAGCCGGCGACCGCATCTTGTTCGGCAAGTACAGCGGCTCTGAAGTCAATCTCGACGGAGAAGAACACCTGATCATGCGCGAGGAAGACGTCCTCGCGGTGCTCGAGTAGGAGTAGGCGAAAATGTCCGCAAAGATGATCTGTTTCGACGAGGAAGCGCGCGCGCGCCTGCTCGACGGCGTGAGCACGATGGCCCAGGCCGTGGCAGTCACTCTGGGTCCCAAGGGCCGCAACGTCATCATCGAGAAGAGTTACGGCTCGCCGACGGTGACCAAGGACGGCGTGACGGTCGCCAAGGCGATCGAGCTCGAAGGCAAGTACGAGAACATGGGCGCCCAGATGGTGAAGGAGGTCGCGTCGAAGACCTCCGACGTCGCCGGCGACGGCACCACCACGGCAACGGTTCTCGCCCACGCGATCTTCCGCGAGGGCACCAAGCTCGTCGCGGCAGGCTGCTCGCCGATGGACTTGAAGCGCGGCATCGACCGCGCCGTGGCGGCGATCGTCGAAGAGCTCGCGAAGATCTCGAAGCCCACGCGCAACTCCGACGAGATCGCTCAGGTCGGCACGATCTCGGCGAACTCGGACGAGTCGATCGGCAAGATCCTGGCCGAGGCCATGGAGCGCGTCCTCGCCGCGCGCCTTCTTCTCCTTCATCTCGGCCTCGGTCGCAGCGCCGACGCGCACGATCGCGACGCCGGCCGCGAGGTTGGCCAGGCGCTCCTGCTGCTTCTCCTTGTCGTAGTGCGAGGTGGTGTCGTCGTGT
>JBIOJK010000133.1:0-9592 GCA_044450765.1 Myxococcota bacterium | reverse complement strand
GAGCGCAAGTGGACGTTCGCGAACACCGAGCCCGGACTTCGCCTCGAGTTCCGCACGCCGGAGCCGTCGATCGCGTTCTCGCTGTCGGGCTTCTGGGGCATCCAGGACGCGCCGGTCGCGCGCTTCGAGAACCCGTACTCCGTCAACAATCCGAATCCCGCGATGATGCTCTTCCTGCAGGCGCTCGGCTTTGGCGAGGCAGTCATTCCGGGCTTCGACCCGTACAACAAGGCGTCAGTCGACGCATCCAGCGCCAACGCGCTGGGGGTGTGGAAGGCCGAGTTCGGTCCAGGCGGCGCCGCCTGCAACCAGACCACGCAGACCACGCTCCAGCACACGCAGTGCATCTCGAAGTCGGGCCTGCAGCCGCTGGGCTGGATCTGGTCGTCGAGTCAGGCGGTGGTCGAGTATCCGCGCACATTCACGCTCGGCGGATCGGCGGACTACCAGATCCCGAACATCGATACGGTGCTCCGCATGGAGGCCTCGTACGACTTCAACCGCGCGATCGCAGACACGAAGAAGCTCGACGGCATCAGCCACAGCGACGTGTTCGCTTCGGCGTTCGGCCTCGACCGCAGCTTCTTCATTCCGTTCCTGAACAAGGACCGCACCGCGTTCGTGTCGTTCCAGACGTTCATGGAGCACGTGATGAACTTCGACGGCAACACGAAGGTCGGGATGGCGACCTACGAGTGGGAGGTGATCTCGACGTTCTTCATCCAGAACTACTGGCGCGGCGATTCGATCGTGCTCACCAACTTCTTCGCCTACGACTGGTCGGCGAAGGCGTGGATCACGGGTCCGAAGATCAAGTGGATCTACAACGAGAGCCTGTTCTTCGAGTTCGGGATCAACCTGTTGCAGGGCTCGAAGGCGACTCACAACATCCGCGACATCTGCAAGAGCGGATCGACGGACTGCCTGGGCGATCCGGCGACCTGGCAGGCGGGCAACTGGCAGCTGATCAACAAGGGCTTCGCCCGCTACGCAGAAGGCCCGTACTGGAACCTGGAGAGCTTCGCCGACAGCCAGATGGAGAAGCGCGACGAAGTCTGGTTCGGCGCGACGTATCAGTTCTGAGTCACTGACTCCGGGAACGAGCTAATACCGGCCCTTTGCACCGCCCGTCGGTGCATTGGGCCGGTTTTCGTCCACCGCACTGAAGCGCTTCGCGCCGTCGGCCCAGTTCGCGCTGGGGGGAAGCTCGGCGAGCCGCTGCAGCTCGGAGCGCCCTTCGTAGCGCATGCGCACGCGCGTGGGGACCGCCAGCGCGGTCTTGCTGTAGGCCACCGCCGCGACGTCCTCGATGCGCGCCTGCGCGACCTGGCCGGTGGCCAGGTCGAGCCACGCGTCGCCGCTGAGCTGATCGTGCACCTCGTCGAACATGACTCCCGAGTCGCTGGGAACGTTCGTCGCCTCGCTCTTCGAGCGCAGCGAGACGTGCGCGCAGGGCGCATCGCCCATGCGATCGAAGCCGACCAGGCGCACCTCGATGTCGACCCCGAGCCCGAGCTTCCCGATCGGATTCGGGAAGTAGCGCTTCGCGTGCCAAGTGTCTCCCGGCGAGACCGGATGGTCGGGGTAAGCGATCTGCACGAAGCTCAGTGACTCGCGCAGGGGCAGCGTGGAGAGCATCTTCTTCGCGGGCGGAACACCGTGCAGCGTGACGCCCTTGGGATTGCCCTGCACGTCGAGGACGATCAGCGCGAACGACTTGCCGATCACCTCGCGCGGCGTCAGGTCCTCCTTCGGCTGCGCGCCGCGCAGGTCGGTGCCGACTTTGTCGTCCACGCTGGTGCGCAGGCGGTCGTCGCCGATCTCGAGCAGCTGCTCCTTGCCCGGCGGCGCAATGCGCAGGCGCCGCATCAGCGCCTCGAGCACGAGCGACGACGCGAGGTCGTCGGCGGTCGGCGTTGCCACCGGCATCTGGCGGTAGTCGATCTCCAGCGACGTCTTCTCGTCCACCATCTGGGACTCGTGCGAGCCCGGCCCGTTGGTGGTGATCTCGGTGCGCCCCTCGGTCTTCATCACGAGCTGATAGAGCGTGCCCTCGGCGGGCGCACTCTCCGGCCGCAGCTCGACCGGTCCCGTCGGCGGGAACGCGATCTCGCGCGGCGCGGATCGCCGCACCGGAGCTGGCGTCGGCCTCGGCTCCGGCGCGCTCGAGGCGCAGGCCAGCGCGAAAATCCCCAGCGCGAAGAAGCGAGCTCTCACCGCGCGCGAAGTTTACGCCACGCGCCGCGGTCCGCACGCCGCTCGCAGAGCCGAGCTCCCGCGCGCTTGACGCCGACCGAATACTTCGATAATTCCAGACTTGTGGAAATATTGGTCGCGGTCGACTCGCTCTCGGCGCTGGCGCAGGAGACGCGGCTGCGGATCTTCCGCGCGCTCGTGGCGCGCGGGCCGGAGGGGCTGCCGGCGGGGCGCATCGCGCAGCGACTCGGGCTGCCGGGTCCGACGCTGTCGTTCCATCTGGCGGCGCTGAAGCGCGCGGGGCTGGTCGTGTGTCGGCGCGCGGGGCGGTCGCTGATCTACTCGGCGGACTTCGAGGCGATGCGCGGGCTCGTCGAGTATCTCACCGAGAACTGCTGCCGCGAGGGCGCGGTCCGCTGCCTGCCGGGCGCGCGTTCCGCGCGCGCGAGGGCGCGGCGTGCGTGAAGTGAGTGCCGCGCCGGCACCGATCCCGTACGCGGGCCGGACCGTGATCGCGCTCGCGCCGGATCACTTCGCGGCGATCCGGCGCGCGGTCGCGCTGCTGTTCGAGCTCGCGCACTCGGAGCGCTACCAGCGCGAAGTCGACGCGGGCGCCGACGAGATCGCGCGCTTCGCGCCCGGCAACTTCGGCGTGTTCATGGGCTACGACTTCCATCTCACGCCGCAGGGCCCGCGTCTGATCGAGATCAACACCAACGCCGGCGGCGCGCTGCTGAACGGGCTGCACACCGCGGCGCTCTGCGATCCGAAGCAGATCGCGTGTCTGTGCGCGGATCTCCTGCCGGTCGAGGCGATCCAGGATCGCATCGCGCGCAGCTTTGCGAGCGAGCTGCGGGCCGCGCGCGGCGCGGGTGCCGAGCTGCGCTCGATCGCGATTCTCGACGACCGCCCGCGCGAGCAGTTCCTGTTTCCCGAGTTCGAGCTCTTCGCGGAGCTCTTCCGCCGCGCGGGGCTTCGCGCCGAGATTCTCGACACTTCGGATTTCGCGGGCGGCGTCGATCTCGTCTATCTGCGCGACACCGACTTCCTGCTCGCGGAGCCGCGCAGCGCCGCGTTGCGCCGCGCGTATCTGTCGCGCGAGGTCGTCGTGACTCCCGCGCCGCGCGAGCACCATCTGCTCGCGAACAAGCGCCGGCTCGCCCTGTTCTCGTCGCGCGCGGCGCTCGCGCGCTTCGGAGTCGCGCCCGCGGACGCCGATCTTCTGGCCGAGCTCGTGCCCGAGACGATTCCGCTCGTCGAGCTCGGCGCCGAGCGCGCCTGGGCCGAGCGACACCATTGGGTGTACAAGCCGTGCGCGGCGTTCGGCAGCAAGGCGGTGTACCGAGGCGACAAGATCTCGCGCCGCAAGCTCGCCGAGATCGGCGCCGATCCGAGCTTTGTCGCGCAGCGGCGCGTCGAGCCCGGCGAAGTGCAGGTCGAGACGCTCGACGGCCCGCGCGCGATGAAGTTCGACGTGCGCGCCTATGCGTACCGCGGCGAGATCCTGCTGCTCGGAGCGCGCGTGTACCAGGGACAAGTCACGAACCTGCGCAGCCCCGGCGGGGGCTTCTCCGCGATCTGCGTCGCGCGCGATGCGAGCGCCTGCCCGTGAGCCGCGCGTTCGCCGTCGCCGGCGCGCTCGCGCTCGCTCTGGCCGCTGACTCGTTCGCGCAGCCTCTCGCGCGCGCGGCGGTGGCCGACCGGCTCGTGGTCCGCAAGGCGGACCGCACGCTGACGCTCTTCTGGCACGGCGCGGCGCTGAAGTCGTACCGGGTCGCGCTCGGCGGGCGGCCGCTCGGCGCGAAGCAGGAGCTCGGCGATCAGCGCACGCCCGAGGGGCTCTATCTCGCGAAGCGGCGCAGCAAGGAGACTTCGTTTCACGCCGCCCTCGAGCTCTCGTATCCGAACCCCGACGACCTCGCGCGCGCGAAGGCCGCGGGCGTCCGTCCCGGCAGCGGGATCGAGATCCACGGCCTGCGCGACGGCTTCGAGTGGCTCGGCTCGGCGCACGCGATCTTCGACTGGACCGACGGCTGCATCGCGCTCAGCAACGGCGAGATCGACGAGCTGGTGCGCGCGGTGCCGGACGGAACGCCGGTCGAAATCCTGCCCTGAGCGGACGAGTCAGCGCTTGCGGCCGACGGTCCGCTCGAGATACTTGCGCGCCGCCTCGAGCGACTCTGGGTCGAAGACCGCGCCCAGCAGCCCGTCGCCGTCCGAAAAGCCCGTCGAGCCCATACCCATCGCGCGCGCCACCGAGTTCACGTGCTCCTTGGTGATCGCGATCGGCACCGACGGCATCGCGGCCACCTGCGCGGCGAGTGACTCGGCCTCGGTCGCGACTTGGCCGGCCGGAACGACGCGGTTCAGGAAGCCCGCGGCCTTGGCCTCCGCCGGGCTGAAGCGCCGGCAGGTCATGACCAGCTCCTTGGTGAGCGCGGGGCCGATCTCGCGCACCAGCCGCGGGATGCCGCCCCAGGCGAGCGGAATGCCGAGCTCGATCTCCGGGATCGAGAACACCGCGTCCTCGGCCGCGACGCGCAGGTCGCAGGCGGCCGCGAGCACGACGCCGCCGCCGACGGCGTAGCCGTGTATCTGCGCGACCGTCACGGCGCGCATCGACTCGATCGCGTCCGCCATGCGCAGGCCGATCTGGCCGACCTCGCGCCGGACCGCCCACGAGTTGCCCGAGCTCGCCGCCGCGTCGGCGATGGGTGAGTCGTAGAGATCCGCGCCGGCGCTGAACGCGCGGCCCGCGCCGGAGACGATCACCGCGCGCACGTGGGGCTGCGTGTCGAAGAAGCGCGCGGCGTCGGCCAGCTCGCGCAGCATGGTCGCGCCCATCGCGTTCAGCCGCTCGGGCCGGTTCAGGGTGAGCCGCCCGATGGCGCCGTCCGCGCGCAGCGCGAGCGTCTCGAACGCCGGAGGAGTCACTCGGCGACCGCGTACGTCTGGTCGAGATACTCGGCGATGTCGGCCGATTCGAACATCTCTTTCCCGGTGTTCGGATCGACGAGATAGGGCACCATCATCCTGCCCGAGCGGAGCGCGAACGCCTCGCGCTTCGGGCTGCCCTTGGCCACGTTGTGCAGGCGGTAGGGGAGCTCCAGGACGCACAGCTTCTCGCGGGCCAGGCGGCAGAACGGCGACGCCTCGAAGCTCCACAGCTCGAGCGGCTTCTCCGGCGCGCGCGCCGGCACGTAGAACGCGCCGAAGCCCGGGCGCCAGAGACTCGCGAGCTGCGCGGACGCGTCGGTCAGCACGCCGAGGCCGAGCGCCGTCGGCACGCGGCCGTCGCCGTAGCGCTCGAACAGATACTTCACGATCGCGTCCGACTCGTACATCTCGAGGCCGGTGTTCGGATCGACGAGCCACGGGAACTGCGCCTTGCCGCCGCGCCGCACCACCTCCGCGCGGAAGCGCGGGCCGTTCTTCGGACACGGAAACACGTCGGCATCGAGGTCCAGGATCGAGAGAGCCTCGCGCACCTTGCGGCAGAATGGGCAGGCCTCGAACTCGTAGAGCAGCAGCGGCTGCGCCGGCCGTGCGCCGAGCGCGCCGATCTGCGCCCCCGTTCCGACACGCGCGAGTGTCGCTGCGAGCGAGGTCGCCACGTCGAGCGCGCGGATCACGGCCGCACCACGTAGAAGGCGTTCACCGGGTGATCGAAATCGATCGGCTCGAAGCGCGAGAAGCCTGCCTCGGCGCACATCTTGCGCGCGAGTGACTCGGGGAAGCCGAGCGTGCCGAGCCCCAGACCGTCCGGCTCCGAGAGCGCGGACGACATGCAGGTCAGGACCGACGAGCCGTACATCATCGCGGCCATCGGGTTGCGGCGGACGTTCTCGTCGAAGCTGTCGCGCGCCTTGATGTCGCAGATCAGGAAGACGCCGCCGGGGCGCAGCGACCGCCGCACCGCCTGCAACACGCGCTCCGGGTGCGCCATGTCGTGCAGACAGTCGAAGGCGGTCACGAAGTCGAGGCTGGCATCCGCCGGGAGTGACTCGCTGCGCGCGTCGTGGAACCAGGCGTTCGAGACGCCGGCGCGCGCCTGGTTCTCGCGCGCGCGGCCGAGCGCGTGCTGCGAGATGTCGTAGCCGTGGAAGCGCGAAGCGGGAAAGGCCTTCGCCATCTCCAGCACTGCGACGCCCGCGCCGCAGCCGACGTCCGCCGCGTCGGCGCCGCGCTTCAGAGCGTCGACCACGCCGGGCAGCCGCGGCAGCGCCATCGGCACGAGCAGGCTGCGGAACCAGGGCGCGAAGGCGCGCTCGATGCCGGCCGCGCCCTCCGGCCCGAACGCGTCGTACGACAGGCCCACGCCGCTGCGGAACGCCTCGGGCAGCTGGTCGAGGACGGCCAGTGTCTGCGGCAGATGCGAGAAGAAGCCGGCGCCGAACGCCGGATGGCCCTCGTCCGCGAGCACCGCCGCGCCCTCGGCCGAGAGCGCGAAGCGCTCGCCGCCGCGGTGCTCGAGCACCCCCGCAGCCGCCTGCTGGTAGAGCCATTCGCGCAGCCAGCGCTCCTTCAGACCGGTCGCGGCGGCGAGCTCCGCGCTCGTCAGCGCGCGGCCGTCGGCGAGCGCTCGGTACAGACCGAGTCGGTCGCCGAGGCAGATCATGGCGGACGTCATCGCGCCGCCGAGCGAGCTGAAGATCAGCCCGAGCGTCGCCTTCAGTTTCTCGGGGTCGAGCTGCGCCATGAGGCGAGTCTACACGAGGCGCCGCGCCGCTAAGCTCTCGGGCATGGCGACGGAAGACTTTCGAATCGAGCGGGACTCCATGGGCGAGATGCGCGTGCCGGCGGATGCGCTGTGGGGCGCATCCACGCAGCGCGCGGTCGAGAACTTCCCGATCAGCGGTGAGCGCTTTCCGCGCGTCTTCCTGCGCGCGCTCGGGCTCGTGAAGGCGGCTGCGGCGCGTGCGAACGCGGAGCTCGGCCTGGTCGAGCCCGACGTCGCGCGCGCGATCGCCGAGGCGGCGGGCGAGGTCGCGTCGGGCGCGCTCGACGCGCACTTCCCGCTCGACGTGTTCCAGACCGGCTCGGGCACCTCGACGAACATGAACGCGAACGAAGTCATCGCGGCGCGGGCGCGCGCGTTGCTGGCGGAGCGGGGAGTGCCCAAGCCGGTGCACCCGAACGACCACGTGAACGCGAGTCAGTCGTCGAACGACGTGATTCCGACCGCGCTCCACGTCGCCGCGCGGCTCGCGCTGCGCGACGATCTCGCGCCCGCGCTGGCGGGCCTCGAGCACGCGCTGCGCACGAAGGCGCTCGCCTTCGACGACGTCGTCAAGCTCGGCCGCACTCACTTCATGGACGCGACGCCGGTTCGGCTGGGCCAGGAGTTCGCGGGCTGGGCGCGGCAGGTCGAGCTCGGGCGCGAGCGGAGCGCGCGGGCGAGTGACTCGCTGGCCGAGGTCGCGCTGGGCGGCACCGCCGTCGGCACCGGCTTGAACTGTCCGGCGGGCTTCGTCGAGCGCGCGCTGGCCGAGCTCTCGCGCGCGACCGGCCTGGCGCTCGAGGAGGCGCGCGATCACTTCGAGGCGCAGGGCGCGCGCGATGCGTGCGTCGAGGCGAGCGGCGCGCTGCGCACGCTCGCGCTGTCGCTCGCGAAGGTCGCCTCCGACGTGCGGCTCCTGGCGTCCGGACCGCGCGGCGGGATCGGCGAGCTCTCGCTGCCGGCGATCCAACCGGGCTCGTCGATCATGCCGGGCAAGGTGAACCCGGTCGTCTGCGAGGTCGTGCTGCAGGTCGCCGCACAGGTGATCGGCAACGACGCCGCGATCGCCGCCGCCGGCGCGCAGGGGCAGCTCGAGCTGCTGACGGCGATCCCCGTGATCGCGCGGAACCTGCTCGAGTCGATCCGCCTGCTGGCGAGCGCCGCGCGCGTGTTCAACGAGAAGTGTCTCGCCGGGATCGAGGCGCGCGCCGACCGCGCGGGCGCGCTCGTCGAAGAGAGCCTCGCGATGGTGACCGCGCTGGCGCCCGCGATCGGCTACGACCGCGCGGCCGAGCTCGCGCGCGAGGCGTGGACGACGGGCCGGCGGGTGCGTGAGCTCGCCGCCGAGAAGCGCGTGCTGCCCGCGCCGGAGCTCGAGCGCTTGCTCGATCCGCTGCGCCAGACCGGCCGCTGATATCCTGCGCCGGTGGGCGAGCCCCTCGAACAGCAGAGCTTCGGCGCCACCACCGTCTACTTCGGCGATCGGCGCGGGAAGTACCCGCACGGCAACTCGCTGGTCGTGCGCGGCCGGAGCGAGACCGTCGTCATCGATCCGTCGCTGGGGCTCGTCGCGCGCGAGCCCGCGCAGCGCCCGCGCGCGGACCGCGTGCTGCACAGTCACTGCCACGAGGATCACTTCGGCGGCAGCGCGCTCTATCGCGACGCGCCGTGGCACTTCCACGAGGCCGACCTGCCGGGAATCCAGTCACTCGACGCGCTGATGGAGCTGTACGGCTATCCAGAGCCGGTGCTCTCGGTCTGGCGCAAGACCGTCGTCGAGCGCTTCCACTTCGAGGCGCGCCCCGACGCGCGCGCGTTCCGCGGCGGCGACTGCTTCGAGCTGGGCGGCGCGCGGGTCGAAGTGATTCACGCGCCCGGACACACGCGCGGGCACTCGTTCTTCCGGGTCGAGCCCGACGACCTCGTCTATCTCGCGGACGTCGACCTCTCGAGCTTCGGCCCGTACTACGGCGACGCGTGGTCGGATCTCGAGGACTTCGAGCGCACGCTGGCGGACGCGCGCGGGCTGCGCGCGCGCTACTACGCGACGTTCCACCATATCGGCGTCGTGGAGGGGCGCGACGCGTTCCTCGAGCGGCTCCAGCGCTTCGCGGCGGTGATCGCCGATCGCGAGCGCCGGCTGCTGGAGTTTCTCGCAGAGCCGCGCTCGCTGGACGAGGTCGTCCGCCACCGCTTCGTGTACCGGCCGCAGGACCCGATTCCCTTCGCGGACCCGGTCGAGCGCAGGAGCATGGCCCAGCACGTCGAGCGCCTGATTCGCGCCGGACGGGTCGTCCAGCCGGATCCAGGTCGTTTCCGCGCCGCCACCATCTGACGCGTCATTTCTCCCACAGAACTTCGGGATCTGTATACAATCCGGCTCAGGGAGGGATGAACCGTGGCACGCACGAGTGCGCGCCCCGACGCGATTTCGGTCCGCCTGCTGTCGATCGGGGTGGCGCGCTTTTCCGCCAGCTTCGGCCCCGCAGCAGCGGAAACGACGCCGTGGCGGCTTTCCTTCCGCGAGCGCGGCCGAGCCGAGCTGGTGAGCCCGGGCCGCGTCAGCTCGCTGCCTCCCGGCCGCGCGGTCCTGATTGCCCCAGACATCGGCGCGGACTCGAAGCCCGACGGCGACGCGCAGCACTTGCTGGTTCAGTTCGAGCTCGGGCGCGCGCG